>JBQCHN010000176.1:0-16420 GCA_051954615.1 Mesorhizobium sp. | reverse complement strand
GCCGTATAGGCGTAGAAGGCGCCGGCATTCGCCACATGCCGCGCCATCGCGACGTAGCCGACGGCGAAGACCAGCAGCAGGAGAGTGACAAGCAGGAAGGTGCCGGGAATGCCGGCGCCGTTGCCCATCAGCATGGAAAGCGGCACGCCGCCGGCCACCGCCGTCAGCGGTGCCGCCGCCGACACCACCAGGAACGTCACCGCGCCGACGCCAAGGCTGTTGCGGCGCAGCCGGTTCGCTTCGCCCGTCGCAGGCGCTGTCTTGTCCGTATCGATCGTCGTCATGTCTGCCTCCCTCCTGCCAGGCGCCTCGCGCCGGATCCGAGCATTCCCTGTGCCGCCGCGCGGTTCCCGCGTCGTTTCATTATTTTCAACGGCATTTCGCATATAGACTTGCAAAGGATCGCCGAACCTGTCAAGTTAATTCGCGCGTTAAGTAGTTTGGGAGGAGCGCAGGGATGAGCACGGTGGGCAAAGCCGTGTCGCTGCTGGATGTGCTGGGCAGCGGCGGCGCCGAGATGGCGCTGGCCGACATCGCCCGGGCCGCCGACTTCGACAAGGCGACGACGCGCCGGCTGTTGGTCGCCCTCATCGACAACGGCCTGGTCGAGCAGGACGGCGGCACCCGTCTCTATCGGTTGGGCGCCGGTATCGCGCGTCTGGCGCTGATGCGCGAGGCGCATTTCCCCTTCCTGCGCACCGGCGCACCGGTGGTGGACAGGCTTGCCGCCGCGACCGGCGAAACGGCGCACCTGTCCGAACATTCCAGGCGCGGCCTCGTCTCCGTCCATGTGGTGGAGTCCGCCAAGGCCAACCGCATCTTCGTGCCGCTGGGCGAGCAGCTGCCGCTGCACGCCACCGCTTCCGGCATCGCCTTCCTCGCCTTCGCCGAGCCACGCGTCCGCGCCGCCGCGATGACCGGCAACTTCGAGATCTACACGCCGCATACCATCGTCGATCCGGAGTCGCTGGCGAGCCATGTCGAGGACGCCCGCCGGCGCGGCTACTCCATCGGCTCGCAGGGTTTCGAGGAGGGTGTGGACAGCGCGGCCGCACCCATCCTCAACGCGGCCGGCCTGGCGATCGGCGCCATCGCGCTCGCCGCGCCGCGCTCGCGCGTCACCCGCGGCGACCTCGACCGCTACGGCATGCTGGTGGCTGCGGCCGGTCGTGAGATCGGCGAGCGGCTCTACGGCGGCGCCGCGACGCCGCAGCTCAAGCAGGCATGACGATGGAGACCAACGGCTTGAAGAACGAACCCCGCATCCTGATGATCGGCACCGGCGACACCAAGGCCGACGAATTGCTGTTCATGCGCGAACGCATCGAAGCCGTCGGCGGCCGCGCCGTCATGATGGACGTCAGCGTGCTGGGCGATCCGCCCTATGTGCCCGACCACGACCGGCACGCCGTGGCCGCCTCCGCCGGCACAACGATCGAGGCGATCGCCGCCAGCGGCGACGAGAACACCGCCATGACGCTGATGGCGAAAGGCGCCGCGAACCTCGCACGCTCGCTCAACGAGCGCGGTGCAATCGACGGCATGATCGCCCTCGGCGGCACCATGGGCACCGACCTTGCGCTGGACGTGGCGCTTACACTGCCGCTCGGCGTGCCGAAATTCGTCGTCTCCACCATCGCCTATTCGCATCTGGTGCCGCCTGAGCGCATCGCCGGCGACCTGATGATGATCCTGTGGGCGGGCGGCCTCTATGGCCTGAACGGCGCCTGCAAGGCGGTGCTGTCACAGGCTTGCGGCGCGGTGGTCGGCGCGGCGCGGGCCGCAGTCGTCCCACCGGCCGACCGGCCGGTGATCGGCATGAGTTCGCTGGGCAAGAGCTGCCTCGCCTACATGGTGACGCTGAAGCCGGAACTGGAGCGGCGCGGCTACGAGGTCGTCGTCTTCCACACCACCGGCATGGGTGGCCGCGCGCTGGAAGCGATCGCCGCCCAGCGCGGCTTTGCCGCCGTCTTCGACCTGTCCTTGCAGGAACTCGCCAACCACCATGCAGGCTCGGTCGTCAGCTCCGGCGCCGACCGGCTGGAGAACGCCGGCCGCGCCGGCATCCCGCAGATCGTTGCGCCTGGCGCCGTCGACATGGTGGATTTCCCGACCTGGCAGCCGGTGCCGCCGCGCTTCGCCGACCGGCCCTACCACGCCCACAACCGCCTGCTCGCTTCCGTCACCTCCGACGGGCCGACGCGCCGCGAGATCGCCCGCGCTATCGGCGCCAAGCTGGCGGGTGCCACCGCGCCGACCGTCTTCATCCTGCCCGCCGGCGGCATCCAGCAATGGGACCAGCAGGGCGAACCGCTCTACGAGCCCGATGCGCTCGCCGCCTTCGTCGAGGAGATGCGTGCCGCCGTTCCGGCTTCCGTCGAGATGCACGAGGTCGCCGGCCACATCAACGATCCCGCGTTTGCCGCAAAGGCGCTGGAGATTTTCGATCGTTGGGTCGCCGAAGGCATCGTTGCGCCGGGTGTTCGCAAGGGCGAGGCGGCTGCATGAGCGCGCATCCAAAGGCCCTCGTTCTCGACTTCGGCGGCGTGGTGACGAAGACGCTGTTCGAAACGCATGCGCTGACCGAACGGGCGCTCGGGCTGAGGGCCGGAACGCTTGGATGGCGCGGGCCGTTCGATCCCGCCAACGACCCGCTGTGGCGCTCCATGCAGGCCGACGAAATCAGCGAGCGCGACTACTGGAAGACGCGCACACGCGAAGTCGGCGCTCTTGTGGGCGAGGACTGGGCGGACATGTCCACCTTCGTGCGCCGGGCCCGCGGCGCCGAACCGGAAGCCGTTGTGCGGCCCGAGGCCGACCGCGCCATCCGCGCAGCACATGAAGCCGGGATTCGCCTGGCCATCCTCTCCAACGAGCTCGACCTGTTCTACGGCGTCGATTTCCGCGCTCGCCTGCCGCTGCTTTCGCTGTTCGAGACAATCGTCGACGCCACCTATACCGGCGTCCTCAAGCCCGACGCCCGCGCCTACCAGTCGGTCTGCGACGCGCTCGGCCTGCCGATCGGGGATTGCGTCTTCGTCGACGACCAGAAACGCAATATCGACGGCGCACTGGCAGCGGGCATGACCGCTGTATGGTTCGACGTGGCGCAACCCGCCAAATCCTATGCCGAGGCTCTCGGCCATTTCGGTATCGCTTTTTCCTGACCCCTGGAGTGCCCTGATATGCGCGACACCAACTTCCTCGTCGAAAACAATGCCAAGCCGATCTGGCACCCGATGGCGCATCCGGCGGAGATGCGCGGCAACCCGCCGAAGGTCATCATGAAGGGCGAAGGAGCCGAGGTGACCGATATCGAAGGCCGCACCGTGCTCGACGCCGTCGGCGGGCTGTGGAACGTCAACCTCGGCTACAGCTGCGACCCGATCAAGAGGGCCATCGCCGACCAACTGTCCGCCCTGCCCTACTATTCCGGCTTTCGCGGCACCTCGACCGGTCCGTCCATCGAACTCGCCTACGAACTGACGCAATGGTTCGAACCGGAAGGCATGGTACGCGCCTTCTTCACCTCGGGCGGCTCCGATTCTGTGGAAACCGCGCTCAGGCTCTCGCGCCAGTACTGGAAGATCCGCGGCCAGGCCGACCGGACAAAGTTCCTGGCGCTGAAGAAGGGCTACCATGGCACCCATTTCGGCGGAGCATCCGTCAACGGCAACGCCAATTTCCGCCGCAACTACGAGCCGCTGCTGCCCGGTGTCTTCCACACGCCGGCGCCGTGGACCTACCGCAACCCGTTCGACGAATCCGATCCGGTCAAGCTGGCGCAGCTTTGCGCCCGTGCCATCGAGGAGGAGATCGCTTTCCAGGGCGCCGACACCATCGCCGCCTTCATCATGGAGCCGGTGCTGGGCGCCGGCGGCGTCATCGTGCCGCCGGAAACCTTCATGCCGCTGGTGCGCGAAATCTGCGACCGCCACGACATCCTGCTGATCGCCGACGAGGTGGTGACGGCCTTCGGTCGCACCGGCGCCTGGTCGGGCTCCAGGCTGTGGGGCGTGAAGCCGGATTTCATGACCATCGCCAAGGCGATCACCTCCGGCTATTTCCCGCTCGGCGCGACACTGATCTCTCAGAAGGTCGCCGACGTCTTCGAGGCCGACAAGACCAGCTTCGGCGCCATCGGCCACGGCTACACCTATTCCGGCCACCCGGTCGGCTGCGCGGCGGGCATCGCGGCCCTTGCCGAGACGAAGCGGCTGAAACTCAACGAGAACGCCGCCGCGCGCGGCGCCGAATTGGCGAAGGCGCTGGAAGACCTGAAGGCGAGGCACCACCTTGTCGGCGACATGCGCAGCAAGGGCCTGATGGCAGGCATCGAACTGGTGGCCGATCGCGCGACGAAGAAGCCGGCCGACAAGAAGACGATGGGCAAGGTCGCCGACGCCGCCTACGAAGCCGGCGTCATGCTGCGCGTGTCGGGCAACATGATCATCCTGTCGCCGCCGCTCATCATCACGGCAAAGGACGTGGCCAGGATCGCCGAAGGGTTGGATGCAGGGCTGAAGGCGGCCGGGTAAGCCGTCGATGCTCTTCCCGATCTCGGACTGACGGCGCTACCTAGGCTCGTGTGGGCAGCGCCAGATGCTCCCGCCTCCAAGCCGCCGGCGACGAGCCGGTCGCCTGCCGGAAGAAGCGCGAGAAATAGGCGGGGTCGTTGAAGCCGCAATCGTAGGCGATGTCTTCCACCGCACGCACGGTGAACAGCAGAAGCCGCTTGGCTTCCACCAGCCGGCGCTCGCCGACTGCCTGCCTGACGCCGACGCCCAGCACCTCGCGCGCGGCCTTGTCGACCAGATGGCGGGTGCTGCCGAGTTCGGCGACGTAGCGCTCGACCGGCCAGTCGTCCCGGAAATGCCGGTCGACCAGCCGCCGCAGCCGTCCCGCCAGCGCCACCGGCGCCGGCAGCGTTATCGCCTGCCGTTCAGACGCCAGCCGCGCGATGCCCGACAGCGCCACCGCGATCATAGGCGGCAGCACCGTCTCCATGCCGGGCAGCGCGTCGCGATACTCCGACTGGATGGTCAGCATCGCCTGTTCGAGCTTGCCCCACAGCATCGGCTCGCCGTGGCCGGAAACGAAGACGGGTTGGTCCAGCGCAAGCAGCGACTGGCCAGAGATCGCCGCCAGCGCGTCCTCCGCCACCGAGACGACGATGGCGTCCGTTCCTGGTTCTATGGTGAAGCCGTGGACGATGCCGGCCGGCACGAAGCTCACCGTCGGCGCCGAAAAAGTCCATGTCTCGTCCTCGATGGCATAGACACCCGAACCGCCGGTCCAGAAGGTGATCTGCGCCATCTGGGGATGCCGATGCGCCGCCACCTGACCCCGGTGGATGCTTTCACGCTGACGCACCGTCTCGACATGAACGAAGCCGACGGCGAGCCGGCGCGCTGGCACGCCGTAGACGAAGAATTCGGGAATGACGTCGCGATCCATGCTGCCCGAAAAAGTCCAAGCGGTTTTATCCTTTCCTCCATAACCCGGCGTTCGGTCCGACGCTACTCTTAACGCGTTAAGGGAGGAACATGATGCGATCGGAAGATTTTCGCGCCGACACGAAGCGCCCATTCACCGGGGCTGAATATCTCGAAAGCCTGCGCGACGGCCGCGAGGTCTATATCAACGGCGAGCGCATCACCGACGTCACCGCCCATCCCGCCATGCGCAACGCCGCGCGCTCTCTGGCCCGACTCTACGACGCGCTGCACGATCCGGCCCAGCAGGGCGTGCTGACCTCGCCGACCGACACCGGCTCTGGCGGCTACACGCACAAATATTTCCGCGTCGCCCATTCGGTGGACGACCTCGTCGCCCAGCAGGGCGCCATCGCCCACTGGTCGCGCATGACCTATGGCTGGATGGGCCGCACCGCCGACTACAAGGCGGCGCTGATGAATACGCTCGGCGCCAACGCCGAATGGTACGGCCCGTTCAAGGACAACGCCCGCGCCTGGCATAAACGGGCGCAGGAAGCCGTCCTGTTCATGAACCACGCCATCGTCAACCCGCCGATCGACCGCCACAAGCCGGCCGAGCAGGTGAAGGACGTGTTCGTCCACATCACCAAGGAGAACGACGCCGGCATCTGGGTCTCCGGCGCCAAGGTGGTGGCGACGTCCTCGGCGCTCACCCACTACAATTTCCTGGCGCAAAGCTCGGCCACGGTGACGGAGGACCCGTCGCTGTCGGTGATGTTCATCGTGCCGATGAATGCGCCGGGCATAAAGATGTTCTGCCGCGTCTCCTACGAGCAGACGACCAACACGGTCGGCCACCCCTTCGACTATCCGCTGTCGTCGCGATTCGACGAGAACGACGCAATCCTCGTGCTCGACAACGTCTTCATTCCCTGGGAAGACGTGCTGGTGCTGCGCGACGCGCAAAAAATCCTGTCGTTCCACCCGGCGTCGGGCTTCATGCACGGCTACTGCTTCCAGGGCTGCACGCGCTTTTCGGTGAAGCTGGATTTCCTCGCCGGCCTGCTCGCCAAGGCGCTGCGCGCCACCGGTGGCGACGCCTTCCGCGGCAATCAGGCGGCGCTGGGCGAGATCGTGGCGCTGCGCCATATGTTCTGGAGCTTCTCGCACGCCATGGCGCGCAACCCGATCCCATGGGCGGGTGGCGCCGTGCTGCCGAACCTGGAATCGGCGCTCGCCTACCGTACCTTCATGTCGGAAGCCTATCCCCGCGTCATCGACACGGTGCGCAAAGTCGTCGCCTCGGGCCTGATCTACCTGCCCTCCTCGGCCAGGGATTTCTCCAATCCCGACATCGATCGTTATCTGGCGCAATATGTCCGCGGCTCCAACGACATGGGCCATGTCGAGCGCATCAAGATCATGAAGCTCCTGTGGGATGCCACCGGCACCGAGTTCGGCGGCCGCCACGCGCTCTACGAGCTGAACTACGCCGGCGCGCCGGAGGAAGTGCGCCTGCAGGTGCTGAAGGGTGCCGAGCGCGGCGGCCGCATGAAGGAGATGGAAGCGCTGGTCGACACCTGCATGGCCGACTACGACGAGAACGGCTGGACCGGCGATACCTGGCTGCCGCCGCTTGAGCAAGGCCAGCGCTGAGGGAGGCCGCCATGCAGGCGCAGGTTTCCAGGCTGGAATTCCGGGACGCCATGGCAAGGGTCTGCGCCCCGGTCAACATCGTCACCACCGACGGCCCGTCCGGGCGCGGCGGCTTCACGGCGACCGCCATGTGTTCCGTCTCCGACGATCCGCCGACTCTTCTTGTGTGTATGAACGAACGCTCGGCGCAGACCGGCCTTTTCCTCGCCAACCGCCGCTTCTGCGTCAACGTGCTCACCCAGGCGCACCAGCACCTGGCGGCCAAATTCGCCGGCGCGGTCAGGGACATGGGCGAGCGCTACGACGCCGCCCGCTGGCAGGTGATGGCGTCCGGCCAGCCGGCACTGTCCGACGCCATCGTCTCCTTCGACTGCGTGACGGAAGCGGTGAACAGGGTCGGCACCCATAACGTCATGTTCGGGCGGGTAGTGGATATTCGCCACGGCTCGGAGGAAGCGGCGCTGCTCTATGTCGGGCGCAACTATATGCAGCCGATCGCGCTGGGATCATTCGGTGGGTGAGAGCCCGGTTCGCCGCAGGCGAATTGAAAGGTCCGGTGGACCTTTCAAAGGGCTCGAACGCCCGGAGCCGTAGCGGAGGGCGGGGCAGCGCGGAGAAGCGCGCCTGAAGCGTTGCAACATCACCGTCGTCCAGCCGGGGCCTGCTGCCTACGGCAACTCCCCGTTCTGCGACTGGATCAGCCCGTCCAGCATGTCGAGCAGCTTTTCGTGCTGTTCCACCCCGAACCGCTTCTCGATGGCGTCGTAGATGGCGACGCGCTCCGGCGCCAGTTCCTCGATCAGCGCCAGCCCGGCCGGGCTGATGGCCAGCCGTGCACGGCGGCCGTCGTCCTTGACGCGGCTGCGGGTGATGAACTTGCGCTCCTCCATCGCCTTGATGATGCGCGTCAGGCTGGGCGGCAGGATGGAAGCCTGGTTGGCGAGTTCGGTCGCTTCCAGCGGCCCGGCCTCCGCCAGCATGCGCAGCACCCGCCACTGTTGTTCGGTGATGTCGTGGCGCGCCAGCATCGGTCGGAAATGCGCCATGATGACCTCGCGGGCGCGAAGCAGCGCCATCGGCAGCGAACGACGTGTGCTGGGCGGTAGCAAAATTCCCTCCGGGCAACGATGGTCCCCAAAAAGGAACCGAATACCGGACACGCTATATCCGACACGCGCCGCAAGCGGCAATCCTGCACGCGCCATCCTCTTAACAAGAGAAGAACCTTGACAGTCGCTCGTCAAGATGTAATTCACACGTTAACTAAGAACGGCAGCGATGCCGCGAGGAGGAAGCCTTGCCGCATATGGCGATCGAATATTCGGCCAATCTCGACGCCTCGGTCGACATGGGCGAATTGTGCACGCTCGTTTCCCGCACCATCCTCGACACCGGGCTGTTCGAGCCCGGCGCGGTGCGCGTACGCGCCTTCCGTGCCGAAGCCTATGCGATCGCCGACCGCTTGCCCCAGAACGGCTTCATCGACATGAACTTCCGCATCGGCAAGGGCCGCAGCGCGGAGGAAAAGAAGCGCGCCGGCGAAGCGATCTTCGCGACTGTCACCGGTTATCTGGCAACGCTGTTTTCGACGCCGCATTTCGCCCTTTCGCTGGAAATCCGTGAGATCGACGCGGAGCTTTCCTGGAAGAAGAATGCCATCCACCCGCGCCTGCGGGGCAAATGACGGAGGCCACCGTGAGCGCACTCGATGACAATCTGAAGAAGGCAGAAGCCTATCTCGAGCGCTTCCGCAAGGACGGCGTGCTCAACCAGATCGGCGGCGAAGCAGTGCCGGCATCCGACGGCACGACCTTCGAGACCATCTCGCCCATCGACCTGAAGCCGATCGCGAAAGTCGCGCAGGGCAAGCCCAAGGACATCGACCGCGCCGCGCGGGCCGCCAAGGCCGCCTTCCGCGACTGGGCCGCGATGCCCGGCGACGCGCGCAAGAAACTGTTGCACAAAATCGCCGACGCCATTGTCGCCCGCGCCGAGGAAATCGCCTTCGTCGAATGCATGGACACCGGCCAGGCGCTAAAATTCATGGCCAAGGCCGCCCTTCGGGGCGCCGAGAACTTCCGCTTCTACGCCGACCGCGCGCCCTCCGCTCGCGACGGCCGCACCCTCTACGGACCGGGCCAGGTCAACATGACGACGCGCGCGCCCATCGGCCCGGTCGGTGTCATCACGCCGTGGAACACGCCCTTCATGCTGTCCACCTGGAAAATCGCTCCGGCGCTCGCCGCCGGCTGCACGGTCGTCCACAAGCCGGCCGAGTTCTCGCCGCTGACCGCGCGCCTGCTGGTCGAGATCGCCGAGGAGGCCGGCTTGCCCAAGGGCGTGTGGAACCTCGTCAACGGCATGGGCGAGGATGCTGGCAGGGCGCTGACCGAGCACCCCGACATCAAGGCCATCGGCTTCGTCGGCGAGAGCCGCACCGGCTCGATGATCATGAAGCAGGGCGCCGAAACGCTGAAGCGCGTGCATTTCGAACTCGGTGGCAAGAACCCGGTGATCGTCTTCGCCGACGCCGACCTGGAACGCGCCGCCGACGCCGCCGTCTTCATGATCTATTCGCTGAACGGCGAGCGCTGCACCTCCTCCTCGCGCCTGCTGGTCGAGGCTTCCGTGTACGACAGGTTCACCGCACTGGTGGCCGAGAAGGCCAGGCGCATCAAGGTCGGCCACCCGCTCGACCCGGCCACCGTCGTCGGCCCGCTGATCCATCCGGTGCACGAGAAGAAGGTTCTCGAATACATTTCCATCGGCAAGGCAGAGGGCGCCACCGTCGCCGCTGGCGGCGAGAAGGTCCAGGGTCCGGGCGGCGGCTGCTATGTCGGGCCGACCCTGTTTACCGGCGCCAGCAACGCAATGCGCATCGCCCGCGAGGAAATCTTCGGCCCGGTGCTGACCGCCATCCCCTTCAAGGACGAGGCCGAGGCACTGGAGATCGCCAACGACACGACCTACGGTCTGACCGGCTACCTGTGGACTGCCGACGTGACGCGCGCGCTACGCTTCACCGACGCCCTGGAAGCCGGCATGATCTGGGTCAATTCCGAGAACGTGCGCCATCTGCCGACGCCGTTCGGCGGCGTGAAGAATTCCGGCATCGGCCGCGACGGCGGCGACTGGTCCTTCGACTTCTACATGGAGACGAAGAACATCGCCTTCGCCACCGGAGCGCACGCCATCGCCAAGCTCGGCGGCTGAGCCGCACCTGAGCTGCTATCGATTTCGAGGGAGGAACCATGCCGCTGCCGAAACACAATCTCTACCCGCCCTTCAACATCGTGCGGCTCTCCCATGTCGAACTGATCGTCACCGATCTCGCCAGGAGCCGCGCTTTCTACGTCGACACGCTGGGCCTCCAGGTTACCGACGAGACGAAGGACGCCATCTACCTGCGGGCGCTGGAAGAACGCGGCCATCACTGCATTGTCCTGAAGAAGGGCGAGAAGGCTGAAGCGCGCGACCTCGGCTTCAAGGTCTATTCGGAAGAGGATCTCGACAAGGCCGAAGCCTTCTTCAAGGCGAAGGACCTGCCGGTGGAATGGGTGGAGCGGCCCTATCAGTCGCGCACCTTCCGCACGCGCGACCCGCACGGCATCCCGCTGGAATTCTATTCGAAGATGGATCGCCTGCCGCCGATCCACCAGAAATACGCGCTCTATCACGGCGTGAAGCCGCTGCGCATCGACCACTTCAACTGCTTCTCGCCGAATGTCGACGAATCGGCCGCCTTCTATGCCGAGATCGGCTTCCGCGTGACGGAATACACCGAGGACGAGGCGACGAAGCGGCTGTGGGCCGCCTGGCTGCACCGCAAGGGCGGCGTGCACGACATGGCCTTCACCAACGGCAAGGGCCCGCGCCTGCACCACGTCGCCTTCTGGGTGCCGACGCCGCTCAACATCATCGACCTGCTCGACCTGATGGCGACCACAGGCTACATCTCGAACATTGAGCGCGGTCCCGGCCGCCACGGCATCTCCAACGCCTTCTTCCTCTACATCCGCGATCCGGACAATCACCGCATCGAAATCTACTGCTCCGACTACCAGACCGTCGATCCCGACCTCGAACCGATCCGCTGGGACCTAAAGGACCCGCAACGTCAGACGCTGTGGGGGGCGCCGGCGCCGCGAAGCTGGTTCGAGGAAGGCTCCGTGTTTGCAGGCGTGGAACCACGCGCGTCCGACCTCGCCGCAACACCGATCGTCGCGCCATGAGCGGAGTGGCAGCATGACCCTACGCCTCGCCACCTTCACTGCCGCCGGCCGCATTCGCTACGGCGCCGTCACCGAAAAGGGCGTGGTCGACTTGTCGGCCCGCCACGGCGCGAAATGGCCCAGCTTGCGCGAGGTGATCGAGGCCGGTGCGCTCACCCGCCTCGGTGAGGAAGCCGCCGCCTTGTCTCCGAACTTCACTGAGGCCGACATCGCCTACGAAATCCCGGTGCCGGCGCCGGAGAAGATCATCTGCGTCGGCGTCAACTTCCCCGACCGCAACGAGGAGTACAAGGACGGGCAGGCGGCGCAATCCAATCCGTCGCTGTTCATCCGCTTCCCGCGCTCCTTCGTCGGCCATGGACAAAACCTCGTGCGTCCGCCGGAATCGCCGCAGCTCGACTACGAGGGCGAGATCGTCATCGTCATCGGCAAGCCCGGCCGGCGCATCGCCGAGAAGGACGCGCTCGGCCACATCGCGGCGCTTTCGCTGTGCAACGAGGGCACCATCCGCGATTGGGTGCGGCACGCCAAGTTCAACGTCACCCAGGGCAAAAACTTCGACCGAACCGGCTCCATCGGTCCCTGGCTCGTGCCGTTCGCCGATGAGGCGCAGATCGCTGATATCAAGCTCACCACGCGCGTCAACGGCGAGGTGCGCCAGCAGGACCGCACCGGCCGCATGATCTTCTCCTTCCGGAAAATCATCGCCTACGTCTCCACCTTCACCACGCTGGTCCCGGGCGATGTTATCGTCACCGGCACGCCGACCGGCGCCGGCGCGCGGCACGATCCGCCAATCTGGCTGAAACCCGGCGACGTCGTCGAGGTCGAGGCCGACGGGATCGGCGTGTTGAGGAATGGCGTGATGGATGAGGCGGCGGCATGAGCCCCGACCAGATCGACGACGCAGCGCGGCGCCTGTTCGAGGCCGAGAAGGATCGGAAACAAATCCGCCTGCTCAGCCTCGACTTCCCCGGCGCTACCATGGACGATGCCTATGCTGTGCAGGCAGCACTTGTGAAGCGCAAGCAGGCGAGCGGGCTGAAGCGCATCGGCTGGAAGATCGGCCTGACCTCAAAGGCCATGCAATCGGCGCTCAACATCGACATCCCGGATTCCGGCATCCTGTTCGACGACATGGTTTTCGCCGACGGCGGCACGGTGCCCGCCGGCCGCTTCATCCAGCCGCGTGTCGAGGCCGAGATCGCTTTCGTCATGAAGGCGCCGCTGAAGGGGCCGGACGTGTCGATCGACGACGTGCTCGACGCCACCGACTACGTGACGCCTTCGCTGGAAATCCTCGACACCCGAATCGAGCGGATGAACCGGGAAACCGGCAAGATCCGCACATTCTTCGACACCATTTCCGACAACGCCGCCAATGCCGGCCTCGTCACCGGCGGCCGCAGGCTCGGCGCGCGCGAGACCGACCTGCGCTGGATGGGCGCCATCGTCACCCGTAACGGCGAGGTCGAGGAGACCGGACTAGGCGCCGGCGTGCTCGACCACCCGGCGCGCGGCATCGTCTGGCTGGCGGAACGCCTGCACACCTACGGCATGGAGATTCGCGCCGGCGAAGTGGTGCTGTCCGGCTCCTTCGTGCGCCCCGTCGAAACGCATCCCGGCGACCGCCTCGCCGCCGATTTCGGCCCGCACGGCGAGGTCTCCATCAACTTCGCATAGAGCATGTCTCCCGAAAGTGGGAACCGGTTTCGGGAAAAAGACATGCGCAAAATAAAATCCTGAAGGGCACTGAGCGAATCTGAAAGATCGCGATACGCTTCAGCCGCCGCTATTCCTCCGCCGCCCTGCCCGACACCTGATCGACGAGGATGCGGAAGAAGATGTGCGGCGAATGGTCGGAAACCGGCGGCAGGACCGGCTTCAGCGCGCCCGGCTCCCACCAGTCCGGATAGTGGCTGAGCAGCGACCAGGCGCGTTCGCGCTGTTGCTTGAAGCCGATCCGGTCCGGCAGTTCCTCATAGCGCCCTTCGACCACGACGCTTTTCCACTGCCGGTTCGGGCCGTGCTCCTCGACCACCACCGAAACGAGCGGGTTGGCGCGCATGAAGTCGATTTTCTGGCCCGGCATCGAAAAGGCGTAGAGATAGCTGTCGTCGCGAACGAAATAGAGCGGCACGACATAGGGCCGCCCATCCCTGGAACAGGCGATCCGGCAAAGCCGGTGCTCATCCAACACCCTCGTGCATTCCAGCCTCGACATGGTCCTGATCTGCATGGCACCCTCCTTGGCTTGTGTGGACAGTCATGATCCGGGCTTCGCGCGGGGATGCCCGGCGGCCTCCATCGCCGCCAGCACGTCCGCGTCGCTCAACTGCGCGAAATCGCGATAGAAATCGCCTAGCGCGCGGAAATGCGCCGGGCTGGACAGGCACACGACCACATCGGCTTCCCGTCGCAGATCGTCCACCGTGGCGGCAGGCGCCACCGGCAACGCGGCGACCACGGCCGCGGCTGAGCGGCGCCTGAGCGCGCGGATCGCCGCCTTCATGGAGGTTCCGGTCGCTGCACCGTCATCGACCAGGATCGCGGTCTTGCCCGCAACCGGGACCGGCCGCCGCTTGCCGAGGTAGGCGGCGCGCCGGCGCGCAAGCTCCGGCCGCTCCCGCGCCACCAGCGCGGTCAGGCTGTCGTCGCTCAGCCGGCATGCTTCGATCACCTCGCGGTTGAGCACGATATCGGGCGGGTCGCCGTCGACGATCGCCGCGGCGGCCAGTTCCGCATTGCCGGGAACGCCGACCTTGCGCACGATCACCAGGTCGAGCGGCGCGGCCAGCGCTCCGGCGATCTCGGCCGCCACCGGAACGCCGCCGCGCGGCAGCGCCAGCGCGACCGGATCGCGCAGGTTCAGTTCCGCAAGCGCGGTGGCGAGTTTCCGGCCGGCCTCCCTGCGATCCTCGAACATGGCTCACTCCATCGGCGCGACGCCTGCAAAGCGACGAGGCAGGTGCCCGCACGCCCAGCTCTTCAACGCGATGCGGGCCGGTCCGCTCCATCGGGCCGCAACGTTCCCGGCTGCAACGGCACGCTTTCGTCCAAGACTATCGCGTCCGGCCCTCCGCCAACTTGATGCGGATCAAGCTCTTGCGCGAGGCCTTATGCGCCGTTGTCGCACCCACCGTGGCGGAACGCCGCGCGACACAAGGGGCGCGCCAGGCGACTTGCCCATTATCTCGATAGCGCTATCTTCGTCGCCGACGTTTCGCCGTACGATCAGCATCGGGACCAAGCCATGGAACTCGATCCGCTTCTTCTGTCGCGTCTGCAATTCGCATGGGTGATTGCCTGGCACATATTGCTGCCGGCCTTCACCGTGGGACTGGCCTCCTACATCGCCGTGCTGGAAGGGCTGAACTTCTTCACCGGCCGAGACATCTACCTGCGCATCTCCTCCTTCTGGATCAAGATCTTCTCCGTGTCCTTCGGCATGGGCGTCGTCTCCGGCATCGTCATGCCGTTCCAGTTCGGCACCAACTGGAGCCGCTACTCCGACGCCACCGCCAACGTGCTTTCGCCGCTGTTCGCCTATGAGGGCCTGACCGCCTTCTTCCTCGAGGCGGCCTTCCTCGGCGTGCTGCTGTTCGGCCGCAAGCTGGTGCCGCGCTGGGCGCATTTCGTCGCCGCGCTGATGGTGGCCTTCGGCACACTGCTCTCCTCCTTCTGGATCCTGTCGGCCAACAGCTGGATGCAGACGCCGGCCGGCTACGACCTGATCGACGGCCGTTTCTTCCCACGGAACTGGATGGAGATCGTCTTCAACCCCTCCTTCCCCTACCGGCTCGGCCATACCGTCGTCGGCTTCTACGTCACCACCGCCTTCGTCGTCGTCGGCGTCGCCGCCTGGCTGATCCGCCGCGGCCGCTTCGTTGCGGAAGGCTCGCGCATGCTGTCGATGACGCTGTGGCTGCTCACCGTGCTGGTGCCGGCGCAGATCCTGCTCGGCGACCTGCACGGCCTCAACACGCTCCACTACCAGCCGGCCAAGCTCGCCGCCATCGAGGCGCATTGGGACACCGAAAGCCGCGCGCCGCTCAACCTCTTCGCCATTCCCGACGAAGAGAACGAGACGAACCGCTACGTCATCCAGGTGCCGCTGCTGGGCAGCCTCATCCTCGCGCACGACATCAACGGCGAGATTCGCGGTCTGAAGGATTTCCCGCGCGACCAGCGCCCGCCGGTCGCCATTCCCTTCTTCTCCTTCCGCATCATGGTCGGCATCGGCGTGCTGATGCTGGTGATGGTAGCGGCGAGCTGGTGGCTGCGCTGGAAGGGCACGCTGTTCACCACCGGCTGGTATCTGCGCGCCTGCCAGTGGATCGCGCCGCTCGGCTTCGTCGCCGTGCTCGCTGGCTGGACCACCACGGAGGTCGGCCGCCAGCCATGGACCGTCTATGGCCTGCTGAGGACCGCCGATTCCGTCTCGCCGTCGCTGACCGGCACCGACGTGCTGATTTCGCTGGCCGGCTACATGGTCGCCTATCTGGTCATCTTCCCCGCAGGCCTCTTCATCATGGCACGCTTCGTCAGGAAGGGACCGGACGAAGCGGACGACGAAATCGAAGAGATCGAGAGCGGCCGGCCGGGCTTGCCGGTCAGGGCGTTGCCGCGCGAAGAAGGAGCGAACCGGTCATGACCCCGTTGGCTCTCGACTTCGTGCCGCTGTGGACGCTGATCCTCGGCCTTGGCGTCTGCTTCTACGTCGTGCTCGACGGCTTCGACCTCGGCGTCGGCATCCTGTTCGGCTTCGCTCCGGATACGGATTCGCGCAACATGGTCATGAACTCCATCGCGCCGATCTGGGACGGCAACGAGACATGGCTGGTGCTGGGCGGGCTGGCGCTGCTGGCCGCCTTCCCGCTCGCCTTCGCCATCATCATCCCGGCTGTCTATTTCCCGATCCTCGTCATGCTTCTGGCGCTGATCTTCCGGGGCGTCGCCTTCGAATTCCGCTTCCGCGACGCCGCCCACAAGACCTTCTGGGACCACGGCTTCGCCTGGGGCTCGACCATCGCCACCTTCGCGCAAGGGCTGGTGCTGGGCGCCTTCATCCAGGGCTTCGAGGTGGACGGCCGC
>JBQCHN010000175.1:0-5858 GCA_051954615.1 Mesorhizobium sp. | reverse complement strand
GGTGATCGCGCCGGCCATCATTTCAGGCTGGATGCTGGCCTTCACCCTGTCGCTGGACGATCTCGTCGTCGCCTCCTTCACCTCCGGTCCGGGCGCCACGACGCTGCCGATGAAGATCTACAGCCAGGTCCGCCTCGGCGTGACGCCGGAGATCAACGCCGCCTGCACCATCCTGATCGGCATCGTCACCGCCGGCGTCATCGCCGCCTCGATCGTCAACAAACGCCGCGAAGTGCAGCGGCTGCGCGACGAGCAGGCGGCCCAGCGCGGCTGAGCGGGCAACTTCAGTTTTCCATCAAGGAAGAAAAAAGCCTCAGCCGCCGCTGGGAACGGCCCGCGTGATCGGCGAGATAAACGGCGTGTTCCACGTCCCGCCGACGAAGAACGACAGCTGATCCGGCTGCGCCGGCTGCGCAGGCGGTTGGGCCGGCGGCGTCGCCGCATCCGCTCCGGTTCCAGCGTCGGCGGACTGGGCGGGCGGCTGGGCAGGCTGCGCCGGCTGGGCAGGCGGCGGCTGGGCCGCCGAGGTGATGCCGCCCGACAGCGCCAGGCCATGACCGGCATAGGGAACGATGCCGGACAGCCAGATCTTCGTCTTGGCCGACTTGGCCTCGGCCTTGTCGATGCGCGCCACGCCGTTGGAGATGCTGGCCTTGAGTTCGGCGCCGTCGATCGGCACCGTGCCGTCCGACACTTCATCGAGGGCGAAGAAGCCGCCCTGCTGGTTGCGCTTGAGGAAGGCCGGCAGGTTGAGGCCGGTGAGCTTGCCCGGACCGAATGTCGCCGAAATCGAGCCGTTGGCGCTCTCCAGGATCGAATCCCAGGCCCGGCCCGGCCCCTTGAGGATGATCGAGATGGTGCCGGTGCCGGTCGGCATCAGCCGCGTCATGCCGGCGGCGGCGCCGAACTGGGCGCCGTTGACGTCGGAAGCGAGCAGGCGCATCTCCACCTGCGTGCCGGCCGGCTTGCGGTCGAAGCGCAGGCTGGACTGGATGTTGCCGCCGAAGGCGGCTGCGTCGGAAATGTCGAAGACGGCGAGGCCGTCCTTGACCTGCGCGGTGGCGGCCACGTTGGCAAGCTGGATGGAGCCGACGCTGGCATGGGCGGCCGACAGCCTGAGATCGAGGTTGAGACGGTCGGTGATGCCCGCGCCGACCTCCTGGTCCTGCCGCCCCGTCGGCGACGCCAGCGGCGTGAAGGCGGCGAGGAAGGAGCGCAGGTCGAGCGTGTCGAAGGCGAGCGTGCCCGAAATCGCCGGCACCGCCTCCGACAGCGAGAGGTCGAGCGCGCCCATGCCGGGATTGTTGTTGAGCGTCACCTCGGTATTGGCCAGCTTCAGCCGCTTCGGCTCACCGCTGATCTTGCTCGACAGGGCGACCGCGCCGATGGCGCTGCCGGACGCCAGCCCGGTGCCGGACCATTCCAGAAGTCGCCGCAGCGAAGGCGCGGCGAACTTCGCCTGGCCGTCGAAATAGGCATTCTGCGACAGGTTCGCGGCGCCGTCGAAGGAAAAGGTCGCCGGCGGCGCCTTGACCGACACGGTGACGGGTGCGGTGCCGCCGGCGAACAAAAACAGCGGCTTGGCGGAGGACAAGTCGAGCGCGACGGTCTCGCCATGCCAGATGCCGGTGGCCGACAGCGTCGCCCCCTCGTTCAGCGCCGGCCAGTCGACCTGGCCGTTGAGACTGGTGAAAACCTCCTGGTCCTTGCCGGCGACCGCGGAGATCATGCGCCCGTCGCGCAGTTCGACGGTGCCGAAGGCATCCGACGGCAGCGCGCCCTGGTCCGGCTTGGCCGGATCGGCGGCGACCAGCTTGCGGGCGGCGTCGATGGAGCGGGCGATGCGGCCACCGGACGAGGTCGGCGGCATGAAAAGCCCGTTGGCGAGCGGTTCGAGCCGGATCGTCGGCCTGATCAGCACGGCCGACTGGAACACCACGTCGCCGCGCAGCGCCGCCATCGCCGACAGACCGACCTCGACGCGCTCGGCCTGCACGACCGGCGCGTTGGTGGTGTCGGTCCACTTCGACAGCGTTACGTCGGTGAGGATGGCGCGGAACTGCGGCCATATCTCGATCTGGGGCGCTCCCTCGATAGCGACGCGGAAACCGCTCCAAGCGCTCATTTCCCAGGCGATGCGGTCGCGCACGATGCGCGTCGAGGCGACATAGGGCAAGGCGGCGAAAGCCAACGTGGCGACGATCAGCGCAACGCCGACCGCCCAAATCGCCCGCCATATCCAAGGTGAAGGCATCGTGCCCCGTTTCATGTCCGCCGCAGTGGCGTCAGGTGTAGTTCGTACCCGACGCATTTCAAGTCATTGTGGCCCGGCGATGGCATTTCCCGTACAGGGTACCGCAGAAGCAACCCGGTCTTGTTCGTCGCCGACTATATGCTAATCGACCGTTAACGCGGAGGAATTGCGAGATGAGTCATGACACCCCCCTTTGGACCCCGTCGGCCAAACGGATCGGCAAGGCGGCGCTGACGGCTTTCACGAAAGCCGCGGCGGAACGGGCGGGACGACCGCTGGCATCCTACGAGGCACTGCACCGCTGGTCGGTGGACGACCGCGCCGCGTTCTGGGACCTGGTGTGGGATTTCTGCGGCGTCGTCGGCGAGAAGGGAGAACGCGTACTCATCGACGGCGAGAAGATGCCGGGCGCCGCTTTCTTCCCAGACGCCCGGCTCAACTTCGCCGAGAATCTCTTGAGGAAGGCGGGAGAGGGCGACGCCATCGTCTTCCGCGGCGAGGACAAGGTCGAGAAACGCCTGTCATGGGATGAGCTCGCGTCCCTGGTTTCACGCCTGCAGCAGCTTTTCGTCTCGCTCGGCGTCAAGGCCGGCGACCGCGTGGCGGCGATGATGCCCAACCTGCCCGAGACGGCGGCGGCGATGCTGGCGGCGACGTCGATCGGCGCGGTGTGGTCATCCTGCTCGCCGGATTTCGGCGCCGGCGGCGTGCTCGACCGCTTCGGCCAGATCGAGCCGGTGCTGTTCATCGTGCCCGACGGCTACTGGTACGCCGGCAAACGCATCGACGTGGCCGCCAAGGTGGCCGAAGTGGCGGAAAAACTGCCCAGCGTGCGCAAGGTCCTCGTCGTCGATTACCTCGGCTCGGCTGCGGAGGCAGCCGCCGGCATCGGCAAGGGGGCGACGCTCGCGGACGCGCTGGCACCCTTCGCGCCGGCGCCGCTCGCCTTTGAGCGCCTGCCGTTTTCGTATCCGGCCTTCATCCTGTTTTCGTCGGGCACGACCGGCGTGCCCAAATGCATCGTCCATTCGGCCGGCGGCACGCTGCTCCAGCACCTGAAGGAGCACCGCCTGCATGCCGACGTGAAGGACGGCGACCGCTTCTTCTATTTCACCACTTGCGGCTGGATGATGTGGAACTGGCTGATTTCCGGCCTCGCGTCGGGTGCGACGCTGCTGCTCTATGACGGCTCGCCCTTCCATCCCGATGGCAACGTGCTGTTCGACTATGCCGACGCCGAGCAGATGACATATTTCGGCACGTCGGCGAAGTTCATCGATTCGGTGCGCAAGGCAGGCCTGAAGCCGATCGAGGCGCATGCGCTCACCTCGGTGCGCACCATCTCCTCCACCGGCTCGCCGCTGTCGCCGGAGGACTTCCGCTTCGTCTACGACGGTATCAGGAAGGACGTGCATCTCGCCTCGATCTCCGGCGGTACCGACATCGTTTCCTGCTTCGTGCTGGGCGTGCCGACAGAACCGGTCTGGGAAGGTGAGATCCAGGGCGCCGGCCTCGGCATGGCGGTCGACGTGTGGGACGACGACGGCAAGCCGATCAGGGGCGAGAAGGGCGAACTGGTCTGCGCGAAGGCCTTCCCCTGCATGCCGGTGGGTTTCTGGAACGATCCGGACGGCAGGAAGTACCGGGGCGCCTATTTCGAGCGCTTCGACAATGTCTGGTGCCATGGCGATTTCGCCGAATGGACGGAGCACGGCGGCATCGTCATCCATGGCCGCTCCGACGCCACCTTGAACCCCGGCGGGGTGCGCATCGGCACCGCCGAGATCTACAACCAGGTCGAGCAGATGCCCGAGATTGCCGAGGCGCTGGCCATCGGCCAGGACTTCGACAACGACGTGCGCGTTGTGCTGTTCGTGCGGCTGGCGCCCGGCGTGGCGCTGGACGAGGAGCTCGAAAAGCGCATCCGGACCAAGATCCGCACCGGCGCCAGCCCGCGCCACGTGCCGGCCCGAATCGTCGCTGTCGCCGACATTCCGCGCACCAAGTCCGGCAAGATCACCGAGCTTGCCGTGCGCGAGGTGGTTCACGGCAGGGCGGTCAAGAACAAGGAAGCGCTGGCCAATCCCGAGGCGCTGGAGCTGTTCCGGGACATTCCGGCGCTGCAGAACTGATCCGCAACGTGGTAAACGAAAGGTAACGCGAGAATTTACCTAGATTTCACGGGTGGTACACTTTGGTAAATTTTCCGAGACGGCGGTAAGGATTTGTTAAGCTCCCCGCCGCGATAGTGGCGGCAACTTGAGAGGGAAACCTGTTCCTTCCGTCGCTCGGTCGGCTCGTTCTCTCAAGCCCGTTGTGACACAATCCCATTTCTTTAAAGGCGTCCGTCCGGGCGCCTTTCTTTTGTCCGAAACCGCCCGGCCGGAAAGATCAGTCGGCCAGAACGCGGGTCGACGGGAAAACGACCTCGACCAGCGTGCCCTCGCCGGGCGTGGAGGCGATGGCGAAGCGCGCGCGGTTGGCCTCGACCATCGCCTTGGTCAGCGGCAGGCCGAGCCCGGTGCCGTCGCCACGGCCGCGTTTCAGCGCATTGATCTGCTTGAACGGCTTCAACGCCTGCTCGATCTCGGCCGGCGTCATGCCGACGCCTGTATCGCGCACGCGCATGACGACGTCGCCGGACGCCTCGTAGGCGGTCGAGACGATGACCTGGCCGCCGGCCTGGGTGTAGCGGATGGCGTTGGACAGCACGTTGAGCGCGATCTGGCGGATCGAGCGCAGGTCGGCGACGATGTCGGGCAGGCGCGAGGCGAAGCTGGAGCGGATGATGACGCGCTCGCGGTTGGCCTGCGGCTGCATCAGCGCCACGGTCTCGGCCAGCGTGTCGTTGAGCGACACGGCCTCGTACTGCATCTCCTGCTGGCCGGCCTCTATCTTGGAGATGTCCAGCAGGTCGTTGACGAGATCGAGCACATGGTTGCCCGAGCGGTTGATGTCGCGCAGGTAATCGCGGTAGCGGTCGTTGGCGACCGGGCCGAACTTCTCGTCCATCATCAGCTCGGAAAAGCCGATGATGGCGTTGAGCGGCGTGCGGATCTCGTGGCTGATGCGGGCGAGGAAATCGGTCTTCTGCGAAGATGCCCTCTCGGCGACGGCGCGGGCCTGAGTGAGGTCTTCCTCGGCCCGCTTCCATTGGGTGATGTCGCGCACGACGGCGCAGTAGCCGCTGTCGTCCGGCAGCCGGCCGATGGTCATGAACAGGGGAATGAAGCGCCCCTGCGCCTCCCTGCCGATCACTTCACGGCCGTCGTTCAGCACACTGGCGACGCCGGGCTCGGAAAGGCCGGCCAGATAGTCGCGCGCGGCGCGCTGACTCTCAATGGCGAACAGCGAGGCGAAGGGCTTGCCCGCCACCTCGTCGCTGTCGAAGGAAAACAGCGCCTCGGCGGGGCGGCTGATGGAGCGGATGGTGCCGTCGGGCGCGATCAGCACGACGCCGTCCGTGGCGGTATCGATGATGGTGCGCATTTCGGAAATGCGCGCCTTCAGCTCGGCAATGTCGGGCTGCACCGGCTGCGTGACAACGACGGCCGGCTGGACCGCCTGCGGCGCGGCGGGCCGGCTCTCGCCCCCCTGCGAGCGA
>JBQCHN010000174.1:0-13894 GCA_051954615.1 Mesorhizobium sp. | reverse complement strand
CTCAAGACGCGGGAGAGTAGGTCGCTGCCAGGTCTACAAAACGCACGTTGAAATCTTCTCCTTACGATTGGCCCGCCAAACGGGAATGACGGGCCGCGCAAGCGGCCTTTTCATTTGGCGGACTGGAAATTGGGTAAGTGCGAACTTATCTTATGCTGGTTGACGCGGGATGGAGCAGCCCGGTAGCTCGTCAGGCTCATAACCTGAAGGTCGTAGGTTCAAATCCTACTCCCGCAACCAAGACAAGCCCGGCCTCGTGCCGGGCTTTTTGTTTTTGGGGCTTTCGGACGGCCTGCCGCTGGGCCGGGATCGAGGTGTCCACGCAGCTTGGCAAAATTTGGCAAGGATTTCGATCAGACCGTACGCATAGGCACGCTGCGTCACTGAGTTGGGTTCGGACGTCGGCTTGCAGGCGTAGCGCTGCGTCCGCATCGTTGCCGGCAGGATGATCGCGTTGCCGTTCACCAGCTTCCTGCCCTGGCTAGCGGCCAAGCCGTTCAAGATAAGAGAGGATGTTTCCGCCCAGGATCTTGTCGATACCGGTCTTGTCATAGCCCCGGCGGGCAAGCTCCGTCCGCAGATTAGGCAGTTCGGCCGCGCTCATGAGCATCTTCATGGGGAAGGCGATGGCGCCATGGTCGCTGCCGATGCCGACGTGGTCGATGCCGGCTGCGGCAACTGCGGCATCGATGTGATCGGCGACGTCGGCCATATCGGGCCACGGAAGATCGAGATCGCGAATGACACCGAACACCTCTTCGTCAGATACGTCGGCCAGAAGGCGGCCGATAGCCGAACTGCCCTGCGTCCGCCACTGCGCGTCCCTTCCGTCGACGTGGGCCTCCAGCGCCTGAAGAAAGCGTTCCGAAACGTATTCGGGCCAGAACGCGATGCCGACGAATCCGTTGCGTTCGCCCAGCGCCGCCAGCATCTCGTTTGAGAGGTTCCGCGGATGGGCCGTTATGGACCGGACGCAGGAATGAGAAGCCATCGGCGCCGCCGCCGAGCTCTCCATCACTTGCCAGAACGTCTTATCGGAGACGTGGGACAAGTCGACCGCGACACCATTGGCTTCCAGCGTGGCGACGGCTCTGCGGCCAAGCCGGCTGAGGCCTCCGAACTGCTCCGGGGCCGTGGATGAATCGCACCAGCTGTTGGCGGCGAAATGCGTCAAGGTAACGTAGCGTATGCCGCGCTCCGCCAGACCTGGTATCATGTCGAGACGTTCGCCGATCGGCTCGCCGTTCTCCACGCACAGGACGATTCCACTGCGGCCGTCCTCATGCAGGCGTCTTATGTCCGACGCCGATCTTGCGATGCCGACCAAACCGGCATTGACGTCCGCGAATCTCTCCAGCGTGTCGAGCTGCCTGGCAATGCGTGCCCATGCAGCGTCGCTGCCGCCCTCGGAGCCGGTCCAGGCTGCGAAGAAGGCGGCGGTCAGTCCACCAGCCTTCATCGTCGGCAGCGAGATGTAATCCCCATCCTGGCCGGACACCAGATCATGGCCGTAGTCGACAATGGCAAGAACGGAATCGACGTGAGTGTCGATGCTGATGTCTTCGATCTTATGAGCGGACAAGGGTGCCTCTCGTTCTCGTTGATGTCGTCGTGCTGCCTTTGCTCCGAATGCTCAGCGCGCGGGGTAGAACAGCGCGTTGTCCGGAGACCAGCTTGCGCACACGGTTTCCCCCAAGGCCGGAATGGTCTGGCTGCCGACCGGCAGGGACGTCTGCAACACGGTCCCGTCGATCAGGCGCAACAACAGGAGGATCGACGTTCCCAGATATGTGGCGGTTTCGACCTTGGCTTGCAGGCCGTCCGCCTGGCTCAGCCGAACGTTCTCGGGCCGCACGGCAAGGACTGCATTGCCTCGTTTCAAGGCTGACGGAAGGCCGGAAGAAGGCTCGCAAGCAGGGCGGAACGTCCCTTGATCGTCGACGGAGCCGGGGATGAAGTTGCAGCGCCCCACGAAGGCGGCGACATCGCGGTTGGCGGGCCGCTCGTATATCTCCCTCGGCGTCCCGATCTGCTGGATCGCACCTTCGCTCATGACAACGACGCGGTCGGCCATCGCAAGCGCTTCTTCCTGATCGTGAGTGACCATCAGCGCCGTGAGGCCGAGTTCACGCTGGAGGAGGGTGATTTCCCCTCGCACGTCCTCGCGCAGCTTCGCATCCAGCGCCGACAGCGGCTCGTCCAGCAGCAGGATGCTGGGCCGTATGACGATCGCCCGTGCCAGGGCAATGCGCTGTTGCTGGCCGCCGGAAAGTTGGGAGGGCATTCTGTCGCCGTAAGAATCCATGCGGACCGTAGCCAGCGCCGAACGAACCCGACTGTCGATCTCGCTTCTGGAGACGCCCCTCATCTCCAGTCCGAAGGCGATGTTGCGAAAGACGGACATATGCGGGAACAGCGCATAACCCTGGAAAACCATGCCGACGTTGCGCGCACGCGCGGGGACCGACGTCACGTCCCGTCCATCAAGCCGGATGTCGCCCGAGGTCGCTTCGACATAACCGGCGATCATGCGCAAGGTCGTCGTCTTGCCGCAACCGGACGCCCCCAGCAGCGCGATGAGTTCGCCCTTCTTGACGTCGAACGAAACGCCGTCGACGGCGGCGACGTCGCCATAACGCTTGACGAGGTTTCTCACGCTGACGACTGGCTGCTGGTCAGATTGTTCTGGCAAGTCCGAAGATCCTATCGATCGCCATCAACACCACGAAGACGATCGCGATCTGGACGGCGGAAACTGCGGCAACGGTTGGGTCGAGGGACCACGCAACATAGTTCATGACGGCGATCGGCAGCGTCGTCTGTCCCGGTCCGACCATGAAGAGCGTGAACTCGAGGTCGATGAAGGAGGCGATGAAGCCGAACAGTGCCGCAGCGAATACTGCCGGGCTTATCGCCGGCAGTATGATACGCCGCAAGACGACCGCTCGGCTGGCGCCGAGACCGATCGCCGCCTCCTCGAGCGTGGGGTCCAGGCGCAGCAGGGCCGCGGTCAGTATGCGCACCGACCAAGGCAGGGCGACGGCGATGTGCACCAGGCTCAGGCCCGGTAGCGCGCCGGCGAGCTGAAACCCGGTCCACATTTCGATATCTATGAAGAAGATCAATGCGGCGGCGCCGGCAACGATGCCCGGCACCAGGAGCGGGGACAGCAGAACCAGCTGCAGGAGGTTGCGGCCGGGGAAGTTGCCGCGTGCGATCAGGAAGGCAGACGGCAAGCCCAGCACGAAGCTGCTGACCATGGCATAGAGGCCCAGAACCAGGCTCGTCGTGAAGCCGTCGCGGAAAACGGGTTGCTGCCACGCCGACACGTACCATTCGTAGGTGTAACCCTCCGGCGGAACGGTGATGATGCGGTCGGAAAAGAAGCTGATCCAGGTCACCGCAAGCAGGGGCAGGGCGATGAAGGCCAGAATGATGCCGGACGCGATCGCCAGAATCCGCTTTCCCGACACGAACGTTGAGAAGGACCGACTAGACACGACCGAACCGCCTCTCCAGCAGCTTGTTGGAGACGACGGTCACCAGCAGGCTGGTGACCACAAGTATTGTGGCGATTGCTGCCGCGAACGGCCAGTTGGAGACCTTCGTCATCTGCTGATAGATGAGTGGCCCCAGCATCTGGTAGTTCGACCCGCCGAGCAGCACAGGGGCGGCATACGCGCTCATCGCCAGGATGAAGGCCAGAGAGGCTGCGGCGAAAATCCCCGGCATGGCCAGCGGCAGCAAAACGCGGGTGACAACGGTGAGCGGGCCGCCCCCAAGGCCCGTGGCGGCCTCTTCCAGCGATTTCGGTATCGCGTTGATGGTTCCCTGCAGGACGATGACGACGTAGGGCAGGAGCACGGAGACGAGGCTTATGAATACGGCGAACGCCGTATAGAGCATCCTGATCGGCTCTCCCGAATAGCCGAGCCAGGAAAAAAGGCCGTTTAATATACCGCGATCCGCAAGTATCGTCGCCCAGCCGACGACGCGGGCCGAGTTGCCGATGAACATCGGCAGCACCAGAAGGATCATCATGGCGCTTTTCATGGCTGCCGAATGCGTCCGGGCGATAAAATAGGCCAGCGGGAAGCCGAGCAGCAGACAGGCTATCGTCGTCGCCGCCGACATCAGAACGGTATTGGCCAGAACCTGCTGATAGAAGGGTGAGGCGAAGAACTCGGTGAAGTTCTGCACGCTCCAGGCGCCGGTCATCAGGCTCGTCTTGCTCTTCAGGTCGAAGCTGATGCGGATCAGCAGGACCAGAGGAGCGATCACCACAAAGCCTACGACGAGCACAGCCGGCAGGCCGAGCAATACGGATTGCGCGGCTGACGGCCGTCCTTGCGTCGATGGAGCTGCCATGGAAAGGATCTCGTTCGAGAATGGTGCGAGGCGGCCGGTGACCGCCCCGCTTCAGACTCATGCCTTGAAATCGGTGTCCCAGAACTTCAGCCAGCTGTCGATGTTCTCGGCCTGATGACCCGGATCGATAACGTTGAGCTTTGCTTCCTCTTGCTGCGGAATCGCGATGGCGGCCATCTCTTCGTCCGTCAGAGCGGCATTCGTCGTCGCCGGCGAATAGAAGGACTCCCGGCAAAGAGCACCCATGATCTCGGGAGACAGCATCGTGTTCACGTATTCGTAGGCGGCTTCCTTGTTGCCGGCGCGCTTGGGAATTCCAACGCCGAAGGATGAAGCGAGCGCTCCTTCACTCGGCCAGATGGCCTCTACCTCGAGGCCGTCCCGGTTCCATTGAGCGGCGCGCGCCTTGTATTCGGCCGCAATGGCTATCTCGCCGTTCTTGAAAGCAGCCGCCAAGGCTTCATGGGTCGGGTAGATCCGTGGCTGCACGGCCTTTTTGAGCTCAAGCAGCTTGTCGAGGCTGCCTTCCGTCTCGGTTACCTTCTTGCCTTCCACCAGCGCGGCGATCGACGGATATGCCTCCGCCAGTATGTCGGCCAATCCGACCTTGCCGGCGAATTCCGGCTTCCAGAGGTCCGCATATGAGGTTGGGGGTGTCGATATCTGCTTCGGGTCGTAGACGATCATCATGACGGCAACGGCCCAGGGTGCATAGATCGGCGTGGCCAGACCGGGGATGATGTTGGCGAGATTGGGTATCTTCGCAGGATCGAGGGTCTCGAGGACGTCTTCCGGGCTGAGCTCGAAGGCATCGGCGTCGATGATGTGCACGATATCCATGGATGCGCGCGGCAGGTTGCGCTCCAGCAGCAGCTTCGCCTTGAAGGAGGGGCCGTCGCCCTGGAAAGGCTGAAGCTGCAGCTTGTGCTTTTCAGCAATTGGCCGGTCCAGAAGCCGTTCGAAACGCTCGCCGTAGCTGCCGCCGTAGTTGCCGACGATGAATGCGCCGGTCTGGGCGAACCCGTGTCGGGAAAGAGCAGTTGTCGCCAGCAGCGTGGTGCCTCCCAGCATGAAACGGCGCCGGTTGAGTTGCATGGTGTTGGTCATCTTCTTCCCCTTGCGTGTGGTGATCCTGCCCCGGCTTCGCGACAGGCGCGTATCCAGTTGCCACTCAGAATCCAGCTTAGTTCCATTTTTCGGTTATTATTCTGATATTCGGGACAATGGACCGGCGATAAACCAGAGTCAATACGCGCCGGCTGCGATCTAGGGTCTTGGCGTATCCGGCCGAACTCGCATGCGTACTGGGCTTTTCGTCCCGATGCCGCTGCCTCGAAGGCAGCGCTTGGCCGCGTGCGGTCTGCGTTCGACTGCTCCTGCCATTCGTCGGCTAGATCGTTCCGTACTGCTCGCGCCGTCTTCCACGAACCGCTGGCGGCTTGACAGGTCCAAGTCGCCTGCATCAAAGTTCCGGATACTAAGAAAAGTATCGAAAATCGGACCTTTCTGCACTCGAATTGCTGCTTCTTTGCGCTGTGTGGGGAGCACTAAGGGCGACGGGAAAGTACCTTCAAAAGCAGACGGTGCGGGTCTCACGGCTGGCGGTGCGGAATGCCGCGAGGTTTGATTGGGGTGCAAGGAGATAGATGGATGCAGGGCGAGCGCAGTCATCCCGGCGAGAGGCCGGTCGACGAGAATATCGCGGTGCTTCTTGACACCACTATCGCGCTGATGAAGCGCGAGAAGCTCGGCGGCTTGAACGCCGTCCACGTGCCGGAGATCAGCGAGGAGGAGGCGGCTCGAAAGGCGTCGGCGGGCCGCGCCATTCTCGCCCGGATAGACGCGATGGACCTTGACGCTTTGGCGCCGGACATCAGAAGGACCATTGCGATAGCAAGGCATCAGGCGACATGCTGGAGCACCGAGGAGCGTCACTACTGGGTCGCGTCCGAAGGCACGGGCAATTACCGAAGCCTTTTCGTGGCGACCGCGGCGACGATCGGAGAAATCGTTCCGCATGTGCTGGAGCGACTGGACGAACTGGCCCGCTCGGACGCTACCGATGCCGCCGACGCCTATCTGCAGGGTTGCGAGAACCTTGCCAGGTCATTGAACCAGATGGCCGTTCGCACGCAGGGCCAAGCCGCTCGAGGCATATTCATGCCCCAACTCGCCTATGCGCCCGGGATCGAACTCGTGCGATCCTTGAGCAAAAGGGCTCTGGCGAGTCCCTCCCACGCCGTGTTCCGGCCCCGTTCGGGTGCAATGGCGCGGCGGCTCGCCTTGGCGCTCGATGCCGTGCAGGAGGGATTCCAGAGACTGGAAGCCGTGATGGATTCGGACTACCGGATGCGCTGTCCGGAAGCCATAGGCATCGCCCAGTATCCCGACGGCGAGACCATCTATCAGGATCTGATCTACCACAACACGACGACCTCGCTGACGCCGCGCGACATCCACGCGATCGGCGTGGATTCCGTGCAGTCCATCGTCGCGAGCATGAATGCCGTCGCCAGGGAGGCCGGCTTTTGCGACGCGCGTGACTATCGCAAGGCAGTGGAAGTGGATTCCGCCTGGCGGTCCAGCGATCCTGGGTGGATTGCAGCCATGTTCGAGCGGTACATGGCGCGCATGGCGCCGCTGCTGGGCGACCTTTTCCACCCGTCCGAAATCCCGCGGGCCAATCCGGCAGCCGTCCCTCTGCCGCAGTTTCTGGAGTCGACCCTCGCCTATGGCTGCTACGAAGCTCCTCGCGATGGGCGCGAGACCGGCTATTTCCTGTTCAATGCCGCCACCTTTGGGAAGCGTCCCCTTTTCGACGTTGCCGCCTTCACCTTTCATGAATTGATGCCCGGCCACCACCTGCATCTTGCCGGACAACGGGAGGATACCTCGCTTCATCCTGTCCAGAGACTGGCTTCATACGCATCCTTCAACGAAGGCTGGGCCGAATATGGCCGCCGGCTCGCGGAGGAGAATGCGATGTACCATGTTCCAGCCGAAGCATTCGGCGGACTTTGCAGCGACATGCGCCAGGCGACGCGGCTGGTGGTGGACACCGGCGTCAATGCGCTGGGTTGGTCGCAAGCGCAGGCAGGTGCGTTTCTGCGGGAGAACCTTCAGGTCTCGGATGCCGAGATCGACGGCATGCTGTTCTGGTATGGTTGCGAGATTCCAGCCCAATCGCTCGCCTACAGTCTTGGACGGGAGACGATGCTCGACTTGAGGCGCAGAGCCCACCATGAACTCGACGGGATTTTCGACCTGAAGGACTTTCATCGGGTCGTCCTTCGGGGAGGCAGCAGGCCGTTCGCCTCCGTCGAGGCCGATGTCGATGCCTACATCCTTGCCGCGAGACACGAACGTCGCGCGCGCAACGCGACGACGTAGGACGAAGGCTTTCGGGCACCTGCCCGCCCCCCGTCGCGACGGCATTTTCGCTGGCCGTCCTAGGTGCGCATCTGCACCAGCTTCGCCATGCGCTGGGCCGCGTCGGCCAGAGCCGTCAGGTTCTGTGTGAAGTTCTGATCTATGATCTGCCCGTATGGCCCGGTCAGGCCCACTGCGTACACGACCTCGCCTTTCGCCGGATGGATCGGGAATGCGATCGAGCCGAGGCCGGGCACATGCTCGGCCAAGTCCGTCGCATAGCCCTGCGCGCGAACCTCGACCAATTCCTTGGTCAGCTCCGAGATCTTGGTCTTCGTCTTGGCGGTGTAGCTGTGTAGTTCCGCCGCCAGAATCCTGTTTACGGTCTCGGGCGGGTGAAACGCGAGGATAGCCTTGGCCGAAGCGGTGGCATTGAGGGGCATCGTCATTCCCGGCATGACGTAGGTGCGCACAGGAGTGTCGGGCGCGACGCAGGTGACCGACTGCACCTCCGCGCCGTCGAACTTCGACAGGAAGGCAGACTGCCCGGTCCGATCGGCCAAGTCCTGCAGCGGTCGTTGCGCCAGCGTTGCCAGCCAGCCGCTGTCCGGCGACATCTGAAGCAGATGCAGCAAACGGTCGCCGAGCCGATATGTCCGGTTGCGGACATTGTCGGCATTGACCATCCCGCTTTCGATAAGCGCATGCAGCAGCCGATTGATGGTGGTCTTCGGCAGCCCCAGCGTTGTTTCGAGCTCGATCGCCGTCAGGCCATTCTCGAACGGCGCGATCGTCTCCATGATCGAGATGTAGCGCTCAAGCGGACTGTCTTTGGCGCTCGGATTCTTCGGCTTCATCAGGGACACCTATCGGCCGTTCCGGCAATTGTGGTTGCAAGATCGTTATCGTTCAAAACAAACATCAGGGGCAAGATCGGTCTGTCGTTATTCGCCGGCGAGGAAACAGGCATGTCGCCGTGCCTGTCGGTCGGAAAGGCGGGCCTATGTCTGAAGCCGCCGCAGGCTCTCTTCTCATATATGTTCCGGAATCCGGTATTAGTATCATTTAACGGAGTCTTTTGGTTGACTCGTGGGTAGAAGACTGATTATCGGAATAAGTACCGGTTTTCGGAGGATTTGAAATGGTTGAACTTCCGCGTGTGACCTATTCGAATATCGGGGTGGATTTCTCTCCGGTTCACGCCCATCTCGATGCCCTGATCCCGGATTTCGAGAAGACTATGCTGGGTCGGGAGTGGTCGACGCCCTTCGCGACAGGTGTTCGCGAAGGCATAGCGAGCCCCATCGACAAGACGATCTCCCTCGGCAGCTTCCCCGTTTCGACCCCCTCCGACATCAAGTCGGCAATCAAGGCAGCGCGTGTCGGCGCCAGGATCTGGAACCGCGCGGCCCTCGAAGAACGCCTCGCATTCGCCTCGCGCTGGCGTGCGGCGCTGGCGGAGCGGAAATACGACCTCGGGCTCGCGGCGCTCTACGAGATCGGCAAGTCCCGCCTCGAGGCCCTGGGCGAAGCCGACGAATGCCTCGATATGGTCGACTACTACGCTTCCGAGATGAAGGCGAACAACGGCTACATCCGGGCGATGAACGAACTGGTGGACAAGGAGACCGCCGCCAGCGTCATGAAGCCTTATGGAGTGTTCGGCGTGATCGCTCCTTTCAACTTTCCGCTCGCCCTGTCCGTGGGCATGATTTCGGGAGCCCTGCTGACGGGCAATGCGGTGGTCTACAAACCGTCGCCGGGGTGCGCGCTGACCGGGCTCCTGATCGCCGAGACGCTTCGCAAGGCGGGCCTACCGGATGGTGTGTTCAACATTGTCCTGGGTGATGGCGACGTCGGCAGGCGGCTGGCGACGGATGACGGGATCGACGGTGTCGCCTTCACCGGCTCCCACAAGACCGGCATGAGCATCTTCCGCCACATGGCGACACTGCCCCACATGAAGCCCGTCATCGCGGAGATGGGCGGGAAAAACCCGGCCTATGTCACCGGCAATGCAGACCTCGACCGGGCGGCGCAGGGGGTGGCACGCTCGGCGTTCGGATTGCAGGGGCAAAAGTGTTCCGCGTGCTCGGTCGTCTATGTCGACGAGAAGGTCAGGGCGCAGTTCATAGAGAAGCTGGTCGCCTTCACCCGGAAGCTTGCGGTTGGCGATCCTCGCAAGGCCGAGACCTTCGTGGGGCCTGTCTATGGCGACGCCACCGTCGCACGCTTCAAGGCGGCGCTTTCGGAAGTCGGGGGGCGGGGCACGGTGCATTTCGGCGGTACCGCCCTCGGACAGGGGTTTGGAGACAACTATGTCCTACCCGCCATCGTCGAGCTCGACGGTCCCGGCCGGCTTACGCGCGACGAACTGTTCATGCCTTTCGTGGTCGTGCGCGGCGTCGATAGCCTGGAGGCCGCAATCGACGAGGGCAATGATGTGGCCTACGGGCTTTCGGCCGGCATCTTCACCACGGATCAGGACGAGTTGCGATATTTCCTTGAAAATGCGGAAGCCGGGGTCCTCTATGCCAACCGTGCGAGCGGCGCGACGACAGGGGCATGGCCGGGCGCGCAGCCTTTCTGTGGCTGGAAAGGGACGGGGGTCAGCGGAAAGGGCGGTCTTGGCTCCTGGTTCCTTCCGCAGTATCTGCGCGAGCAGAGCCACACGATCATGACAAAGTGACCCGGCCAGGGCCGCGAGGACCGCGACCCGCCGGGCTGTTTCCCTCATTGGGCCTGCGAGATCATGCGCCACTATCCTGAATCCATGTCGAAGTCCCGCGAGATGTTCGAGCGGGCCCGCAAGGTCATGCCGGGCGGCAACACCCGCACGACGGTCTTCATCGATCCATTTCCGATCTATGCCCAGCGCGGCGCGGGGTGCCGCGTCTGGGATGTCGATGGCAACGTCTACTACGACTGCATCAACAACTTCACGGCGATGATCCATGGGTATGGCCATGCCGACGTCACGGCGGCGGTGGCCGACCAGATGTCCTATGGCTCGGCCTTCGGTGCGCCCACCGAGAGCGAACTCGATCTCGCCGAACTGCTGGTCGGACGCCTGCCGTCGGTCGAGCAGCTTCGCTTTGCCAATTCCGGCACGGAAGGCGTGATGATGGCGATCAAGGCGGCCCGGGCGTTCACCGAACGGCCGAAGATCGTCAAGATCGAAGGAGCCTATCACGGTTCCTACGACTTCGCGGAGGTCAGTCTCGACAGTTCACCCGCGAATTGGGGCGACCTGCCTGCCTCCACGGCATATGCAAGAGGCACGCCGAAGGGCGTTCTCGACGACGTGATCGTGGTGCCGTTCAACGATATCGAGGCCCTGCGTGCCGTCTTCGGCGCGTATGGCGACACGATAGCGGGCATTTTGATCGATCCCATGCCGAACCGTGCCGGACTTGTTCCCGCCCGCAAGGACTATCTCGATGCGTTGGTCGAGATCGCCCATGCCGCCGGCTCGCTGGTGATCTTCGACGAAGTGATCACGTTCCGTCTCGGCTATTCAGGCGCGCAGGGCCTGTGGGGCGTCAAGCCCGACCTCACTGCGCTTGGCAAGATCATCGGCGGCGGATTTCCGGTCGGCGCGGTCGGCGGCCGGGCCGACGTGATGGCGGTGTTCGATCCCACACGCGGCAAACCGGCGTTGCCGCATGGCGGCACGTTCACCGCGAACCCGATCACGATGCGGGCAGGCCTTGGGGCGATGCGTGCACTGACCCCGGCCAGTTTCGCGCATCTCGATGCCATCGGCACTCTTGTCCGGGAAGGCACGGCGGCCTCGCTGGCGCGCCATGGCCTTCAGGGGCAATGCGTAGGGCTCGGCTCGCTATTGAAGATCCATTTCACGGCACTGCCGATCACCGACTACCGGTCGGGCTATCCGGGCGCTTCCGAAAGTAGGAAGCTCGACCTGTTCTACAAGCTGCTGCTCGACCGCGGGGTGCTCTCGTCGAGCTACGGGCTTTTCGCGCTTTCCACTCCGACGACGCTGGACGATGCTCGCGAGATCCTCTCGGCGATCGACGGAGCGCTTGCGGCGGTGGCGGCACAGCAATGACGAAAGCCGCCTGCGACCGGACTGGCCCGACGCCCAGCGCGCCGCAACAAACGGAAGCCACATGACATCTCCCCACGTGGTCGTCATCGGTGCAGGCGCGCTCGGCATGTGTTCTGCGCATGCGCTTGCTGAACAGGGCGCGCGCGTCACGGTCATCGATGCCCGATCAATCGCATCCGGTTCCAGCGGCCGCTCGGTCGGCGTAGTCGGCACGCAGTTGACCGATCCGTTCGAAATCCGGCTGCGTATCCAGTCGGTACGGCGCATTCGCCAATGGGAGGAGCGTCTCGGCCTGGGTTTCAGACATATCGGATATCTGCGTCTCGCCCGAACGATGCAGCAGATGGACCTGTTCCATCGCTCTGTCGAAATTCAACGGCAGGCGGGTTTCAGATCCAAGGTCCATCGTGCGGACGAACTTCGGCAACTCGTCCCGCATATGAGCACGGACGGACTGGAAGGTGGCATCTTCGGGCCGGACAACGGCTTTCTCGATCCTCACGAGATGTGCTCGCTTCTGGCACGGGAGGTCAAAAAACTCGGTTCGGAGGTCTTTCAGTTCCGCAGCCTGCTCGGTGTCACGCGGGTAGCCGGCGGCTATCGGCTGGAGACTGGCAAAGGCCCGATCGACTGCGACTTTGTGGTGAACGCGGCCGGCGCCTGGGCGCCGCGCGTTGCCGGGATGCTGGGGCAGACATTGCACATCCACCCTGAGCGTCACGAGGCGTTGGTAATCCATCTGGACGAGCCGCTGCCGTATACCATGCCCATGGTCATGGACCTTGTGGACGGGGAGGGCACCGGACTCAATTTCCGACATGAGAAGGCGGGTGAGCTGGTCGCGGAGATTCACAAGGTTAGTTCGTCGCTGCCCGAAAATCCGGACGACTACAACGACCAATGCGAAGAGGCCTCCAAGGTCATGTTGGCCGAGATGTTGCTCGAACGTGTCCCTGACCTGCCAGGAGCGCGGCTCGGTCGCGGTTGGGCGGGGCTGTATCCTGTCACCGCCGACCACCGTCCCTATGTCGGTCCACTGGATCCATCGGAGCCTAGCCTGATAACCGCGGCCGGTGCGGGTGGTTATGGCATCCAGCTCTCGCCGGTGATCGGATTGATCGTGGCGGACTGGGTGCTCAAAGGCACCCCGGCATCGGTCATGGGCGCGGAGAAACTTGCGCCGACCGTGGAAAGAAATGTTCCAGTCGGCTCTGTGGCGGCTGCCTGAAGGCACATATCCCTGAGTGGGTGCCGAGGTTTCTGACGGCGATGATCATCTCGATCCGCCGAGATGCGGCGGCAGTGTGCTCGTCAGCTTGATTGTGCCCGTCAGGCCGCCACGATCGGGAAATCGTCGCGGCCGCGCCATTGTCCGTCGAGTTGACGAAGGCACCAGCAATCGCAGCTTTGACATGCGCTATGCGCTGCTGGCAGTGGTCGAAACCGATGTCTTCATCGAAACCGCCGGTGGAGCGGAGAGGCTGGAATTCAACCGCATTCTAGGCGAGTAGGGATTGAAGGCGGCGATTGCCTGGAGAAACAGCCGCTAAGCGCTGATGCTGGGGTGGGTCTGCCTCCCGGTTCGGCCGCAGTGCGGAAGTGGCCATGTCCGCATCGGCTGCCGATCAATGGCCTGTCGCGGGCGCATTGCCATGGCGAACGAGATCGACGTCTCCGGTTGCGTTGCCGATCAGGGTCATGGCCGCGGCGCGGGCGAGATCGGGCTTGCGCTCGACGATGGCGCGCATGAGGTCGCCATGCTCGACGATGGCGCGGGGCCTGTGCTGGCCCTGCGCGGCGATCTCGAACATCTGGCGCAGGCCGAAGCTGAACAACTGCCCTATCGGCCAGAAGAACTCGTTGTGGGTGGCAAGGTAGATCTGCTTGTGGAACAGCAGGTCGGCGTCCACCCAGCGGGCGTTGTCGCTGCCGGCGTCGACCATCGCCTGGAAGATGGAGGAGAGCGCCTGCCGGTCCTCATCCGTCCCCTCGACGGCGGCAAGGGCGGCGGCGGCGGGCTCGGTTGCCTGCCGCAGCTGGAACATCTTCTTCAGGTAAGTCTCGGTATCGCTCGATTCCACGCGC
>JBQCHN010000173.1:0-28028 GCA_051954615.1 Mesorhizobium sp. | reverse complement strand
ACGCCGGCGTTCATCACCACGATCTCGTCGGAGATGCTCATCGCCTCGACCTGGTCGTGGGTGACGTAGATGGAGGTGATGCCGACGCGCTGCTGCAATTCGCGGATCTCGACGCGCATCTGCTCGCGCAGCTTGGCGTCGAGGTTGGAGAGCGGCTCGTCGAAGAGAAGCACGCGCGGCTCCATGACGATGCAGCGCGCCAGCGCCACGCGCTGCTGCTGGCCGCCGGAAAGCTGGCTGGGCGAGCGGCGTGCATAGCTGGCGAGCCCGGTCTGCTCCAGCACTTTTTCGACGCGCCGCTCGATCTCTGTCTTGCCGAGCTTGCGCAGCCTCAGCCCGAAGGCGACGTTCTCGAAGACGTCGAGATGCGGAAAGACAGCGTAGGACTGGAACACCATGGCGGTGTCGCGCCGGTTCGGCGGCTCGTCGTTCATGCGTTTTTCGCCGAAGAAGATGTCGCCGGAGGTCGGTTCCTCGAAGCCGGCGATCATCCTGAGCAGCGTGGTCTTGCCGCAGCCGGACGGCCCCAGCAGCGTCACCAGCCTGCCGGCGCCGATCTCCAGGTTGATGTCGCGCACGGCGGCGACCGTGCCGCCGTCGGGGCTGGCGAAGGCCTTGTTCAGGGCGGCGATGCGGATGCTGTCGGTCATTGTTCTAGAACCTCACCATGGCCGTGTGCCTGCTCCAGCGGTTGACGAGGCGGCTGATGATGACGATGGCCACCAGCACGATGACGATGACGACCACGCTGAAGGCGGCCGCCACGCCGAGCCGGCCGGAGCCGACCTGGTTGAGGATCTGCACCGTCATCAGGTTCCAGTTGGCCGAGACGAGGAAGATTGCCGCGCTGATGGCCGTCATGGCGCGCACGAAGGCGTAGACGAGACCGGAGAAGAAGGCCGGTGCGATCAGCGGCAGCGTTATCTTGCGGAAGGTGGTCAGGCCGGTTGCGCCGAGGTTCTGCGCCGCTTCCTCGATCGCGGGGTCGATCTGGCGCAGCACCGCGATGCCCGACTGGATGCCTACCGGCACGTAGCGGAAGACGAAGCACGCCACCAGGATCGCCAGCGTGCCGGTAAGCACCAGAGGCGGCGCGTTGAAAGCCATGATGTAGCCGATGCCGACGACGGTGCCCGGCACGGCGAAGGACAGGATGGAGCCGAACTCCAGCGCGGTGCGGCCGGGAAAGTTCCGCCGCACGACGAGGAAGGCCACCAGCATGCCGAGCAGGCCGCTGACCGGCGTCGTCACCAGCGCGACGATGAGGGTGTCCTTGACCGATTCGAAGCCGACGTCGAAGACGTAGAGGAAATGCGCGACGGTCGGCGCATAGTTGAACCCCCACACCTTGGTGAAGGCGCCGACCAGAATGACCGCGTAGAAGGCTGTCACCAGCAGCGCGAACAGAAGGGTGATGGCATAGAGCAGCCATTTCGCCGCCGGGCTGACGACCTTCGAGGTCGAGGCGGTCGGCTTGCCGGTGACGGTGATGTATTGCCGCTTCGACAGGTAGTAGCGCTGGATGGCGAAGGCGGTCATCGAGGGGATAAGCAGCACGATGGCCAGCGTCGCGCCGCGCGACAGGTTGAACGAGCCGGTGATCTCCAGATAGGCCTGCGGCGCAAGCATCGGGAAGGCGGCGCCGGCCAGCACCAGCGGGTTGCCGAAATCCGCCATCGATTCGATGAAGACGACGAGGAAGGCGCTGGCGATGCCCGGCAGGGCCAGCGGGAAGGAGACCTTCCAGAACGCCTGCCAGCGGGTGGCGCCGATGTTGAGCGCTGCGTCCTCCAGCGTCGGGCTCAGCGAGGCGAGCACGCCGCGCAGCGACAGGTAGGCGATCGGCGCGAAGGTGAAGACCTGCGACAGCACCACGCCGTGGAAGCCGTAGATGGAGAAATCCTGAAGGCCGAGCAATTGCCGCGTCGCCAGCCCGTTGAAGCCGAACAGGAACAGGATCGACACCGCGCTGACGAAAGGCGGCGAGATGATCGGCAGGATGGTGAGGTAGTGCAGCAGCGTCTTGCCGGGAACGTCGAGCCTCGTCAGCACGAAAGCGTTGACGAAGCCGATGGCGACGCCGATCACGCCGACGAGAGCGCCGACGCTGAGGCTGTTGATCAGCGCGTTGCGGTATAGTTTCCGTTCCGCCAGCTCGGCATAGCCGGCAAACGACCATGCGCCGTCGATCTGGAAGCTCGCCAGCAGAACCTTGATCAGCGGATAGATGACGAAGATGGCGATCGATACGGCGATCGCCATCAACAGGACGAACAACACGGGATCGCGCGCAAGCTGCCGCAATTGCGCGCGAGCTGTGCCGGACAAGGCCGTCATCCTACTGGCCGAGCACGTCCTTGGTCCAGCGTTCGACCAGTCGCTTCTTGTTCTCGGCGGCGAACTTGGGATCGCTCGACACCAGCTTGATTTTGTCGAGCGCCGGCACGCCGGTACCGCCGCTGACGTCGCTGCGGATCGGCAGGAAATAGGTCTTGGTGGCGCTGAGCGCGCCCTGGCCGTCGGTTGAGGTCATCCAGTCGACCAGCTTCTTGGCGTCGTCGACGTTCTTGGCGCCCTTCAGGATCGACATGGCGGCGACCTCGTAGCCGACGCCTTCGCTGGGAAACACCACCTGCACCGGGTAGCCCTCGTCGGCGAGCTTCAGGAAGCCGGGCGTGAACTGGATCGCCAGCGGCGTCTCGCCGACGCCGAGCGCGCCGGAGGGCGCGGTGCCGCTCTGCGTGTAGGTCTGCACGTTCGGATTGATCGCCTTGAGATACTCGAAGGCGCCGTCCTCGCCACGCTCATCGATAAGCGTCAGGATCAGCGCATAGGCCGTGCCGGACGACTGCGGGGACGGCATCTGGATAAGCCCCTTGTAGGCGGGGTTCTTCAGGTCTTCCCACGAAGCCGGCACCGGCGCCTTGCGGCTTTCGAGGATGTCGGTGCGCACGCCGATCGCCAGCGGGTTGGTGTAGATGGCGTGCCAGTAGCCTTCCTTGTCCTTGAACTCGTTGGAGAGTGCGGCGGCGTTCTGCGAGACGTAAGGCTCGGTCAGGCCGCGCTCCTTCGCCAGGATGTGGTTCTCGCTCGGCGCGCCGAACCAGACGTCGGCCTGCGGGTTGGCCTTCTCGGCCTCGATGCGCGACAGCGCGGGGCCGGATGACAGGAACACCATCTGCGTTTCCACGCCGGTCGCCTTGGAGAAGGCGTCGAGCAGCTTCTTGGCGTTCTCTTCATCGACGCTGGAATAGACGGTGAGCGCGTGCGCCGAACCGATCGCCAGCAGCGACGTGACCGCCGCCGCCGCGACGCGAACCAGGAACCTCATGATGGCCTCTCTTTCCCCGGATGGTGTTGCCGAATTGATAGTCGGCAAAACTATCGCGCGGGAAAGCGTCGGGTCAACCTTTGGCAGCCGGGGAATCGGTTGTGCCTGGCACAGGCTCGGGCAGCAGCGCCGCCGGCACGTTCTGGTAGGCGACCGGGCGCAGGAAACGGCGGATCGACAGGGTGCCGACGCTGGTGGCGCCGAAATTGGTGCTGGCCGGGTAGGGGCCGCCATGCACCATGGAATCGACCACCTCGACCCCGGTCGGGAAGCCGTTGACCAGAACGCGGCCGGCCTTGCGCTCAAGGATCGGCATCAGGGCGCGCGCAGCGTCGAGGTCGGCGTCGTCCATGTGCAGTGTCGTTGTCAGCTGGCCTTCGAGGCCGAGCGCCAGAGTGCGCATTTCGTCGAGCGAGCCGACCCGCACCACCAGGCCGAGTGGGCCGAACACCTCCTCGCCCATCGTGTGGTCGCGCAGGAATTGCGCGCCGGTCGTCTCGAACAGGTTCGGCGAGGCGCTGCGCCCCTCGGATTCCGTCGCCAGCACCGGGCGGATCGAGTTGCGGGTGGCGAAACGCTCCTGGCCGGCGCGATAGGCGGCTGCGATGCCGTCGGTCAGCATGGTCTGCGCCGGCACCTTTTCCAGCGCCGCGCGGGTCGCGCCGACGAAGCGGTCGGCATCGGCGCCGTCGATCACCACGGCGATGCCGGGATTGGTGCAGAACTGGCCGGCGCCCATGGTGAGCGAGCCCGACCAGCCCTGACCGAGCGTCTCGGCGCGGCTGGCGACGGCATGCGGCAGCACGAACATCGGGTTGACGCTGCCAAGTTCGCCGAAGAAGGGGATCGGCTCCGGCCGCGCCGCGCACAGGTCGAACAGGGCGCGTCCGCCGGCGAGGCTGCCGGTGAAGCCGACCGCCTTGATGTGCGGGTGCTGGACCACCGCTTCGCCGACCGAGCGGTTGCCGCCCTGGATCAGGCTGAAGGCGCCCTTCGGCATGCCGGTCTTCTCGATAGCCGCCTTGACCGCTTCGGCGACGATCTCGCCGGTGCCGGGATGCGCCGAGTGGCCCTTGACGACGACCGGGCAGCCGGCGGCCAGCGCGGCTGCCGTGTCGCCGCCGGCGGTGGAGAAGGCGAGCGGGAAGTTGGAGGCGCCGAACACGGCGACCGGGCCGATCGGGCGCTGGATCATGACGATATCGGGACGTGGCGCCGGCTGGCGCTCGGGCAGGGCCGCGTCGTGGCGCCGGTCGAGATAGTCGCCCTTGCGGATATGGCTGGCGAACAGGCGCAACTGGCCGGTCGTGCGGCCGCGCTCGCCCTGCAGGCGGGCGACGGGCAGGCCGGTTTCCTGCGTGCCGATCTCTGTGATCGCCTCGGCGCGCGCCTCGATTTCGTCGGCGACGGCGTCGAGGAAGGCGGCGCGCTCCTCGCGCGACTTGGCGCTGTAGACCCAGAAGGCGTCCTCCGCCGCCTGGCAGGCGCGGTCCACCAGCTCCGCCGTGCCGGCGAAGAACTCATGCGAGGGGCCATGGGCGGGCGAAGAGGAAAACCGCGTGGCGCTTTCCTGCCATTCCCCGGCGATCAGGTGTTTGCCATGTGGTGTGAAGCTCATAGGAATGCTCCTGTTCGTGGGGGAGGGCAACGCACTATAGCGCAGGACGCGGGGTTGCCATTCTGTCGGCAATTTAAATACAATATGTATGCAGATATGCAACCATTAGAATCGGAAAGAAGCTGCGATGAATGAAACCGTGGTCCTGAGCATCGAGGCGCTGAGCGAGCGGGTCGAGACGATTTTCCGCAAGGCCGGCCTGTCTTCGACGCATGCGACGGCCCTTTCCCGAATCATCGTCGCCGGCGAGCGCGACGGCTGCAAGTCGCACGGCATCTATCGCATCGAAGGCTGCCTGCGCACGCTGAAGGCGGGCAAGGTGTCGGCGGATGCCGAGCCTGTCCTGGACGACGACGGCACGGCCGTGCTCAGGGTGGCGGCAGGCGGCGGCTTTTCCTGCGCGGCGTTCGAGCTTGGTGCTCCTGTCCTCGCCGAGCGGGCGAAGCGGCTCGGCCTTGCGGCGCTGGTCATCAACGACTGCACGCATTTTTCGGCGCTGTGGCCCGAAGTGGAGGTGCTGACCGGAATGGGCGTCGCGGCGCTCGCCATGTGCCCGAGCTATTCGACCGTCGCGCCTGCTGGCGGGACCCGGCCGCTGCTCGGCACCAATCCGATGGCCTTCGGCTGGCCTCGCGCGAACCAGCCGCCCTATGTCTTCGACTTCGCCACGTCCGTCGCCGCGCGCGGCGAGATCGAACTGCATCGCCGGGCGGGCCGGCCCCTGCCCGAAGGCTGGGCGCTCGATGCCGAAGGCAGGCCAACGACCGAGCCGGAAGCGGCGCTGGCTGGCGCCATGCTGCCCTTCGGCGGCCACAAGGGTTCGGCCATCTCGACCATGATCGAACTCTTGGCCGGCGCGATGATCGGCGACCTGACCAGCAGCGAGGCGCTGGATGTGCTGGGCAGCACGGCGCTGGCGCCGCGGCATGGCGAACTGATCCTCGCCTTCTCGCCCGAGCGCTTTGCCGCTGGCCGGCCGGGCGATCCGTTCCAGCGCGCCGAGACGCTGTTCGAGGCCATCGTCGGACAGGGCGCGCGCCTGCCTTCGCAGCGCCGCTTCGCCGCGCGCCGGCGCACGATGGAGGAAGGCATCGCACTCACCGCGGCTGAAGCGGAACAACTGCAGCGGCTGGAGGTTCAGGGAATGGACGCGGTGCCCTGATCCATGAAAAAGGCCCTCCCGCGGGGAGGGCCTTGCGTTTCGCATGAGAACGCCGGACGTCAGGCGGCGTATTTCTGGACCGCGCCGGTCTGCTTCGACCAGTTGGCATACCAGGTGTCGAACAGCTTCAACTGCGCCTCGACATAGCCGCGCTGGCTGTCGGACAGCGCATCGGTCTCGTTGAAGTGCAGCGTGTATTCCGGATTCCCCTTCAGCACCATCATGTGCTTGAAGTAGAGGACGAGGTCCGGCCCTTCGTCGAAGGAGGACAGGACGGCGAACGCGGCCTCCAGTTCGAGCGCCCGCTGGCGGGCCTCGACGTCGCCCTTCGCCGCCGCCTGGCTGAGCGCGACGAGGTGCAGCACCTCCTTCGGCAGCACGCAGCCGATGCCGGTGATGGCGCCGCTGGCGCCGCAATTGACGAAGCCGTGGAAGACAGCGGTGTCGACGCCGATCATCAGCGCGACTTCGTCGTCGCGGCTGGTGATGTTCTCGGCCGCGTAGCGCAGGTCGGCCGGACCGCCGAATTCCTTGAAGCCGACGAGGTTCGGATGCTCGGCGCGCAGCGCGAAGAACAGGTCGGCGCGCGTGGCGAAGCCGTAGTAGGGGCTGTTGTAGATCACTGCCGGCAGGTCCGGCGCTGCGGCGAGGATCGCCTTGAAGTGGTTCTTCTGCGCGGCGATGACGGGGCCGCGCGACAACACGCGCGGGATGACCATCAGGCCGCGGGCGCCGACCTTCTGGGCATGCGCGGCGTGCGCCACGGCCGAGGCCGTGTTGATGGCGCCCGTGCCGACGATGACCGGCACGCCGGCTTTCACCAGGCGCTCGACGCCTTCCATGCGCTGCCCGTCGGTCAGCAGCGGCCAGTCGCCCATCGATCCGCAATAGACCACGGCCGACATGCCGGCGGCGATCAGTTCCTCGCCCTTTCGCACCAGCGCGTCGAAATCCGGGCTGCGGTCGTCCTTGCAGGGGGTCATCAGGGCCGGCATGCAGCCGGAAAAGACCTGCGCGCTCATTCTCGTCTCCTCGTGTCGGTGTTGCGGCGGCGTCCAATCAAGTCTGCGCCATAATACCATTTGTATTTTATCTGTCGACAAGAAAATTTGAAACGGAAAGTCCTTTCCGGAGCGGCATCAGCCGGCCGGCCCTATATCGGTTTAAAGCGTGATCTGCTGGCGGCGGTCGCGCGCGATCATGTCCTGGATCTGGCGCACGATCTGGTCGGCATGGGCGCTGGCCAGCCGGTCCGCCGCCTCGACGTCACGCGCCTCGATTGCCGCGATGATGTCCTCGTGCTCGACCACGTAGCGGCGGGGCAACCGGTCGTCGAACGACGAATAGTAGATGCGCAGGATGCGCCGGCCCTCGTCGAGCAGCCGGCAGAACAGGCCGGTGTAGTAAGGGTTGCGTCCCGCTTCGGCGATCCGGGCATGGAAGTCGCGATTGGTGGCGATCATGGCCAGCGCGTCATGCGCCTCGACGGCGCGCGCGAAGTCCGTCTGCCTGGCGCGGATGGCCGCGAGGTCTGCGTCGGTGCGGAACTGCGCCGCCAGCCGCGTCGTCACGCGGTACATCAGCGTCATCGCGTCGAAGAAGGTGTGCAGGTTGAGGAAGTCGATGGCCGACACCACGGTCGAGCGGTTGGGCAGAGTCGTCACCAGCCCTTCGCCCGCCAAGCGCACCAGCGCCTCGCGGATCGGCGTGCGCGACATCGAGAGCCGCTCGGCCAGTTGCACCTCGTCGATGGGGCTGCCGGGCGGCAGGACGAGATCGAGGATGTCGTCGCGCAATATGTCGTAGACGAACTTGACCCCTTCGCCGCGCTTGCGTTCCGCCTGCGATGCCGTCGCCTTGTCGCTCATGCCGATATCCCGTTGTCGACATGATGAATACAGGCTTCTCCCAATGGGATCAATCGGCGGGATTTCACTCGACGCTGGGCGCCTTCACCGGATTTCGTTGATGTAGCGGTGGTTTGCCGTGGTGGCGTGATGCAGCGCCAGGATCATCGGCGCGTTGGCCTGATCGTACGCGATTTCCTCGATCATCAGAACGGGGGCCGTGGCCGCAATCTCCAGCGCCGCGCCGACGGTCTCGCCGGCAAGCTCGGCGCTGATCTTTTCGCGCACGGCGGCGATGCGGATGCCGTAGCGGTCGAGCAGGTGCTGGTAGAGCAGCGGCGGGGCCTCCTCCGGGCGCGAGGCGAAGCCGGGAACCCTGTGTGCGGGAAAGACGAAGAGGTCGAGCATGACCGGCTTGTCGGCGACGCTGCGCAGGCGCCTGAAGCGGATGACCTCGCCACCCTCCGCCAGCGCCAGTCCCTCGCGCTCCTCGGTCGTCGCGGGCCCTCGCTCCAGCGACAGGTTGATCGAGCGGGATTCCTGCAGCGCGCCGTCGGCGCCATGCAGCCGGAAATAGCGGAACAGGAAGCGCAGGCTATGCTGGGGCGTGCGCCCGGTCACAACCGTGCCGGTCTTGCGCCGGCGGCTGAGCAGGCCTTCCTGAGTGAGGTCGGCGAGCGCGCGTCTCAGCGTGCCCACGGCGACCCCGAAGCGGTCGGCGAGCGTGATCTCGTTCGGCAGCACCGTTCCGGCCGGCCAGTGGCCGAGCAGGATCGCGTCGGTGATCTGCTGCTTGACCACTTGATAGAGCGGAAAGGCCGTCTCCGACGCCCGGACTGGGGCGCCGGGCGCGCTCGCGACAGGGCTGTCGCGGCCGTCCTTCTGGTCCTGCATTCCTTCCTCCTTGAATTACTATATACTATATAGTAATAGCAGAAACCTGTCCTGCCCCGACGACAAAACGAGGAGTCTACCGTGAAGCAGATCAAGCTCGGCCTGTCGATGTGGCGGATGGGTTATCATATCGCCGCATGGCGCCATCCGAACGTCCGCCCCGACGGGTCGATGGATATCCGCTACTTCCTCGATATCGCGCGCGCGGCGGAGCGCGGCAAGTTCGATCTCGTTTTCATGGCCGACGAACTGGCCATCAGGGGTGCCGACAACCCGCCCGGCGCCCGCGCCCGCCAGAGCAACGGCGCCGAACTCGAACCGATCACGCTGCTTGCGGCGGTGGCGCCCAACACCAGCCGCATCGGCCTCGTCTCCACCGGTTCCACGACCTACAGCGAACCGTTCAATCTCGCCCGGCAGTTCCTGTCGCTCGACCACATCAGCGGCGGCCGCGCCGGCTGGAACGTAGTCACCTCCTGGGGCACGGAGGATGCGTTGAATTTCGGCCACATGAATTTTCCCGACTACGGCCTGCGCTATGAGCGTGCGGCTGAATTCGTCGACGTGGTGCGCGGCCTCTGGAACAGCTGGGACGCGGATGCCTTCCTGCGCGACAAGAAAAGCGGGCTCTACTATGACGAGACGAAGCTTCATGCGCTCGACCATAAGGGCAAATATTTTTCCGTGCGCGGTCCGCTCAACGTGGCGCGCTCGCCGCAGGACGAGCCGGTCATCTTCTTTGCCGGTGATTCGGAACCGGGCCGCGAGATCGCCGCCAAATCGGCCGATGTCGTCTTCACCGCCAAGCAGGATCTGGGCAGCGCGCGCGACTTCTATGCGTCGATCAAGGAGCGGTTGCCGAAATTCGGCCGCGCCGACGACGATGTCCTTGTCATGCCCGGCCTGCTGCCGGTGGTGGGCCGCACCCGTGCCGAGGCGCAGGCGAAGTATGACGAACTGATGGAACTCATCGATCCGGTGGTCGGGCTCGCCTCGTTGTACGACCGGCTCGGCGACCTGTCGGACTATCCGCTCGACGGGCCGGTGCCCGAGCCGAGGGACCCTGTCTTCAAGAGCCGGGCGGAGACGATGTACAAGCTTGCGCAGCGCGAGGGCTACACCATCCGCCAGCTTTACATGACCCAGGCGCTGGGGCGTGGCCACCGCATCGTCATCGGCACGGCGGCCGACGTGGTCGACGAGATGGAGCAGTGGAAGACGGCGCGCGCCGCCGACGGCTTCAACATCATCCCCTCGCACCTGCCTGACGCGATCAACGCTTTCGTGGAACTGGTCGTCCCTGAAATGCAGCGCCGCGGCCTCTACCGTACCGACTACGAGGGTGCGACGCTCCGCGAAAACCTCGGTGTCTTCAAGGGACGGCGTTGACGCTCCTCCATCCTTTCGGGACAGTCATGAGGAACGGTGATTTCGGGCGTAGACAGTATACTGATTTCGCCGTCGCTTTCGCCTGAATGCCCGGATATGCCGGCCCTTTCGGGGTAAGGGACGAAAAGCCCCTATCGTTCACGGCATTTTCAGAATACAGATTCCCACGTTTAACTTGACACCGGCTTCGGTGGCGGTACTTTATGCTTAAATAAATCCGCGGCCATCAGGGAGGTCGGCTTGTCGTGGGTCTGTGAGGTTGCCGTCACGGGAGGCCCGGATCGAACTGCGCCGCTGGCCGCATGGCTTTCGGGGGCCGCGCGTCCGCTGTTGACCGCTCTGCCGTCGCTCGATCGGCTCGACGCCTATGTCCCGGCCGGGGAGGAAAGCCGCGATCCCTACAACCGCAAGGAAGAAGCGCCGCTGCTCCTGCTTGTCGCGGGTTTTGCTAGCGAAGCCGGGTTAAGGGCAGCCTTCGCGGCGCCGGCGCTGCGCGAGGCGCTCGAAGCGCTGCCCGAGGGCGTCGGCGCGACGGTCAGCGCCCTGCGCCGCACCTTCTATGCTCCGTCGCAGGACGGTCGCCTCGATGCTCCCGTCTCCTATGTGGTGCGCTATACGCGCCCGGCCGCCGACGAGGCGCTGTTCGTGCGCAACTATGTGGACAGCCACCCGTCCACCCAGGCACATCTGCCCGGCATCCGCGCTGTCATGTGCTATTTTCCGCTGCGCGACCTTGCGCTTGCTGGTTGGCCCGCCAGGGACTACCTGATCGGCAACGAGGTCGCCTTCGACAGCGTCGAGGCCTTCAATGCAGCCATGCTCTCGCCGACCCGGGAGGAATTGCGGGCGCATTTCCGCGAGTTCCCGGCCTATTCGGGCATCAATTCGCATTTTCTGATGCGGCGCCGGCGTCTTGGCGCCAACGCCGGCGAGGCCTGACGCCGTGGCGGCGGCAGGTGTGAAAGCGGCCCGACCACCGGTCCGAAACCATATGATGCGTTGCTTCCGGCGTGACGCCGACCGACAGGGGAGAGAGACATGACGTTTGAAATCAATCGCAGAAATCTGCTTCAACTCCTGGCGGCGGGCGCCGCCGGCGGCAAGCTGCTGGCGGGCAGCTCGATCGCCTTTGCGCAATCGGCGGATTCGGTCACCATAGGCTGGCCGTCGGACGTCCCGTCCTGGGACCCGAACCAGCGCACGGTGCCGGACGCGCAGCCGATCTACAAGCTGGTGTTCAACCAGCCGATCAGCCAGAACCCGAAGCTGGACCTCGTCCCCGAACTGCTGACCAAATGGGAACTGGCCGCCGACGGGCGCTCGATGACGGTCGAGCTGCGCGACGACGTCACCTTCCATGACGGCTCGAAGATGACGATGGCGGACTTCCGCTACACCTTCCTCGAGCGCAAGCTGGCCGGGCACAAGCTCGATATCGTCAACACCTGGCGCAACATCGAGGAGATCGAGGTCGCCTCGCCGACCACCGGCACCATCCGCTTCAGCGCGCCGTCGCCGACCGCCCCGCAGTGGATGGCCTTCATGGCGAGCTTCGTGGTTCCCAAGGCCTATGTCGAAAAAGTCGGCCCTGACGGCTTCCGCGACAAGCCGATCGGCTCCGGCCCCTACAAGCTCGTCGAATACCAGATGAACTCGCGCGCCGTTTTCGAGCGCAACGACGCCTATTGGGGCGAGAAGCCGGCACTCAAGCGCATCACCGTCGACGTCATCAAGGATTCCTCGGCTCGCGTGGCTGCGATCCAGTCCGGACAGGTGGACCTCACCACCTCGGTTCCGGTGCGCGAGCTGGAACGGCTGGGCAAGCAGGAGGGCCTTGCCGCCGAGGCCAATCCGTTCACCCGTCTCATCCTCCTGCAGATGCGCAACGATCTCGCCTTCGCCGACGAGAACGTGCGGCTGGCCGCTCACCACGCCATCGACAAGCAGGCGCTGTCGAAGGCCTTCTACAACGGCGCCGCCGTGCCGCTTTCGGTGCCTGCGACGCCCGGCACGCCCGGCTTCGTCGAAGGCTTCACCTTCCCCTACGATCCCGACAAGGCGGTCGAGCTTCTGGCCAAGGCCGGCTATTCCAAGGACAAGCCCGTCAAGTTCAGGTTCGCCACCTTCAACGGTCATTTCCCGAGCGACTACGACATCGCCCGTGCCATCGCGCAGATGTGGAAGAAGGTCGGCATCGAGGCCGAGTTGGAGGTGATCGAATACACCAAGTATTTCGAGCTCAACCGCGGCCACAAGCTGCCCGAGGCGACGCTTTACATCTGGGACAACGCGACGGGCGACCCGGAAATCTTCACCGGCTATATGCTCAGCCCCAACCTGCCGTTCTCGTCGTGGAAGGGCGAGGAGCCGGGCAAGGAACTGAAAGCGCTCTTCGCCGAGCCCAATTACGAAAAGCGCATCGCCGGCTACCAGAAGGTCAACCAGATGGCCGTGGAGATCGGCGCGACGATTCCGCTCTTGCAAAGTGTCCAGACACTCGTGCGCAAGAAGGATCTGGAGTACACCAAATACGGCAACGGCTGGCTGCTCGGCAGCACCATGAAGTGGGCGTAACAGGCGGCGCAACGCATCGGCGGGGTCGGCGGCAGCCGGCTCCGCCCGCCACACCGGCAGCATAAGGGTCCTGATGTTCGCAACGATTGCCAAGCTTCTGGCCAGGCGGATCCTCGTCTCGATCCCGATCCTGCTGCTGGTTTCGATGTTGCTGTTCATGATCCTCAGGGTGCTGCCGGTCGATCCGGCGGCCATGTCGCTGCCGCCCAACGCGACGATCGAGGAGATCGAGGCCAAGCGCGTCGAGATGGGCCTGACCCTGCCGCTGCCGCAGCAATATGCGATCTGGCTCTCGCAGGTCTCGCATGGCGACTTTGGAACCTCCATCCAGCTGCGCACCAGCGTCACCAGGCTGATCGGGCAGACGCTCCCCGCCACGATCGAGCTCGCCGTGCTGGCCATGGCGATCGCTTCCGTGCTCGGCATTGCCGGTGGGCTCCTGCTTTTCTATCTGCGCGGGACCCGTTCGGAGACCGTGCTCGACGTCGGATCGATCGCACTGCTTTCGCTGCCGGAATTCCTCTGGGGCCTGTTCCTGATCCTGCTGTTCGGCGTCTGGTTCGAGTTCCTGCCGTTCACCGGCGTCCTGAGCGCCGGCTACCAGAAGCCCGACATCACCGGTTTCCTGCTGTTCGATTCGCTGATCACCGGCCAGTTCGCCACCTTCTGGAACGCCGTCCAGCACCTTATCCTGCCGGCCTTCGCGCTCGGCGTATCGTTCTCGCCGCCGATCATGCGCGTGCTGCGCTCCAGTCTGCTCGACGTCTACCAGGACGACTACATCCATCAGGCGCGGCTGCGCGGTCTTTCGGAGCGGCGCATCCTGATCGGCCATGCCTTGAAGAACGCCATCCTGCCGACGCTCTCCCTCATGGGCGTGCAATTCGGCTTCCTGTTCGGCGGCACGCTGCTGATCGAGATCATCTATTCCTATCCCGGCATGGGCAACCTGATGGTCGATGCGATCCGCAACACCGACCTGCCGATCATCCAGGCGGTCGGCCTGACCTATTGCGTGGTGGTGCTGGTCATCAGCATTCTGGTCGACAGCCTCTACCTCATCCTCAATCCGAAGCTGAGGACGCGATGACGTTAGCCGCCTTGCCCCGCTGGCTGCGATCGGGCCGGGTCCTGATCGGACTGCTGATCCTGCTGTTCGTCGTCGCTTGCGCGCTGTTTGCGCCGTATATCGCGCCCAACGATCCCAACGAGCAGAACCTGATCGCCACGCTCCTGCCGCCGGCATGGGCCGACGGCGGCGACCCGGCCTTTCCGCTCGGCACCGACAGCCTCGGTCGCTGCGTGCTCTCGCAACTGATCTACGGCGCCAGGCTGGCGCTGACGGTGGCCCTGATCGCCTCCTTCGGCGCCATGATCATCGGCGCGGTGCTCGCCCATGTCGCCGGCTATTTCGGCGGCTGGGTCGACTGGCTGATCGGCCGCATCGTCGATATCTGGCTGTCCTTCCCACCGGTCATCCTGTCACTGATCCTGATGGTGGGGCTGGGCACCGGCGTTCAGAACGTCATCCTGGCCATCGTGCTGGTCGACTGGACGCGGTTTTGCCGGGTGCTGCGCTCGGAAGTCATCGTCGTCACCCGGCGCGACTATGTGGCGGCCGCGCGCCTGCTCGGCTTCTCGCACTGGCGTACCGTGACGCGCGAGATCGCGCCGGCCACCTTCCCGCTGCTCATCACCCTGCTCAGCCTGGAGATGGGCGTCGCCGTGGTCGTCGAGGCGATCCTGTCCTTCGTCGGCATGAGCGTCGGCGCCGACATTCCGGCCTGGGGGCAGATGGTCGCCGACGCCCGCCAGAACATCTATCAGGCGCCGTGGAACCTGATCTGCCCGATCCTGGCGATCTTCATCACCGTCTTCGGCTTCAACGTTCTCGGCGACGGTCTGCGGCGCACCCTCGATCCTCGCCTCAGCCAGACGGAGCGCGGCTGATGGCCCTTCTTGCGGCAAACAACCTGTCCGTCGCGCTAACCAGGGGCGGCAGCGCGTTCCCGGCGATTTCCGACCTCTCCTTCCGGCTGGAGCCCGGCAAGATCCTAGGGCTGGTGGGCGAGTCCGGCGCCGGCAAATCGATGATCGGCCGCACCATCGCGCAACTGCTGCCCTCCGGTTTCTCGGTCACCGGCGGCACGCTCGATTTCGCCGGGGAAGACCTTGTCACCATGGCGCTGGAAAAGCGGCGCCGGCTTCTCGGCCGCGACATCGCCTTCATTCCGCAGGAGCCGCTTTCGGCGCTCAACCCGGTGCTCACCATCGGCCAGCAGATGCGCGAGCATCTCGCGCGCATCGGCAAGACGGAGCCGGCGCGCTGGCGCGAGCATGCGCTCGCCATGTTCGCGGCCGTGCACCTGCCGCACGGCGCCGACCTGCTCGACAAATACCCGCACCAACTGTCTGGCGGCATGTGCCAGCGCGTGCTGATCGCTATGGCTTTCGCCAGCCGGCCGCGGCTCCTGGTCGCCGACGAGCCGACGACGGCGCTCGACGTCACCATCCAGGCCCGTATCGTCAAGCTCATCGAGGAGATGCGGCAGGCCGAGGACACGGCCGTCGTCTTCATCACGCACGACCTCAGGCTCGCCGCACAGATCTGCGACCAGGTGCTGGTCCTTTATGCCGGTCGCCCGGCCGAATACGGCCCCGCGCGCGACGTGTTCGCCCGCCCCGCCCATCCCTATTCGCGCTGCCTCCAGCTCGCCAGCCCGGGCATGGGCAGCGAGCGGCGCGGTCTTTTCATCCTGCCCGAGCGCATGCCCGGCCTGCAGGCCATCAAGACGCTGACCGGTTGTCGCTTCGCCGACCGCTGCCCCAATGTCGTGGCGCAATGCCGTGCGAGCGAACCGCCGCTCGCGAAGGTAGACGGCGAGCGCGTTGCGGCCTGCATCCGCCCCGAGGCGACCGCCGCCATTGAACCACCGCCGGCGGCCGCGCATGCGAAGGTCACCGGTGAAACCGTGCTCGAGGCCAGCGGCGTCTCGAAGGATTTCGTCACCCGGCGTCGTCTGTTTCGGGCGCCCGCGACGTTCCGGGCCGTGGACAAGGCCGATTTCGTTTTGCGCGAGAACGAGTTCGTCGGCATCGTCGGCGAAAGCGGCAGCGGCAAGAGCACGCTGGCGCGCCTCGTCGTCGGGCTGGAAAACCCGTCGCAAGGCCGGCTCACCCTGCTGGGCAGGGACGTGACGGCGAACCGGACGTCGGAGCGTGCGTTCCGGCGCGAGCATCTGCAGATCGTTTTCCAGGACCCGCAATCGGCGCTCAACCCGCGCCGCAGGGTGGCCGGCATCGTCACCCAGGCGATGGAGGCGGGCGGCGGCAGCGGCACGGAGCGTTTCGAACGCGCGCGCGCGCTGCTCGACGAGATCGGCCTGGCGCCCGAGACGGCGCTGCGTTACCCATCGCAGCTTTCGGGCGGCCAGAAGCAGCGCGTCAACATCGCAAGGGCGCTGTGTGCGCTCCCCCGTGTCCTGGTGGCTGACGAGATCGTTTCCGGCCTCGACGTGTCGGTGCAGGCGCAACTGCTCGACCTTTTGCTGCGCCTGCGGCAGGAGCGCGGCTTTTCCATGCTGTTCATCTCGCACGACCTGTCGGTGGTGCGCTACCTGTGCGACCGGGTGCTGGTGATGTATCGCGGCGAGATCGTCGAGAGCGGCCCAACCGAGACGGTCTTCGCGGCGCCCAGCCATGCCTACACGCGGACGCTGCTCGCTTCCGTGCCGCCGGACGACGCCGATGCAGCGTGGAACCGGGACGATGCCGGCGATCTCGCCCCGGTAGAGAAGCCGGTGGAAAGGGCCTGACGATGCGCGCTGTCCGTTTCGCCCGCCATGGCGGTCCCGAGGTGCTGGAGATGGTCGAGGTGCCGCGTCCCGTCGCCGGACCGGGCGAGGTCGTGGTCGCGATCCATGCCGTGAGCGCCAACCCGGTCGACGGCAAGATTCGTCGTGGGATGCTGGGCGCCAACCTTGCCGCCCTGCCATCCGGCACCGGGCGCGACGGCGCCGGTGTCGTTGTCGGGACGGGCGAGGGCGTGCCGGTCGACCTCAAGGGCCAGCGCGTCTGCTTCCTGGCGCCACGCGGCGTCGGCAGCTGGGTTGAGGAGATCGCGCTGCCGGCCGCAATCGTGGCGCCGATCCCCGACGACCTCTCCTTTACCGACGCGGCGAGCCTGCCGCTCGCCGGCTCCAGCGCCTGGATCGGCCTGGTCGATACCGCCGGCGTGAAGGTCGGGGATCGCGTGCTTGTCCATGCGGCGGCCGGCGGCGTCGGCGGCATGGCCGTGCAGATCGCCCGCGCGGCCGGGGCGCGGGTCTTCGCCACCTGTTCGGCCCGCAACGCGGCCTATGTGCGCGGGCTCGGCGCCGACGAGGTCGCCGCCTATGACGAGGTGGCGTTCGAAACCGTCTTCCACGACATGGATATCGTCTTCGACCTGATGGGCGGCGAGGTCCACCAACGCAGCTATCCGGTGCTGAAGCGCGGCGGCACAATGGCCTGCCTCAATGCCGCACCGTTCGAAGACCGCCACGAGGCTTTCGGCGTCACCGTCAAGGTGGCGCAGGTGCTCCCCGATCGCGCTGTGCTCGATGCGCTGCTCGACCGGGTGCGCTCCGGCGCCATCCGCCCGACCGTCGAAAAGCTGCTCCGCTTCGAGGACTATGCCGAGGCGCAGCGCCTTTCCGATACGGGTCATGTGCGCGGCAAGATCGTGCTCGCGCTGCGATAGAGCATTTTGCCGTCAGACAGGTCGTCTGGCTGCAAAATGCTCTAGCCTCACCTACCAGCGGACCGAGGGATCGGGGATCGGAATGGCGTCCAGCAGTTCGCGCGTATAGGCGTGCTGCGGGCGCTCGAACAGGTCTGCCGTCGCAGCGTCCTCGACGATTTCGCCCGAGCGCAGCACGATGACGCGGCTGCACAGCCGGCGGATGACCGACAGGTCGTGGCTGATGAACACCAGCGTCAGGCCGAGGTCGGCCACCAGTTGCTCCAAGAGCATCAGCACCTGCGCCTGCGACGACACGTCGAGGCCCGAGACGACCTCGTCGGCGAGGATGAAGTCCGGCCGCATGGCGATGGCCCGCGCAATGCCGACGCGCTGGCGCTGGCCGCTGGACAGTTCGTGCGGATAGCGCCGGGCGAAAGCCGCCGGCAGCCCGACCTGCTCCAGCGCAGCGTTGACGCGCCGATCGCCGATCTTCGCGCCGAGCGGTGCTGCTATGATGCGGCCGACCGTCAGGCGCGGATTGAGCGACGACATCGGGTCCTGGAAGATCATCTGGATGCGGGGTCTCAGCGCCCGCATGTCGGCATCGGACAGATGCGCGATGTCGCGCCCGTCGAACAGCAGCCGGCCGGCGCTGGGCTCGATGAGCCGCACCAGCGTGCGTCCGAGCGTCGTCTTGCCCGAACCGGAACCGCCGACGATGCCGAGGACCGCGCCGCGCGCGATGTCGAAGGAGACGCTCTTCAGGATTTCCAGCCGGGGTGCCGGGCCGAACAGCGGCTTGCGCGTCATGTCGGGCACGTCGACGCGCAGGTCGGAGACCTGGAAGATGATGTCAGCCATGCGCGCTCCATGCGGCGTCGGCGGCCGCGACCTCGGCCATCGCCGCGTCGATCACCGCCTGCGGCACCGGCTGGAGCGAGGCCGCCGGATCGGTGTGGCGCGGCGTGGCGGCAAGCAAGGCCTGGCTGTAGGGGTGCTGCGGCGCGGCGAAGAAGCGCTGGACCGTGGTGTCCTCCACCACCTTGCCGGCATAGAGCACCGACAGCGTGTCGCAGACCTTGGAGACGACGCCGAGATCATGGGTGACGAACAGAAGCGCCGTGCCGTGGCGCGTCTGCAAGGCGGATATCAGCTTGAGGATCTGCTTCTGCACCGTGACGTCGAGCGCCGTCGTCGGCTCGTCGGCGACGATCAGCTTCGGCTCGGCGGCGAAGGCGGAGGCGATCAGGATGCGCTGGCGCATGCCGCCCGACAGTTCGTGCGGATAGAGCCGCATGACGCGCTCCGGCTCGGGAATGCTCACCTCGGCCAGCACTTCGAGCGCCCGGCTGGCGGCGCGCGCCTTCTTCCAGCCGAGGATGTCGACCAGCCGGTCGGTGATCTGCGGGCCGATGCGCCGCGACGGGTTGAGCGCCGTCAGCGGGTCCTGCGGGATCAGCGCCGCTTTGGCGCCGATCAGCCGCCGTCGCTCGGCCGGGGGCACCTTCAAAAGGTCCTGCCCGTCGAGCAGGATCTCGCCCTCGACGATCTCGACGGCCTTCGGCAGCACGCCGAGCACCGCCTTGCCGATCATGCTTTTGCCCGCGCCGCTTTCGCCGACGAGGCCGCGCACGGAACCGGCGGGCAAGGAAATGTCCACCGAGCGTAGCAGCCGCTGGCCGGTGCCGGCGAGCTTGGCCGACAGGCCGCGGATTTCGAGGAAGCCGCTCATCTCAGCACCGGGTCGAAGCGCTCACGCAGGCCCTCGCCGAACTGCGCGAAGGACAGCACCGTGAAGAACAGCGCGATCAGCGGGAACACCAGCACCCACCACGCTTGATGGATGGACGTGCGGCCTTCGGCGATCATGCCGCCCCAGGTTGGCTGGTCGGTGGAGATCGACAGGTTGACGAAGGACAGGATCGCCTCGACGATGACGGCGATGCCCATCTCCAGCGTCAGCAGCGCGACGATGGTCGGCAGCACGTTGGGCAGGATTTCGGCCAGCAGCGTGCGCAGACGGGTGAAGCCGGCGACCTTGGCGCTGTGGACGTAGTCCATCTTCGACTGGTTCAGCGTCTCGGCCCGCACCACCCGGCAGAACCGCGTCCAGTCGATGATGACGATGGCGAGGATGACCGAGGACAGGCCGGTGCCGAGCACCGCGATCAACAGGATGGCGAACAGCACCGGCGGGAAAGCCATCCAGATGTCGACGATGCGCGAGATGATGCGATCGGCCCAGCCGCGATAGAAGCCGGCGACCAGTCCCAGCGCCGAGCCGATCAGGCAGGTGGCAAGGCCGGCGACCAGGGCCACGGCAAGCGCCACCTGCGCGCCGTAGATGATGCGTGTGAGCACATCGCGGCCGAGGCTGTCAGTACCCAGCCAATAGCCCGGTTCGGAACCCGCCATCCAGGCCGGCGGCAGCCGCTCCAGCATCAGGTCCTGCGCCAGCGGGTCCTGCGGGCTGACCAGAGGCGCGAAAATCGCCGCCAGCACGAACAGACCCAGCCACAGGCCGGAGAGCCAGAGCCGCGCGCCGGCGCGCCGGCGGATCAGGCCGCGACCGTCAAGCATGACGCAGCTTCGGGTTGAGGAAGGCGTAGGTCATGTCGACGGCCAGGTTGACGAAGGTGAAGATGATGGCGAACAGGATGACGATGCCCTGGATCAGTGGCAGGTCGCGGTTGATGACGGCGTCGATCGCCATGTTGCCGAGCCCCTCGTAGGAGAACAGCCGCTCGACGATGATGGTGCCGCCGATCAGGAAGGTGAACTGCACGCCCACCAGCGTCAGCGTCGGCAGGATCGAGTTCGGCAGCGCTTCGGAGAGGATCACCCTGGTCTCCGAATAGCCCTTGGTGCGGGCAAGCACGGAATAGTCGAGGTTGACCGTCTCCTTGAGCGACTGCTTGAGCAGTTGCGAGATGATCGCCGCCAAGGGCAGCGCCAGCGCCAGCGCCGGCATGAACATGTGACTGAGCAGGTCGGCGGTGAGGTCGAAGCGCAGCCGCACGATGCTCTCGAACAGGTAGAACTGGCTGGTGAAGGGCAGGTCGAGGCTGGGCGACACGCGCCCCGAAATCTGGAACACCGGCCAGATGACGCCGAACAGGAGGATCAGCGCCAGCCCCCACAGGAAATCCGGCACGGAGAGGCCAATGCCGTTGGCGACGTCGATGCCGGCCTCCGCCTTGCGGCCGCGCAGGCGCGTGCCGAGGATGGCCAGCGTCACGCCGATGGCGACGGCGATGAGCAGCGCCATGACGGAAAGTTCCAGCGTCGCCGGCAGCCGGTCCAGCACCAGCGACAGAACCGGCTGGCGCGTCGTGATCGAGGTGCCGAAATCGCCGTGCAGCACGTTGCCGAACCAGATGAGGAACTGTTCGGCGATGGACTTGTCGAGCCCGTAAAGCGCCTTCAGCCGGTCGATGTCGGCGGCCGAGGCGCCGGGCGGCAGCATCATGGCGATCGGATTGCCGGGCACCACGCGGATGACGACGAAAACGATGACGGCCACGCCGATCAGGGTGATCAGCGTGGTCAGGAGCCGCGAGAGGGTGAGGCGAAGAAGCAGCATGGCTTGATGGCCCCCGGCCCGGCGTGAACCGGGCCGGAGCCGTCCGCGATCAGGCGGGCGTCATCAGCGCCGGCAGCAGCGCGCCGGACTTGTGCTGCACCACGTTGACGCCCTTGGCGTGCACGATCGGCTGCGCGTACTGCAGCAGCGGCAGCACATAAGCGTTGTCCGCGACCAACTTCGACACCGCCTTCCAACCGGCGATGCGCTTGGCCTCGTCGGCCTCGCCCCATAGCGGATTGATGGCGTCGATGACATCCTGGCTATCCCACACCGAATGCGGGCTCGGCCCGTACATGGCGAAACCCGTCGAGGTGGTGGGGTCGCCGACGGCGTTGCCCCAGTTGTAGAAGGCGGCCGGCGCCAGCTTGTCGGCAGCGCGCAATTCGAAGTGCTTGGCGATCTCGTAGACCTCGATCGTCGCCTCGATGCCGACCTTGCGCCACATGCCGACGATCGCCTGGATCATCTCGTAGTCCTTGGGCTTGAAGCCCTTGGTCGTCTGGATGGTGAACTTGACCGGCTTGTCGGTCGAATAGCCGGAGGCGGCCAGCAGTTCCTTGGCCTTCTCCGGATTGTACTCGACCTTGATCGACGGATCGTAGGCCTCGTATTCCGGCGTCTCCAGCGTGTCGAGCGGCAAGCCGTAGCCGCGCAGCAGCCGGTCGACCAGAAGCTTCTTGTCGACGGACATGACGGCGGCGTGGCGCACATTGGCGTCGAGCATGACATCGATGTCGTTGAAGAAGATCATGCCGATGTCGGACACCGTCTCGCAGGAGCCGGCCAGCCCGTCCTTGGCGATCAGGCGGTCGTATTCCTCATAGGGGATTTCCAGTGTCACCTGCGAGTTGCCGGATTCGAGCTCGGCCACGCGGCTCGCTGCGTCGGTGACGAACTTGATGGTGACGTTCTCGAACGCCGGCTTGCCGCCCCAGTAGTTCGGGTTGGCCTTGAGCCGCATGAAGGCGTTCTGCTCGAACTTCTCGACCATGTAGGGGCCGGTACCGATCGGCGCCTTCTCGAAGCCTTCCGGGCCGACCTTCTCGTAATAGGCCTTCGGCAGCACGTAGCCGGTGAGGAACGACATCCACTTGAAGATCGTCGGCTCGAATTCCAGCACGTCGGCGGTCACGCGGTTACCGTCGGCCTTGATGTTGCCGATCTTGGCCCAGACGAATTGGATCGGGTTGCCGGTCTCGGCCTTGCCTGCGCGCTCCAGCGACCAGGCGATGTCCTCTGCGGTGAAGGGGCTGCCGTCATGCCAGGTGACGCCGTCGCGCACCGTCATGTGGATCTGCTTGTGGTCGTCGCTCCAGCCCCATTCGGTGAGCAGGCCGGGCGCGAAGGACAGGTCCGGCTTCTGCAGGATGAACTGGTCGAACACCGACTGGTAGAGCCCCTGGATGGTCGGGTTGACCGCCGACGGTCCGGTGGTCGGGTCCCAGGAGGGCAGGTTGACGTTATAGGCGATGGTTAGCTCGTCCTTGCTCTGGGCGACGGCAAGGCGCGGCAGGCTCGCGGCAATGGCGCTGGCGCCGGCAAGTTTGAGAAGCGTTCGTCTGTCCGTATGCGGTTTCATGCTGTTGTTCCCCTTGCATTGACCTGTTGACGATGAGATGGCCGGCTCTTTCTCAGAGAGCCGCGATGGCCTCGATTTCCACCAGGAAGTCCGGCAGCGCGAGCGCCTGGACGCCGATGAAGGTGTTGGCGGCCGGAAGCGCGTCGCCGTAGAAGGCGGCGATCTCCGCCGTGACCGGCCCGAGCTTTTCGGGCGAATGATCGACGACATAGGTCCTGAGCCGCACGACATCGGCCGGCGTCGCGCCGACTTCGGCCAGGACGACCTTCAGGTTGGCCAGCGCCTGCCGCGTCTGGGCGACGAGGTCGCCCGCGCCGACCAGCTTGCCCTCGCCGTCCCAGGCCACCTGGCCGGAGAGGTGCAGCGTGCGGCCGCCATTCTGCTCGACCGCATGCGAAAAGCCGAAGGGCACCGACTGGTAGAGGCTGCTGGGGTTGATCGCCTTGCGTTTCATTGCCAATTCCTTGCTGGTCCGAGGGCTGGAGGCCGGGCGGTTGCCCGGCATGATCATCCGCCGGCGAGTTGCCTTGCAAGCAGGAAACCCGATCCGGCGCCGACGCCGGCGCCCGGCCAGGTGGCGGCGCCCGCGAGATGGAAGTTCTTCACCGGTGTGCTCCAGTCGGCGAAGCCCGGCGCCGGGCGGAACAGGAAGTTCTGCGCCAGATGGTGGCTGCCGCAGATCTGGTCGCCGCCGACGAGGTTGGCGTTGCCGCGTTCGAGGTCGAGCGGGCTCATCACCGTGCGCCTGATGATCTTCGCCGAAAGGCCCGGCGCATGGCGCTCGATGATGGCGATGGCCCGGTCGGCATAGGCCTCGCGCACGGTTTCCCAGTCGCGCTCGCCGATGACGCCGGCCGCGTCGCCCTTGATCTCGGCCGGCACGACGCGCGTTTGCAACCACAGGATATGTTTGCCGTCCGGAGCGCGGCCAGGATCGATGGCGGTCGGCTGGCCGACGACGATGACCGGCTCCGCCGGCAGCAGGCCGGCCTGCGCTTCCTGGTAGGCCCGCGCCATGACGTCCAACGATGGCGCCACATGGACATAGGCGAAGCGCTTCAGTTCGGGATCGAACCAGTCCGGCAGCGAGTCCACCGCCAGATGGATCATCATCGTGCCCGGCGCGTGGCGGAAAGCGCGCATCTTGCCGTCGAAACCGGCCTCGCCAGAGCCCTGCGGCAAGAGCCCGGCCAGTGCCCGCGGCGCGACCGTGGCAATGACGGCACGGCCGGCCTCGATGCGGCGCCCGTCGGCCAGCATCACCCCCGTCGCCCGGCCGCCCTCGGTCAGCACGCGCTCGACGCGGGCATTGCATTCGATCGTGCCGCCGCCGGCTTCCACCATAGCGGCCAGCGCCTTGACCATGGTATCGGCGCCGCCCTTGCCCAGCACCATGCCGAAGCTCTGGTTGGCCATGCCTTCGAGATAGGGGAAGACGGCGCCGCCGGCGATGTCGGGGGCGAAATCGAGATGCAGGCCCCAGGCGCCGAGCAGCGCCTTGACCTCGGCGCTCTCGAACATCTCGTCCAGCCAGGCGCGTGGCGAAGAGAGCAGGAAACGACCCAGTTCAAGCGCGCCTGACAGTCCCGCCTTTCGCCACAGCGAAAACAGAATACGTGCAAGTGCACGCTTTTTCATCGGCCCGCCGAGGATCGAGAAGATCAGTTCGGCGCGCGCCGGAAACGCCGCGACAAGATTTTCCCAGGTCTGCGCGTCGCGCTCCGAAAAGGCGCGGATACGCGCCACAGTAGTGGCAAGGTCGGTCGACACGCCGACCCAGCGCCCACCCGGAAACACCGAGGCGAAACAATCCTGCACAGGCGCGAATTCCAGCCCGTGTTTCGCCAGATCCGCGCCGTAAACCTTGTTGAAAGCCGAGCCCGCGAACAGGCTGAGGTTCATGGCGGCGAGGTCGTGGCGGAAGCCCGGCTCGGTCAGTTCCAGCGTCTTGACGGCGCCGCCCGGACGGTCGGCGGCCTCGAACAGCCCGACCTTCCAGCCGCGCCTGGTCAGATGCGCGGCGCCGGCGAGCGCGTTATGTCCCGCGCCAATGAAAATGGCATCGAACTGGGCCATGGAATTATTTTACCCCTAAAATGATATTTGCATATGCATCTAAACTCGTCTAGCCTTCTCGTGGAGGAAAACCGGCGCGAACGGCAAGCATCGCCGAGCCGGCCGCAGGTTCGCACGACACGCAATCAGGAGGAAAATCCATGACCGCAGCAAGCGCGCTCGCCAGCCTGGCGGAGCTTTTGATCAGTGGAAAGGTCGAGGTCGTCGACCTGTCGGCGCCGCTCGGACCGGACACGCCGCTTTTGAAGCTGCCGCCGGAACTGGCCAAGGATACGCCGAAGATCGAGATCCATTCGATCTCGGAATACGACAAGGACGGGCCGTTCTGGGCGTGGAACTGGCTGAAGATCGGCGAGCATTCCGGCACGCATTTCGACGCGCCGCACCACTGGATCACCGGCAAGGATTATTCCGACGGTTACACCGACACCATCGCGCCGCGCAATTTCGTGGCGCCGGTCAACGTCATCGACTGCGCCGCGGAATCGGCGAAGAACCATGACTTCCTGCTGACCGCCGACGCGGTGAAGGCCTGGGAGGCCAAGCACGGCGCCATCGGCAAGGGCGAGTGGGTGGTCATGCGCACCGATTGGGACAAGCGCAACGGCTCGGAAGAAACCTTCCTCAACGCCGACGCCAACGGTCCGCATTCGCCGGGCCCGACTGTGGACTGTATCGAGTACATCATCGAGCGCGGCGCCATCGGCTGGGGTACCCAGTGCATCGGCACCGACGCGGGCGCCGCCGGCGGCATGACGCCGCCCTTCCCCGCACACAACATGATGCACAAGGCCAACCGCTACGGCCTCGCCAGCCTGTGCAACCTCGACAAGCTGCCGGCCAAGGGCGCGATCCTGATCGCGGCACCCTTGAAGATCGTCCACGGCACCGGCAGCCCGATCCGCGCGCTCGCATTGGTGCCGCGGGCCTGATCGCGGGCCGACGACCGTGGCCCACGATCACGTCATCATCGGCAGCGGCATCAACGGACTGGTGGCGGCAGCGATGCTGGCCAGGCAGGGCGCGTCGGTGCTGCTCTTGGAGCGCGAGGATCGTCTCGGCGGCTGCATGATGAGCAGCGAAGCGACGCTCCCCGGCTTCACGCATGACGTGATGGCGGCCACCTTCGTGCTGTTCCTGACCGGCCCGGCGCACGCCGCGCTCGGTCAGGACCTTGCCCGCCACGGGCTTGAATTCTGCCATACGCCGCATCCGACGGCGGTGCTGCGGCCGGACGGCTCCAGCATCGTGCTGACGATGGATCGAGCCGCCAACGTGGCGGCCTTCAATGCGCAAGCCGTCGGCGATGGCGACCGGCATGCCGCCGACGTCGGCTCGATCGAGGCCAATGCGCCGCTGCTGTTCGGTTTGCTCGGCGGCCAGTTGTGGAGTTTTGCCACCGCGAAGCTTCTGGCGCGCGAGGCCTGGCGGCGCGGCCTGCGCGGGCTGGTCGACTATTTCGGAACGGCGCTGCGACCGGCACGCGGCTGGCTGGAGACAGGCTACACCTCGCCGCAGATCCAGGCGCTCTACGCGCCCTGGACGCTGCATTGCGGCCTTTCGCCGGAAGACACCTATTCGGCCGAGATGGGCAAGGTCGTCGCCTTCGCGCTGGAGGCGGCGGGCGCGCCGATCGTCAAGGGCGGCGCCGGTAAGGCGGCGGACGCTTTTCGCGGTCTCATCGAGGAACACGGCGGCAAGATCCGGACCGGAGCCGACGTCGAGCGCATCCTTGTGCGCGGCGGCAAGGCGGTCGGCGTGCGGTTGGCTGGCGGGCAGGAGATCGAGGCGAAGAAATCCGTCATCGCCTCGGTTCCGCCAAGCCAGCTCTATGGCCGGCTTCTCAACAGCGATGCGCCGGCCCCCACGCGCGCGGCGACGCGCGCCTATCGTCATGGTCGCGGCGATTTCCAGCTCCACTATGCACTCGACCGCGCGCCGCGCTGGAAGACGCAAGGACTGGAAAAGGTTGCGCTCACCCACCTGAGCGACGGCATCGACGCCGTTTCCAAATCACATAACGAGGCGACGCGCGGCATGTTGCCCGAGACGCCGACGCTGTGCGTCGGCCAGCCGGCAGCGCTCGATCCGTCGCGCTGCCCCGAAGGCAAGGCGGTCCTGTGGATCCAGGTGCCGGACGCGCCGCGCGCCATCAAGGGCGATGCGGCGGGCATCATTCCCACGCAAGGAACGTGGGACGAGGCAACGCGCGAGGCCTTCGCCGACCGCATCGAAGCGATCCTCGCCAACCATATCGAAGGCTTTCGCGAGACCGTGCTGGCGCGGCGCGCCTATTCTCCGGCCGATCTGGAGGCGATGAACGTCAACCTCGTCGGCGGCGATCCTTATGGCGGCGCCTGCACCATCGACCAGTTCTTCGTCTGGCGTCCTTTCGCCGGTTCGGTCAACCACCGCACCGCGATCCAATCTCTCTATCACATCGGAGCCTCTACCCATCCGGGGCCGGGCCTCGGCGGCGGCTCGGGCTTCCTCGTTGCCAAGGAGTTCGGATGAACGACCGCGCAACCATCGGCGAACAGGCGGAAGGTCCCCGGCTAGGCGAGATCGGCCTGCAGCAGTTCGCGCCCTATCTGATGAACCGCATCATGGGCCGCTACAACGCTTCGCTCAGGCATGACCTCGCCAAGCTCGGCCTGACCACGCCGAAGATGCGCGCGCTGGCGGTGCTGTCGGTCATCGAGGGGCCGACTATCTCGCAACTCGCGGTCTATGCGGTGGCCGAGCAATCGACGCTGAGCCGCGCGCTGGATTCGCTGGAGGCTGACGGGCTGGTGCGCCGCATCGCCGACCCGGCCGACAACCGCGCTACCCGCGTCTCGGTCACCGAGGCGGGGCGCGCCGCCTTCGAGACGCTGTGGCCGACGATGCGCAAGAGTTATGCGCGCATGTTCAAGGGCATCGACGCCGAGGAACGTGCCGCTTTCGTGGCGACGCTGCAGAAGATGCTGCGCAACATCCGCAAGCACGACTTCTGAGGCGCCGGCACAAATCTGAGGAGATGACCCAATGGCCGAGAGATCGTTCGCCAAAGAGGTGAAGAAGCTGAAGCTCGGCGCCGGCGAGGAGTTCACCGGCGAAGGCATTCTCGCCATCACCAAGGCGCTGCTGCAATGCGGCGTCGGCTATGTCGGCGGCTACCAGGGCGCGCCGATCAGTCACCTGATGGACGTGTTGGCCGACGCTCAGGAAATCCTCGGCGAACTCGGCGTACATTTCGAGGCGAGCGCT
>JBQCHN010000172.1:0-4273 GCA_051954615.1 Mesorhizobium sp. | reverse complement strand
GGCTATCAGCTTGCGGACCGTGTCGAGGTCCGTCTCGTGGAAGTGGCGCCGATGGCCGGCGCGATGCGCTTCGAGATGCTGACGGAACCCAAGCCCCTGCCCGGCTCGCGGCGGTCGTTCCACAAGGCAAAGGGCCGTGCCCGGGCTTCGCAAGGGCGCCCGCGCGGCAGGAGACGATAACGATGGCGACGAACGCAGGCATGGAAGCGCAGGTTTTCGGCGGCGAGAACCATTCGGGACGGCCGGCCCGGCCGATCTGGGAGGCGATGAAGCGCGGCTTCTTCGGCCGCTGCCCGCATTGTGGCGAAGGCAAGCTGTTCCGCGCCTTCGTCAAGACGGTCGACAAGTGCGCCGTGTGCGGCGAGGACATTTCTCACCACCGCGCCGACGACCTGCCGGCTTACTTGGTCATCGTCATCGTCGGCCACGTCGTTCTCGGCGGCTTCATGGCGGTCGAGATGACCTCCAACTGGGCGATGTGGCAGCATCTTGCCGTCTGGGCGCCGTTGACGGTGCTGCTTTCGCTGGCGCTGCTGCAACCGGTCAAGGGCGCGGTCGTGGGCCTGCAATGGGCCTGCTACATGCACGGCTTCGGCGGTGAACAGGACCAGCTGGAAACGCATCCGGAACTGTAGGCCGCCATTGGTGCAATGGCCGGCGGACATTCGCCTCTTTCCCAGCCGGCGACTTTCGGCTAGGTCGGACGCATGCACGGGATGAGCAAGGCGGAAGTGGACGCGGTCGAACGCATCGCATTGGGCGCTGGTCCCAAGCGGCCGCGCGATGCCGCGACCCTGATCCTGCTCGACGGCGAAGGCAGCGCGGCCCGCGTCCTGATGGGGCGCCGCCACATGCGCCACGCCTTCATGCCGGGGAAATTCGTGTTTCCCGGCGGCCGCACCGACCCGGCCGACAGCCGAATCCCGGCGGCGACGCTGCTGCCCCCCGAAGAAGAGGCGCGGCTGACGGCGCGCGCCGGAAAAGTGGGCGCGGCCCGCGCCCGGGCCATCGCGCTGTCCGCCATCCGCGAAACCTATGAGGAAGCCGGCCTGCTCATCGGCCGGCGGGCTCCGTTCAGCACCGCGAAGCGCGACTGGCAGGGTTTTGCCGAGCATGGCGTCGCTCCTTCACTGGAAGCGATGCGCTTCATCGCCCGCGCGATCACGCCGCCCGGCCGGGTGCGCCGCTTCGACACCCGCTTCCTCGCCGCGTGGCGCAGCGACGTCGCGGTGGAATTGCCCGAGGGTGGGCCGACGAACGAGTTGGAGGAACTCGTCTGGCTGCCGCTCGCGGAGGCCCGGCAGGCCGATATTCCGGCGATCACCCGCACGATCCTGGAAGAACTGGAGCGGCGGCTCGCCTTCGATCCGCTGCTCAGGCCCGGCGGCGGCGAGGTGCCGTTCTACCGGATGATCGGCAAGCGGTTCATCCGCGAAGTTCTCTAGTCAGTCAGTTCAGCATCAGGGTCTTTCATGACGGTCGCAACCGAGCCTCAGGACGCAGAACGCGTGCGCTGGCTGTCGATCATCGCGGCCATCTCCTCGATCAGCGTGGTGGGCATCGCCATCGGGCTCGGCATGCCGCTTCTGTCCGTCATCCTGGAATCGCGCGGCCATTCGGCCTCGATGATCGGGCTCAACACGGCCGTGGCCGGCATCGCCTCGATCGCCGGCGCGCCGCTGGCGACCCCGCTCGCCTCGCGCCTCGGCGTCGCCTGGACCATGCTTCTCATGATCGCGGCCGGCGCCGTAGCCTTCGTCGGCTTCCATTTCGCGCCAGCGTTCTGGATGTGGTTTCCGCTGCGCGTGCTCCTGCACGTGTCGCTGACCATCCTGTTCATCCTGTCCGAGTTCTGGATCAGCACCTCGGCGCCGCCGTCGCGGCGCGGGCTTGTGCTCGGCGTCTACGCCACCGTGCTTTCCCTCGGTTTCGCCGCCGGCCCGTGGCTGTTCGCCAATCTCGGCAGCATCGGCTTTCTGCCCTTCGGCGTGACAGTGGCGCTGGTGGCGGTGGCGGCCGTGCCGGTTCTGGCCGCGCGCAACGAAAGCCCGCCGATTCGCGCCGAAGGCGAGGAAACCAGCGGTTTCCTGCATTATATCTGGCTGGTGCCGACGGCGACGGCGGCCGTGCTTGTCTTCGGCGCCGTCGAAACGGGCGGCTTCGCGCTGTTTCCGGTCTACGGCAACCGCATCGGCTATTCGGAAGCGGACGCGGCACTGCTTTTGACCATGATCGGCCTCGGCAACGTGCTGCTGCAAATCCCCATCGGCATGATTTCAGACCGGGTCGGCGACCGCCGCTACCTCTTGCTCCTGTGCGCCTTCGTCGGCCTCGTCGGCACCGTCTTCATGCCGCTGTTCGCGCAGAACTGGCACCTGATGGCGACGCTGCTGTTCGTCTGGGGTGGCGTCGTCGCGGCCATGTACACGGTGGGGCTCGCCCATCTCGGCTCGCAGCTCTCCGGCCATGAGCTCGCCTCGGCCAACGCCGCCTTCGTGCTGTGCTACGGGGTCGGCATGGTGCTCGGCCCGCAGGCCATCGGCATCGGCATGGACATCGCCGGGCCGTCCGGCTTCGGCTGGTCGCTGGCGCTGTTCTTCGGCGCCTATATGGTGCTGGCGATCGGGCGGCTGGCACTGCGCAAGCGCAAGACCTGATTCGCAGGCTTGCGTTGCGGCCAGAATCCTGTATACGCAGCCGCAATCTGCCGGTCCCGACTGGGGGCTGAACGGAGGGCCGAAGGCCGTTTTCCCTGAAAACAAAGCTTTCGTCGTGGAGCCATAAGGCTTCCGCCTCCCGTGTCTCCGCTCTCGACCGTCTCGTCATGCTCCTTTCTTCTCCGCATTTGCGGATCAGAGAAGTTGCAGAGGCTTTAGCCGCCGGGAACCGGGAGAGAAACGAAGAAAGGCAAAAGAACTATGGCTCTTTACGAACATGTGTTCCTTGCCCGGCAGGATCTGTCGCAGCAGCAGGTCGATGAGCTCGTTGAACGTTTCAAGGGCATCGTCACCGCTGGCGGCGGCTCGGTCGGCCGGGTCGAGAACTGGGGACTGAAGTCCCTCACCTACCGGATCAAGAAGAACCGGAAGGCCTACTACACGCTGATGGACCTGACCTGCCCGCCGGCGGCGCTTGCCGAGCTGGAGCGTCAGCAGGGCATCTCCGAGGACGTGCTGCGCTTCATGAGCATCAAGGTCGAGAAGCACGAGGACGGCGTCTCGGCGATGATGCAGAAGCGCGAGGAGCGCTCGGATCGCGGCGACCGCGGTTTCGGCGATCGCGGCCCGCGCTCGTTCGGCGACCGTGACAGGGGTGATCGTGGCGACCGCCCGGCCCGCTCGTTCGGCGACCGCGATGGCGGCGGCGACCGTGGCCCGCGCCCGGCGCGCAGCTTTGAAGGGAGCGCAGAATAATGGTCGACATCAACCAGATCCCGACCCGGCGTCCGTTCCATCGCCGCCGCAAGACCTGCCCGTTCTCCGGCGCCAACGCGCCGCGCATCGACTACAAGGACGTGCGTCTCCTGCAGCGCTACATTTCCGAGCGCGGCAAGATCGTTCCGTCCCGTATCACGGCTGTTTCGCAGAAGAAGCAGCGCGAACTCGCTCAGGCGATCAAGCGCGCCCGCTTCCTCGGCCTGCTGCCCTACGTGGTTCGCTAACCAACAAGCGGGCGGTTCGCCGCCCGCTCTCCTTTCCGGGTTCGGCCCGGTCAGGCGCATGAAAATCCGAGTTGGGGCGGTTCGCCGTCCCTAACTGCCCGAACGGGCAGGACAGCGACCCCGGCGAAACCGCCGCTTCAGCTTCCTGTCCTTCACATTCTGATTCAACCGCTTGCGGTTCTGAAAGGACAAGACCATGGAAGTTATTCTTCTCGAACGCATTTCCCGCCTCGGCCAGATGGGTGAGACCGTCAAGGTCAAGGACGGCTTCGCCCGCAACTTCCTACTGCCGAAGGGCAAGGCGCTGCGCGCCAACGAAGCCAACAAGAAGAAGTTCGAAGGCCAGCGCGCGCAGCTCGAGGCCCGCAACCTGGAGCGCAAGAGCGAAGCCCAGACGATCGCCGACCAGCTCGACGGCAAGAGCTTCATCATCGTGCGCTCGGCCGGCGAGACCGGCCAGCTCTACGGCTCGGTTTCGACCCGCGACATCGCCGACATCCTGACCGCCGACGGCTTCAGCGTCGCCCGCAACCAGGTCGAGCTGAACCACCCGATCAAGACCATCGGCCTGACCAACGTGGCGATCGCGCTGCATCCGGAGGTCGAGGTGAC
>JBQCHN010000171.1:0-7978 GCA_051954615.1 Mesorhizobium sp. | reverse complement strand
GGCATTCGCTGATCGACATGACGGTGAAGGCCAAGGGCGATCTGCATATCGACGACCACCACACGGTGGAGGACACCGGTATCGCGCTCGGCCAGGCACTGTCCAAGGCGCTCGGCGAACGGCGCGGCATCATGCGCTATGCATCCATCGACCTCGCCATGGACGAGACGCTGACGGCGGCCGCCATCGACGTCTCCGGCCGGCCGTTCCTCGTCTGGAACGTCGCCTTCTCGGCACCGAAGATCGGCACTTTCGACACCGAACTGGTGCGCGAATTCTTCCAGGCGTTGGCGCAGCACGCCGGCATCACGCTGCACGTCAACAACCGCTACGGCGCCAACAACCACCATATCGCCGAGACCTGCTTCAAGGCGGTGGCGCGGGCGTTGCGCACCGCCGTCGAGCGCGACCCGCGCCAGCCGGACGCCGTGCCCTCCACCAAGGGCTCGCTGAAAGGGTAGCCATGGCCTCCTACGTCGTCATGGAGCCTCCGGGCCGCGCCGGCAACGGCGAGGCCGTCCTGGTGCGCGACGGCTTTTCGTGGCTCGCCTTCTTCTTTTCGCCGCTGTGGCTGTTGTGGCACCGGCTATGGATCGAAGCGCTGCTGGCTTTCATCGTGCTCGGCCTGCTTTCGGCGCTAAGCGAAATGGCAGCCCTCGGCCTTGCCGGATCGATGCTGACCCTGCTCGTCTCGCTCTTTATCGGGCTGGAGGGGCAGGGCTTGAAGATCGCGGCGATGCGGCGGCGCGGCTGGCGCGAGAGTGGCGTGGTCGAGGCGCAAGGGCTGACCGACGGCGAAATCCGCTATGCGGCAACGTTGGAAGCCCAACCGGAGCCGCAGGCGCCGGCGCTTGTGCCGGATGCGGCGCGCGCACGGCCGATCCACACCGGCATGGCGCTCGGGCTGTCGCACAATCCGGGACGGGTCTGACATGCGCGTCGCCATCATCGACTACGGCTCAGGCAATTTGCGCTCGGCCAGCAAGGCGTTCGAGCGCGCCACGCGTGAGGCCGATATCGCGGCCGACATCGAACTGACGGCGGACGCCGAGCGGGTCCGTACGGCCGATCGCATCGTCTTGCCGGGCGTCGGCGCCTACGCCGACTGCGCCGCCGGTCTGCATGCCGTCCCCGGCATGTGGGAGGCGATCGAGGAGGCGACCGGGCCCAAGGCAAGGCCGTTCCTCGGCATCTGTGTCGGCATGCAGCTGATGTCGGAACGCGGGCTGGAAAAGACGGTGACGCAGGGCTTCGGCTGGATCGGCGGCGACGTGAAACTGATCGAGCCCGCCGACCCGGCGCTGAAAGTGCCGCAGATCGGCTGGAACACCATCGAATTAAGGCGCGAGCATCCGCTTTTTGACGGCATCGCGACTGGACAGGACGGGCTGCACGCCTATTTCGTTCATTCCTACCATCTGGCGGCGAGACACGCGGGCGAGGTACTCGCCGTCACCGACTATGGTGGGCCGGTGACGGCCGCCGTGGCTCACGAAAATCGCGTCGGCACGCAGTTCCACCCCGAGAAGAGCCAGGCGCTCGGCCTGGCCCTCATCGCCAATTTTCTGCGGTGGAAACCATAGGAGCGAGCATGGGCAAGAAGGGTTACTGGATGGCGATGGTCGACGTGCGCGACCCCGACACCTACAAGAAATACATCGAGGCTAACGCCGCCGCCTTCTCGAAATACGGCGCACGTTTCCTCGTCCGGTCCGGGCAATATTCCAACCCGGAAGGGCCAACCGGCAACCGGCACGTCATCATCGAGTTCGATTCGTACGAGACGGCGCTGGCCTGCTACGAGTCGCCTGAATACCAGGAGGCGTTGAAATATCGCCTCCCCGCCTCGGAAGCGCGCGTCGTCATCGTCGAAGGCGCCTGAGCGGATGATCCTCTTTCCCGCCATCGACCTCAAGGACGGCCAGTGCGTGCGCCTGAAGCTCGGCGACATGGCGACCGCCACCGTCTACAACGCCGACCCGGCGGCTCAGGCCGAGGCCTTCGAGGCTCAGGGATTCGAGTGGTTGCATGTGGTCGATCTCAACGGCGCCTTCGAGGGCCAGAGCGTCAACGGCGCGGCGGTCGAGGCCATTCTCAAGGCGACGAAAAACCCGGTGCAGCTCGGCGGCGGCATCCGCACGTTGGCTCATATAGAGAGCTGGCTGGGCAAGGGACTTGCCCGCGTCATCCTCGGCACGGTGGCAGTGCGCGACCCCGATCTGGTCAGGCAAGCCTGCCGGCTCTATCCGGGCAGGATCGCCGTCGGCATCGACGCCAAGGGCGGCAAGGTCGCGGTGGAGGGTTGGGCGGAGGCCTCCCAACTCGGCGTCGTCGAACTGGCGCAAAAATTCGAGGGCGCCGGCGTGGCGGCGATCATCTATACCGACATCGACCGCGACGGCGTGCTCTCCGGCATCAACTGGGACGCCACCATCGACCTGGCCGAGGCCGTTTCCATTCCGGTCATCGCCTCGGGCGGCCTCGCCTCCATCGCCGACATCGTGCGCATGACCATGCCGGACGCCGTCCGTCTTGAAGGCGCGATTTCCGGCCGCGCGCTCTATGACGGGCGCATCGACCCGGCGGAAGCGCTCGCCGTGCTGCGCGGAGCCAGCCTGGAGGCCAGCCGATGAAGCTTGCTCTCATCCTCGCGCCCTATGACAGCGGCCATTACCATGCCGGCTTCGGACAGGGGCCGGACGCCATCATCACCGGCGGGCTGGTGGACGAACTTGCGCTGCACGGCCACGAGGCCGAGGTGATCGAGATCGACAGAATAGAGGACGAGGACCTGCGCGAGATCACCGCCGGCTTCGCCGTCTGCGACGCCGTTTCGCGCGCCATAGGCATCGCGCGGGCGGAAGGGCGCTTCCCCATCGTGCTCGCCGGCAACTGCCTGACGGCGGCCGGAGCGATCGCCGGCGAAGGCTCCGATTCCATCGTTTGGTTCGACCAGCACGGCGACATCAACACGCCGGAAACCTCGTCCACCGGCTTCCTCGACGGTATGGCGCTGGCGACGGTGCTCGGCCTGTGCTGGCGAACCATCGCCAACGCCATTCCGGGCTTCAGCGCCATCGATCCATGGCGCTGCATGCTGGTCGGCGCGCGCGACCTCGACGCCACCGAAAAGAAACTGCTGGAGGACCTGCCGGTCATCCGCGCCAGCTGCACCGACCTGCCCGAAAAGGCGGAAAGGCTGAAAGCGGCCGGCGCGGAACGCGCCCACCTTCACATAGACCTCGACGTGCACAATTCGGACACGTTGCAGGCCAACCGCTATGCCGCACCGGGCGGCCCCTCCCCGCAGGACGTGCTCCAGGCCGTTTCGGCACTGGCGCGCTCGGTCCCGGTGACGGGCGTGACGATCACCGCCTACGATCCGGCTTTCGACGCCAAGGGCGAAGTGCCGCCGGTGGTCGGACAATTGCTGGTCGAGTTCCTCGCCGCGATGGAACGCATATAGAGCGGTGCGATCCGGGTCAGGCTAGTCTCCGGCGGCGGAAGACCAGGAATCGATGGTCACGACCTGGCGCTTCCGTTGCCAATAGAAGTCGATGTAGCTCACCAGATGGTCCCAGCCGTAGGCGATGCCGAAATGGGATGTCTTCGGACTTTTGCGCCAGATGCCGTTGAACATCGGCGTTCCGCCGGCATTGTAGGTCGAAAGGTCGAACAGCTCCCATCCGCTCTGCCTGTGTTCGGCGACCTTCATGCGGATGAACGTCTCGTCCCCGTCCACCCACAGGATGGACGAGCCGATGCCGTGCTCGAACAGGCCGGCGAACCATCGCTCCTTGCCGTCGAAATAGCTGTCGATCGCGACCAGCCCCTGGCCGGCTTCCGAGCGGGCGCCGAATTCGCGCAGAAACACGTCTCGAGGCTCGATGACGGCCTCCGTTCGATTGCCGCCGCGATCGAACGTCGCGCCGACCATGGCCTGGCCACCGGGATTCAGGTAGCAATAGATGTCGGTGGCGCGGATCTGGTCGACTTTCCAATGCTCGTCGACTTTTCGTTTAAGACCGTCCTTGTCGAGCTCCCAGAACGGCATTCCCGTATCGCCGGGCGCAAAGACACCCAGATAGCTTCGTTCGACGTCCGAGGAGAACGACAATTGCGCGGGGTTGGCCTCGCAGGTGGAAATCCGGCTCAGCCGACGTCCCGCACCGCGCCATGCATCGATCTGCCTGGTGAAGGCATCCCAGCCTGAAACCCAATATTCGTTGTAGACCTCGGCATCGCGAAACAGCAGCGCATATTGCTGGCTCTCTTCCTCGACGCGGTTGCCTATGGGGCGGATGGTTATGCGGAAGTCGAACCCGCCCTCCGACGCCATGCCTTCCTCGGCGATGAATTGTCCGTAATAGCCGGACGAATAGCTGGTTACCCAGGCGCCGTTCACGCCGAGAGGGCAATCCTGCGCGGGCGTCAGGGTCAATGTGCGGCTGCTGAGCGGCGTATCGCCGAACGTATCCTGCTCCCAGCCGGAAATCGCGATCGTCAGCTTCCCGTTGCTGAGCGGAACGGCCGCGAAGACACGCGAGACGTCATATTCCCCGCCGGTTTCAATGCCATGTTTGGTCCACCAGCGGACCTGGCCGTTGACGGCAATCTTCATATGCCATTCATGCGTGCCCATTTCCTTGGGTAGGCCTGTGTTTATCCCTTCCTGAGTTTTTGTTACACGAATGCGTTCAATGGCAACGTATGCAATATTGGTTTGCGTCATAGACATTTGCTCCGGAAAGAAATTGCCCCTAACTGCCCCACCTGGCTTGTACGCCACATCGAGTGTCATCAATTTCTGACCTTACGTAAAGCGAGCCGCTGCACGATGCCGAAAGTCCCGTTTTCCCGCGGCCGCAAGGCGCTTGCACAGCCAGGAACGGCTGCGAATCCATGACCCTCAAGGCTCGCGTCATCCCCTGCCTCGACGTCAAGGACGGCCGCGTCGTCAAGGGCGTCAACTTCGTCGACCTGATCGATGCCGGCGATCCGGTGGAGGCGGCCAAGGCCTATGACGCAGCCGGCGCCGACGAGCTCTGTTTCCTCGACATCACCGCCTCGTCCGACAACCGCGAGACGATCTTCGACGTGATCGCCCGCACCGCCGAGCAGTGCTTCATGCCGCTGACGGTGGGCGGCGGGGTGCGCAAGGTGAGCGACATCCGCCGGCTGCTGCTGGCCGGCGCCGACAAGGTGTCGATCAACACGGCGGCGGTGAAGAACCCGGACTTCGTGGCGGAAGCCGCCGACAAGTTCGGCGACCAGTGCATCGTCGTCGCCATCGACGCCAAGAAGGTTTCCGCCGCCGGCGAGGCCGACCGCTGGGAGATATTCACCCATGGCGGGCGCGAGAAGACCGGCATCGACGCAGTCGCCTTCGCTCGGCATGTCGTCGACCTCGGCGCCGGCGAGATCCTGCTCACCTCGATGGACCGCGACGGCACCAAGGCGGGCTACGACATCGCGCTGACGCGCGCGGTGGCGGACGCCGTCCATGTTCCGGTGATCGCTTCCGGTGGCGTCGGCACGCTGGACGATCTGGTGGCGGGCATTCGCGACGGCCATGCGGCGGCGGTGCTGGCCGCCTCTATCTTCCACTTCGGCACCTATACGGTCATGCAGGCCAAGCGGCATATGGCGGCCGCCGGCCTGCCGATGCGACTCGACTCGACCGCCGCCGCGCCGTAAACCGCCGTCATGACCGGTTTTACGCTTTCCGACCTGGAAAAGACCATCGCCGAGCGCGCCCGCTCGGGCGATCCCGACTCATGGACGGCGAAGCTCTTTTCCAAAGGCATCGACAAGGCCGCACAGAAGCTCGGCGAGGAGGCGGTCGAGACGGTGATCGCCGCCGTGAGGGGCGATACCAAAGGCGTCGTTTCGGAAAGTGCCGATCTCCTTTATCATTGGCTGGTGGTGCTTGGCATCGCTGGTGTCAAGCTGGACGACGTGCTGACCGAACTGGAGCGGCGTACCGGCCGTTCCGGCTTGGCGGAAAAGGCTTCGCGCACGGATTGAAGCCGCCTCGGCAGGAAAGAAGGGGACCCTGTTGGATCAGCTTGCACCCACCGAGAAATATTCTCCCTATCTTTTCTTTTCGGCGCGCGAATGGGCCGCATTCCGCGCCGATACGCCGCTGACGCTGAGCGAGGACGAGATCGACCGCCTGCGTTCGCTGAACGACCCGGTCGACCTGGAAGAGGTCAAGCGTATCTATCTGTCCATGTCGCGGCTGTTGTCGGCGCATGTCGAGGCGAGCCAGTTGCTGTTTCGCCAGCGGCAGCTGTTCTTCAACAAGCAGAGCGTGGTCAAGACGCCCTACATCATCGGCGTCGCCGGCTCCGTCGCGGTCGGCAAGTCGACCACCGCGCGCGTGCTGAAAGAGCTTCTGGCGCGCTGGCCCTCCAGCCCGAAGGTCGACCTGGTCACCACCGACGGCTTCCTGTTGCCCAACGAGGTGCTGCGGCGCGAAAACCTGATGGAGCGCAAGGGCTTTCCCGAAAGCTACGACATCGGTGCGCTGCTGCGTTTCCTCTCCGGCATCAAGTCCGGCCAGCGCGACGTCCAGGCGCCGCTCTATTCGCACCTCACCTACGACGTCCTGCCGGGCACTTTCGCCACCATCGACCGCCCCGATATCCTGATCTTCGAGGGCATCAACGTGCTCCTGCCCGGCAAGCTGCCGGCCGACGGCAAGTTCGTGCCGTTCCTGTCGGATTTCTTCGATTTCTCCATCTATATCGACGCCGACGAGAAGCTGATCCACGACTGGTACATTTCGCGCTTCATGCGGCTGCGCGAGACGGCCTTCCGCAACCCGGAATCCTTCTTCCACCGCTATTCGCAGCTTTCCGAAAGTGCTGCGCGCGCCATCGCCGAAGGGCTGTGGACCAACATCAACCTGAAGAACCTGCGCGAGAACATCCTGCCGACACGGCCGCGCGCCGACCTCATCCTGCGCAAGGGCGCCGACCATCTGGTCGAGGAAGTGGCGCTGCGGAAACTTTAGAGCATTTTGCAGCCGGACGGAATCGTCCGGCGTCGCACAAATGCAGCTAAAACAAAGGGCTAGATCGTTTCACCGTTTCCGTGAAACGATCTAGGCGTCAGGGCTTCATCACCCGCCGGAGCGTCAGGTTGATGCGGCCGCCCTTCTTCAGCAGCGTCGAGGTGTCGGGATAGATGCGGTCGACGCCATGGAAGGCCAGCCGGCTTTCCCCGCCGAGCACCGCCACGTCGCCCGAGCGAAGCCTGAGCGAGACGGTCGGATCGGTGCGTTTCGTGCCGCCGATACGGAACAGACAGTCGTCGCCCAGCGACACGGAGACGACGGGAGCGGCGAAATCCGTTTCGTCGCGGTCCTGGTGCGGGCCCATCTTCGCCGTCGCCGAATAGAAATTGATCAGGCAGGCCTCGGGCGGATGCGGATAGCCCGAGACCTCGGCCCACAGATCGAGCAAAACCCCGGGGATCGGCGGCCATGGCTCGCCGGTGACGGGATGCGTCGGCTGATAGCGATAGCCGCGCGCGGTGTCGGTGACCCAGCCGAGCGCACCGCAATTGGTCATGCGCACGCTCATCTCCTTGCCGCTGCGCGGCAGGGTCGGCACGTAGAGCGGCGCCTGCGCCACCACGGTGCGGACGGCCTCCAGCAGGGAGGCCTGCGCGTCCGGCGAAAAATGGCCGGGCAAATGGCGGAAGCCTTCAGGCGGTGCGGTCATGGCGATACTCCTGCAAGATCGGTGTCGAAGCCGATCCCCTTTTTGCTCCCCGCAACGGAAAACGGCGACCCGAAAGCCGCCGTTCCATTTCTGCAAGCGATCGATGCCTTCAGGCGGCAGGAAGCTCGGGAATGCGCAGCACCTGGCCGGGGTAGATCTTGTCGGGATGCTTGAGCATCGGCTTGTTGGCCTCGAAGATCAGCGTGTTCTTGGCGCCCTTGCCCTTGCCGTACTCAGCCTCGGCGATC
>JBQCHN010000170.1:0-8889 GCA_051954615.1 Mesorhizobium sp. | reverse complement strand
GCGGGTGCGGTAGACGTGGGTGACGGCGAAATCGTAGAGCGCGCGCACGATCTCGTCCATGACATGCGACAGCCGGGCCGCGCAGGCAATGCCGCCGCCGTCCTCCATCAGCATCAGCTCGGCGGTGCGGCGCCCGGCGGCACGGTACTGTTTCAGGAGGCTCAGCACGGCGGCGCGCACCGCCGGCGAAGAACCATCGCCCTGCGTCTCGGCCGTCAGCGCGGTCAGGTCGCGGCGCAAGGCCTCGCCGTCGATCAGTTCCTCGAGCCTGAGGGGAAGTTTCGCCATATACCGGCCGGGTTCGTTTCGTCCGGCGCGGTGTATAAACTGTTTCGGCGGCGCTGGGTATGGGCGTTCGGCTGGGCGATTGCATAGGGGCGTCTCGTTGCCCACAAGGCCGCGCCGCCGCATAGGGCGCTACCCTCGACTCTTGCCGAGGGAGTTGATGGGGGGCGGCCGAGCTATCAGCGAAAAACCTCCGCCATCCTCAAAATCGCCCCTTGACCTTCCAGTGACTGGAAGCCCTATCTCCGGTGAAATCGAGAAATCCGGACGGCTGACATGACGCATTCGCATAAGCACGACCAAGGGCACGATCATGCTCACGGGCACGACCACGGACATACGCACGACCATTCCCACGGCCACGCGCATGGCGAGGGCGCCTGCTGCGGCGGCCATGCAAAGGCGGACGGCGATTCGTGCTGTTCAGCCCCTGCCGCCGAAGCATCCGGCGTCGTCCGCGATCCCGTCTGCGGCATGACCGTCGACCCGGCTTCGACCAAGCCGACCGCCGAGCACGACGGCCGTACCTTCCATTTCTGCAGCCAGGGCTGCCGGACCAAGTTCGAAGCGGCGCCGCAGGATTATCTCACGGCAACGGACCCTGTCTGCGGCATGAAGGTGGACCGCGCCACGGCCAGGCATTTCCTCAAGCACGAGGGCGAAAAACACTATTTCTGCTCCGAAGGCTGCCAGACAAAGTTCGAGGCCGATCCGGAAAAATACCGCGACGGCCGCCCTGCCCCGACACCCGCACCGAAGGGGACGAAATACACCTGCCCGATGCACCCGGAAATCGTCCGCGACGGCCCCGGCGATTGCCCGATCTGTGGCATGGCGCTGGAGCCGATGGGCGTGCCGACCGGCGAGGAAGGGCCGAATCCCGAACTGGTCGACTTCACCCGCCGTTTCTGGGTGAGTGCCGCACTTTCGATCCCGCTGCTGGTCGTCGCCATGGGGCCGATGCTCGGCCTGCCGGTGCGCGACTGGATCGGCGAGCCACTGGCCGGCTGGCTGGAACTGGTTCTGGCAACACCCGTAGTGCTGTGGGCGGCGCTTCCCTTCTTCCGCCGCGGCTGGGCTTCCGTCGTCAACCGCAGCCCCAACATGTGGACGCTGATCTCGCTCGGCGTCGGCGCGGCCTATCTCTACAGCGTCGTCGCTATCCTGTTCCCCGACCTCTTCCCGCACGAGATGCGCGGCCATGGCGGCGCCGTGCCGGTCTATTTCGAGGCCTCCGCCGTCATCGTCGCGCTGGTCTTCCTCGGCCAGGTGCTGGAACTGAAGGCGCGCGAGAAGACCGGCTCGGCCATCCGCGCCCTGCTCGACCTTGCGCCGAAGACGGCGCGGCGCATCGGCGCCGACGGTTCCGAGACCGACGTGCCGCTGGACGACGTCAAGGCCGGCGACCGGCTGCGCGTGCGTCCCGGCGAGGCCGTGCCGGTGGACGGCAGCGTCGTGGAAGGCCGCTCGTCCGTCGACGAATCGATGATCACCGGTGAGCCGGTACCGGTGGAAAAGGTGCCGGGCGAGCCGCTCACCGGCGGCACGCTGAACCGCAACGGCACGCTGGTGATGCAGGCCGAGCGCGTCGGTGCGGAGACGACGCTGTCGCGCATCGTCGAACTGGTCGCCACCGCGCAGCGCAGCCGCGCGCCGATCCAGGGCCTGGCCGACCGCGTCTCGTTCTACTTCGTGCCTGCAGTGGTGCTGGTGGCGCTCGCCGCCTTCACCGTCTGGCTGCTGGCCGGCTACGGGCTGACCTTCGCCATCGTCTCGGCCGTCTCGGTGCTGATCATCGCCTGTCCCTGTGCGCTGGGTCTGGCGACGCCGATGTCGGTGATGATCGCCACCGGGCGCGGCGCCCATGCCGGCGTGCTGGTGCGCGACGCGGCCGCGCTCGAACGGCTCGCCGCCGTCACCACGCTGGTGGTCGACAAGACCGGCACGCTGACCGAGGGCAAGCCGAAGCTGACCGAGGTGGTCGCCGACGGCATCGCCGAGGACGAGTTGCTGACGCTCGCCGCCGGGCTGGAGAAAGGCTCCGAGCATCCGCTGGCGGAGGCCATCGTGCAGGGCGCCGAGGCGCGCGGCCTGACCGTCGCGGCCGCCTCCGATTTCGAGGCCGTCACCGGCAAGGGCGTCACCGGCAAGGTCGCCGGCCGCGCGGTGGCGCTCGGCAACGCGGCACTCATGGCCGACCTCGGCATCGACGCTGGCAGCCTCAAGCAGAAGGCCGAGGCGCTGCAGGCCGCGGGCCAGACGGCGATGTTCGTCGCCGTCGACGACCGTGCGGCCGGACTGGTGGCGGTCGCCGATCCGATCAAGGAGAGTGCCGCCGGCGCGATCGAAGCGCTGAAGGCGCTCGAGATCGACGTCGTCATGGCAACCGGCGACAATCAGCTGACGGCCAAGGCGATCGCCGGCAAGCTCGGCATCGCGCAGGTGCGCGCCGGCCTGCTGCCGGAACAGAAGGCGGCGCTGATCGACGAACTGCGGACACGCGGCGGCATCGTCGCCATGGCCGGCGACGGCGTCAACGACGCGCCGGCGCTGGCCGCGGCCGATGTCGGCATCGCCATGGGCAGTGGCGCCGACGTCGCCGTGGAAAGCGCCGGCATCACGCTGGTCAAGGGCGACCTCGCCGGCATCGTCAGGGCGCGGCGACTGGCCGAAGGCGCGCTGAGCAACATCAAGCAGAACCTCGGCTTCGCCTTCCTCTACAACGTGCTTGGCGTGCCGGTGGCGGCCGGCGTGCTCTATCCGCTCACCGGCACGCTCCTGTCGCCGATGCTGGCGGCGGCGGCGATGAGCCTCTCGTCGGTGTCGGTGATCGCCAACGCGCTGCGCCTGCGCGGCCTGAAACTGTGATCCTCCCCCAAGAAGAAACAGAAAAGGAAATACGCCATGACCAGGACGAAGAAGATCGTGCTTGCCGCCACCGCCGCCGGCATGCTGCTCGCCACCTTCATCGAAACCGTACCGGCCGAGGAAAGCCACAGCGGCCACGACATGGGCACCATGTCGATGAAGGCGGACAGCCCCTCGACCGAAGCCTACAAGGCGGCGATGGACAAGATGCACGCAGACATGATGGCGATGGCTTATACGGGCGACGCCGACGCCGATTTCGTGCGCGGCATGATCCCGCACCACCAGGGCGCCATCGACATGGCCAGGATCGTGCTGGAGCACGGCAAGGACCCCGAGATCCGCAAGCTCGCCGAAGCGGTCGTCACCGCGCAGGAGGCCGAGATCAAGGAAATGCAGGACTGGCTGAAGGCGCACGAGGGAAAGTGAGGGGCCCATATCCTTGCCCGTCGCGCGCGCGATACCCCCACCCCTAACCCCTCCCCTCAAGGGGGAGGGAGACGCTGGCATCATCGTTTCGCCAAATCGCCAGCGTCGGCGGGCTAGCATCATCGCGGATCCCCCTCCCCCTTGAGGGGAGGGGCTAGGGGTGGGGGTTATGGACGGCTGAAATTGAGCGAAAGCCGATGAACCCCAAATAATTCCCGAAACGCTCGCCCAAATCTCCTCATGCTGTATCTTTGCTCCTGACTGAACCCGATCCCGGAGCCCGCCGATGCCGATGAAAACCACCACCCTGCCCGGCGGCGAAGCCGTGCCGACGCTCGGCCTCGGCACATGGCGCATGGGCGAGGACGGAAGCCGCTTTTCCGATGAGGTCGCGGCGCTGCGGATCGGCCTGGACCTCGGCGTCACACTCATCGACACGGCCGAGATGTATGGCTCCGGCGGTTCCGAGCGCGTCGTGGGCGAGGCCGTTGCGGGCCGCCGCGACGAGGTCTTCATCGTCTCCAAGGTTCTGCCGTCCAACGCCTCGCGGCGCGGCACGATTGCCGCCTGCGAGCGGAGTCTCAAGAACCTCTCCACCGACCGCATCGACCTCTATCTGCTGCACTGGATGGGTTCCGTGCCGCTCAGCGAGACGGTCGAGGCACTCGAGCTGCTGAAGCGCGACGGCAAGATCCACCACTGGGGCGTGTCGAACCTCGACGCCGACGAGATGGCAGACCTGGCGGCGTTGCCGGCCGGCAACCGGTGCCAGACCGACCAGGTGCTCTACAATCTCTCCCGCCGCGGCCCCGAGTTCGACCTGCTGCCCTGGTGCCGGCAGCGCTCCATGCCGGTGATGGCCTATTCGCCGGTGGAGCAGGGACGGCTCGCCCGCAACGCCCGGCTCGATACCGTCGCCGGCCGCCACGGTGCAACGGCCGGCCAGATCGCGCTTGCCTGGGTGATGGCGCAGGACGGCGTCATCGCCATTCCCAAGGCGGTGCAGCCCGAGCATGTGCGCCAGAACGTGGCGGCGCTGGAGATCGCGCTTTCGGCAGACGATCTCGCCGAACTCGATCGCGCTTTCCCGCCGCCGGGGCGCAAAAGCCCGTTGGAGATGATCTGAACTCGGCCTTTCCCCTCAGGCCTGCCCCGGCTCTGCCCCCGGGCCTGCAAATCTGGTTCGACCGGCTCCGCCGTCTGGCTTCATCAATTTCAACGCTTCAGCGCCCATCTGCGGTGATCCAAGCAGAGCGAAAGGATCCGTCATGCCCCTGGTGCGCATTTCCCTCCCCGCCGGCAAGGACGCCGGCTTCGCCAAAGGCGTTTCCGACGCGGTGCAGGACGCCATGGTGGCGACCATCGACGTGCCCGCGGCCGACCGCTTCCACGTCATTGCCGACTATCCGGCCGGGCGGCTGGTCATCGACCCGACCTATCTCGGCATCGAGCGGGGCGCCGGCGCGCTGATCGTCGAGATCACCATGCGCGCCGGACGAACGGTCGAGAAGAAGAAGGCGCTCTACCGCGCAATCGCCGACAACCTCCATACCCGTCTCGGCGTGCGCAGGCAGGACGTGATGATCGTGCTCACCGAGAACGAGTTGATCGACTGGTCGTTCGGCAACGGCGAAGCGCAATATGTGAAGGGCTAATCCTTCGCCGCCGCCGGCACGGCCTCAGTAATCCACCTTCGGATACCAGTGCGGGTCGCGCCCTGCAGGCGTCGTGTCGAGCACGTTCCACAGCGGCGTGAAATCCGGCGCGCCGCGCGGGTCCTGTCCCGGATCGGCCGTCTCACCGCCCATCTCGCCCGACCAGAAATGCCGGATCGTGTCGTCGCGCCGGGTGAAGACGTGATAGCCCGGCATGTCGCCCTCGGCGGTCCAGGCGCCGAAGTCCCGGCCGAACGCCTCGGTCGTGTCGCTGTAGAGCGGCAGGTTCTTCCAGCCGCGCTCCTTCGCGAAGGCATAGAGGCGCTCAACCGGCGAACGCGCCACGACGGCCAGCGCCACGCGCTGGCGGATGTCGGCGGCATTGGCGGCCAGCGCGCCGACCAGCGCCGTGCACATCGGGCAGGGCCGTGCCCGCTCCGGCCCGAACATGTAGGTGTAGATCACCAGCGTGTCGTGGTCGCCGAACAGGTCGGCGAAATGCACCGGGCCGTTCTCGCCCTGGAACACATAGTCCTTCCCGATCTCGGCGCCCGGCGGCAGCGCCCGGCGCTGCTCCGCCACGCGTTCCAGATGGCGGCGCAAGTCGATCTCCTCGGCCAGAAGCGCGGTGCGCGCGCTGCGGTATTCGGCGCTTTCGCCGGCGATACGATAGGCGTTGCGCTCGGCCAGTTCCTTGGCGGAAGCAAGAGACTGCATGACGGGTCCTCCTGTGGTTACGGATAACCTAGGACGTCGTGCCGGCACGAAAACCGACACAACCAGGATTTTTCGCACTTCCGGTCCGCCCGACCACTTCAAACTGGCCGGCGGAACGCGATCGGCTATGATGGCCTCGCGAATCCATATGGGCGAATCCATGCGAGGGGACGACTCATGAGCGAGGTGAAGATCACGGACCGGCTGACGGTCGCCGGCCAGCCGGACCCGCAGGCCTTTCGTGACATCGCGGCAAAAGGCTTCGCCACCCTCGTCAACCTGCGTCCCGACGGCGAGGAGCCCGGCCAGCCGGGCAACGCGGCCGAGCGGACGGCGGCGGCGGGCGCCCGCATGGCCTACGGCTTCGTGCCGGTCACCGGGCCGACCATCGGCAGGGCCGACGTCGAGGCTTTTCGCGGCCTGATGCAGCGCTCGGACGGGCCGGTCTACGCCCATTGCAAGGGCGGTACGCGAGCGCTCACGCTCTATGCGCTGGCCGAGGTGCTGGACGGACGCATGAAGGCCGGGGACGTGGAGGCGTTCGGCAAGGCGCACGGCTTCGATCTCTCGGGCGCGGCGCGCTGGCTGGCGCGCGAGCAAAAGCGCGTGCCGGAAGTGACCGGTTTCTACGATCCGCGCACCTTCTCCATCCAGTATGTCGTGACCGACCCGGAAACGAAGCGCTGTGCGCTCGTCGATCCCGTCCTCGATTTCGACGAAAAATCCGGCGCCACCGCCACGACCAGCGCCGACGCGCTGCTCGCCCATGTCGAGAAGGAAGGCCTGACGGTCGAGTGGATCCTCGACACGCACCCCCATGCCGACCATTTCTCCGCCGCGCACTACCTCAAAGGAAAAACCGGCGCGCCGACCGCCATCGGCGCCAACATCACCGGCGTGCAGGCGCTGTGGAAGGACATCTACAACTGGCCGGAACTGAAGACCGACGGTTCGTACTGGGACCGGCTGTTTGCCGCCGGCGACACCTTCCACATCGGCTCGCTGGAAGGTCGGGTGCTGTTCTCGCCCGGCCACACGCTGGCCTCGATCACCTATGTCGTCGGCGACGCCGCCTTCGTGCACGACACCATCTTCATGCCGGATTCCGGCACGGCGCGGGCCGATTTCCCCGGCGGCAGCGCCAAGGCCCTGTGGGGCTCGATCCAGGCGATCCTTGCGCTGCCGGACGAGACGCGGCTGTTCACCGGCCACGACTACCAGCCGGGCGGGCGGGCGCCGAAATGGGAAAGCACGGTCGGCGAACAGAAGCGCGCCAACCCCCACCTCGCCGGCAAGGACGAAGAGGCGTTCGTCGCGCTGCGCGAGGCGCGCGACAAAACCCTGCCGATGCCGAAGCTGATCCTGCATGCGCTGCAGGTGAACGTACGCGGCGGCCGCCTGCCCGAGCCGGAGGAAAACGGCAAGCGCTACCTGAAATTCCCGCTCGGGGCGTTTCCGGGCGCGGTGTGGTAGGGAAAATTAGCTGTACGATCAACGCATCAGGGGGCAGGCTATCAGCCCTATGACGTCAGAAACACAAGCCCTCCACACCAATGCCTGGTGCTATTTGAATCTGAATAATCCCGTTTGTGCTTGGGCTGCCTATCGAGGTGTCCTTGTTCAAGCGCCGTTGGAACCTGGGTTTCTATCGGTCTGGATGGCTTCGATGCTGTCTGCCAATGGTTCAGAACGCCTCGCTCGCGAGTTTGCCTTAGAGGCAGTACGGGCACGCATGTTTTCGGATCACGTGTCACGGTTGCGTGGGATGTATGTGTTCATAGACGAACGCAGCGCAAAGCGCGCGACTGCCTGGGGAGGCTCATTCGTAGAAGCCAACCTTACAGAACTTAACCTAGCAGAAGCTCGCGTGGGCAATCAGCGATATGACTCGAACTGGATTACCCACCAACCGTCAACCGCTATTGATGATAGCGTTATTCCCGATTGGATGCCTCGCTACTGGCGTGGTGAACCGCATCCTGATCACGAGCCACTTTGGGAGGTGCTGGCAGAAGGACGTCTCGTGTTGCTTGGTACAGAACTGCGGCGGCGTGCATTTGAACGCATTCGTACCAAATTCCCAGATAGCCTCGCGTTGCTAGAGACCGCGAGGCTAGCAGCATGGGTCGGTTCCGATCTAGGCAATATTTCCGCTTTTCTCCGAGTCGACCCAACGCACGTCACTCTGGATTACCTGCTCGATATGAGGTCAGCCGGTGATAAAGAATTGAAAGCAAAAATTGCTGATCTGATGCGAAGTGGCCATCCAGTAAATCGAACTGCTATCGGTAGCTCCCTTTCAATCGGAGCATTTGTAACGCCCGACTTACGCCCATATGGCTTTAGAAGACCTCATGGCGAAATGCGGTATGTCCTTTCGGCAAAGCCGTAACCTTTTTACTCGCCCGCCATTCCCTTCAGCCTGTACAGCGCCTCCAGCGCCTCGCGCGGGGTCATCTCGTCGGGGTGCAGGGCGGCCAGCGCCTCGCCGAGCCTGTCGGCCTTCTGCGGCGCGGCGGGCCTCAGTGCCTCGCGCTTCACCGCGACGGAAAACAGCGGCAGGTCGTCGACCAGCCGGTCGGTCTTTCCGGCCACCTCGCCTTCCTCGAGCTGGCGCAGCACCTCCTTCGCCCGCGCCACCACGGCCTCGGGCAGGCCGGCGAGGCGGGCCACCTGCACGCCGTAGCTGCGGTCCGCCGCGCCCTTGCCGACCTCGTGCAGGAAGACGACGTCGCCCTCCCATTCCTTCACCCGCATGGTGACGTTGTGGAGGCGGCCGAGCTTGCCGGCCAGTGCCGTCATCTCGTGGAAATGGGTGGCGAAGATCGCCCGGCAGCGGTTCTTCTCGTGCAGGTATTCCACCGCCGCCCAGGCGATGGACAGGCCGTCGAAGGTGGCGGTGCCGCGGCCGATCTCGTCGAGGATCACCAGCGCG
>JBQCHN010000169.1:0-2801 GCA_051954615.1 Mesorhizobium sp. | reverse complement strand
CTGCACGGACAGCAGGTCGGCGTCGCCACCCTCACCCTCGCCCGGTTGCAGAGGAAGTTCCTCGACAGCGACAAGGCCCCGGTGATCCGGCCGACACGGATCGACGCGGCCGGCATGGCGCGGCGGATGGGCGACGAAATCGCCGCCCAATGCCTCGGCGACATCGCACCTAAGATATTCGACGACCGCGCCGCGGCGGCGATGAACGAGAAATTCAGCGAGCTGTGGCCGACACTCAGGCGCGAGCTCCAGGCCTTCACGATCCCGGTCGAGGAGATGGAACGTCTGCTCGCGGCGACGGGTGGGCCGATGAGTGCCAAGGACCTCGGCCTGCCGGTCGACTTCTACCGCGAGGCCGTCGTTCACTGCCGCGAGATGCGCAACCGCTACTCCTTCCTCGACATCGCCGCCGATGCCGGCATGCTGGAAGACTTCGCGGCGGGCGAGGTCTGACATGAAGCCGGTCGCAGCCATGCCGCTCGACGTCGCCGCCCGGATCTCGGTCGTGCTCACCGACATCGACGACACGCTGACCAACGAGGGACGTTTGCCGGCGGCCGCCTATGCCGCGCTGGAGCGGCTGAGCGAGGCGGGCATCGCCATTGCGCCGATCACCGGTCGGCCGGCCGGCTGGTGCGACATGATTGCCCGCATGTGGCCGGTCGCAGGCGTCGTCGGCGAAAACGGCGCGTTCTATTTCTCCTACGATGCGGCGGGGCGGCGCATGCGGCGGGTCTTCGCCATTCCCGCCGAGCAGCGCGCGGTGGACCGCGCCCGGCTCGAGCAGTTGCGTGAGCGCATCCTGGCCGCCGTTCCGGGCGCCGCTGTGTCGGCGGACCAGCTCTATCGCGAGGCCGATCTCGCCATCGATTTCTGCGAGGACGTGCCGGCCCTGCCGCCCGAGGACGTCGACCGTATCAAGCGTATCTTCGAGGAAGGCGGCGCCGTCGCCAAGATTTCGTCCATCCATGTCAACGGCTGGTTCGGCAGCTACGACAAGCTGTCGATGACGCGGCGCTTCGCCGCCGAAATCCTGAACATGGACATCGATGCCGAGCGCGAGCGCGTGGTCTTTGCCGGCGATAGTCCCAACGATGCGCCGATGTTCGCCTTTTTTCCGAACGCCTGCGGGGTGGCCAACGTCCGGCGCTTTGCCGGCCGCATCGAGGCCGAGCCAGCCTACGTCGCCTCGCGCGAAGGTGGCTTCGGCTTCGTCGAGATCGCCGACCGCCTGATCGAGGCGCGGAGCGAGGCCGCGCGGCGCGGAGCGGCGGAATAACCGACCCGCCGCTCACCGGGAGGGGCGGAAGGCGGCGGGAGAGAAAGAAGACGGCCGGTGACGCAAAAGCGCATCGACCCAGGGAGGAACAACGATGACCGTTGCGCAAGTACGGCGCATGTCTGTCTCGGATTCGCCGATACCCTGGCTGCTGCCGCTGGTTGCCCTGCTGCTCGTCTTCACGGTCTATCCGCTCTTCTACAATATCTGGCTCAGCTTCCACGAATATGTGCCGCGCAGGCGTGCGCTGGAGTATGTCGGCCTCTCCAACTGGCAGCAGCTCTGGGAAGACGCGCGCTTCTGGCAGTCGCTCACCATCACCTTCGTCTATTTCGCCGTCGCACTGGTAATTGAGCTGGTTCTCGGCATGGCGATCGCGCTGCTGCTCGACAGCGACGGTTTCGGCTTCGGTTTCCTGCGCGGCCTTTTGACGATGACGCTGGTCATCCCGCCGGCCATCGCCGGCATGATGTATCTTCTGATGGAAGACCCGCAGTTCGGCGTCATCAGCTACTTCCTGCAATGGACCGGCCTTCTCGATCCGGCCCATCCGATCCTGGCGACCGCCTCCACCGCGCTTGCCGGCGTGCTGTTGCCCGAGATCTGGCAGTGGACGCCGTTCATGGTGCTGATCTTCCTTGCCGGCCTCAGGGCGCTGCCGCGCGAACCTTACGAGGCGGCGATGATCGACGGCGCCTCGCAGTGGCAGGTGTTCAGGCGCATCACGCTGCCGATGATGTCGAAGGTGATCGCCATCGCGCTGCTGATCCGCGGCATCGACCTGTTTCGGGTGTTCGACTACGTCTTCGTGATGACGTCCGGCGGGCCGGGAACCTCGACCTATACGCTGTCGCTCTATGCCTGGCAGCAGACGTTCAGCTTCGTCAAATGGGGCTATGGCGCGACGCTCAGCCTGGTCACGCTGGTCATCATCCTCGTCGTCGCCAGCCTGTTCATCAAGGTCGCCAAGGTGAGGTGGTGAGATGAATGCTTCGATCGCCTCGCGCACGCTGCGCACCCTTGCCGCCTGGGTCGTCGTCGGGCTGTTCTTCTTCCCGATCTACTACTGGACCTCGGTGGCGTTCAAATACGGCAACGACATCTTCAGCCGGCCGCCGAACCTGTTCCACTTCACGCCGACCTTCGACAATTTCCAGAAGGTGTTCGGCATCTCGCTGGGCGCCGGCGGCGTCACGGTGACGCCCGGCGGCGGCAACTTCTTCATGGCGCCGAGGCTATGGGATTCGATCGTGGTGGCGACGCTGTCGACGCTGGTCGCCATCGTCATCGCCACGCTCGCCTCCTACGCCCTGTCGCGCATGCAGTTTCGCGGCCGCCACCACTTCGTCAACTGGGTGCTGTCGACGCGCATGATGCCGCCGGTCGCGGTCGCGGTGCCGATGTTCTTCATCTACAAGGGCTTCGGCCTGCTCGACACCTTCACCGGCATGGTGCTGATCCACGCGCTGATGAACCTGCCGCTGGCGGTGCTTTTGATGAAGAGCTTCTTCGACGACATTCC
>JBQCHN010000168.1:0-3931 GCA_051954615.1 Mesorhizobium sp. | reverse complement strand
GTTGACGAGATGGTCGCCGGCACCACGCGCGAAATGCGTTCCCAGCGCATCGGCAGGATGCGCTCGCCAAGCTTGTCGATCTGCGCGGCGAAGCTTTCGCCGTCGCGATAGACGAAGAACAGCGCGATCAACATGAACAGGATGGTGAGCAGCAGGGAAAACGCACTGCCACCGGCGGCCAGCACCGTCTGGTAGATGGAGCGGATATTGGCGCCGCTGACGATCTGGATCAATTCGCCGATGCCGCCGCGATGGCCGAACTGCGCCTGCCATTGCTCGTTCAGCCATTCGCCGATCACCGGCAGGCTGGCGATCCAGTGCGGCGTCGGCGCGCCGGAGCGGTTCGCCTCGATCGCCCAGATGCCCCATTCGCGCATCTCATGGACGGCGTACTTGCCCGCAAACGAAATCGGAATGACCAGGAAGGCGAGGATGGACAGGATGGCGATGGTGGCCGCCCAAGTGCGGTTGCCGCCCACGGCGGCGAGCAGCCGCCGGTAGAGCGGCCAGCTCGCGAAGGCGATGACCAGCGCCGCCAGCACCGGAAACAGGAAGCCGTGGAAGAAATAGACGCCCGCGGCCACGAACAGCAGCAACAGCCAGCGCGCCGCCGATAGTGGCGGCACGACGGCGGCCCTCAGCGGCGCCGATACGCCGAACAGACGCGGCTCCCGTTCGACCTTGCGGATTTCCCGTTCCTGCAAATGCGTTCCCCGACTGGCCGGCTTACGAAGCAACAGCTCTTGTCACAACATAGTGCAGCAATCGTGACCACAATCCAAATACGTTATGGGTCTTGCCCGCAGATCGCAAAGATGGCGGGAAACCGGCGTCGCGTCAGTCCACGCCCGGCTTGCCGGTGGGGCGCAGCATGCCGATAAGCGTCGCCCGCACCAGCGTTTCCAGCTTCTCCAGCGGCACGCCGCGCGCCGGCAGATCGTTCAGCGCCATGCCGTTTATGATGGCAAGCAAGGTCGGCACCACGACGTCGAGCTCGACGGCGGGATCGATCTCGCCACGATCCCTGGCCTTGCCAAGATAGGCGCGGAACATGGCCTGCACCTGTTCGACGTGGCATCGGCACGTCGATTCGACGGCGTTGTTGCGGGCGGCCTCCGCGCAGATCTCAGCAAACAGCGGCGCGGCCCTGCTCTCGTGCATGTGGCGGATATGGGTCATCGCGCCGAGCACCATGCCCTCGATGACGTCCGTTTTGGCTGTCACCGCCTCGAACAGCGTCGCATCCTCGCGCCGGTCCGCCTCGCAGATCGCCGCGATGATCGCTTCCTTGGAAGCGAAATAGCGATAGAGCGCACCCGGGCTCATGCCGGCCTCGGCGCAGATGTCGTGCATCGACGCTCCCTGAAAGCCGGCGCGGACGAAACAGGCCTTGGCCGCCTCGAGGATGCGCTGAACCTGGCGCTCGCGCCGCTCCGGGCGTGTGCACGGCAACATGGCAGCAGCCTCGCCGTCGATCGCCTTTTGCAGGTTGCCAAGCAGAGTTTCCATTGCTATCCATTCGCGCGAATGATCGTTCGCTCTTTACGCGAATGATTATTCTCATGCAAGATGACGCTACGGAATCAGAGAAGACACGATGGAGAGGCGCCGCTTGGGCTGGGGTAAAGCGGCGTGTCGACGCGACCATCAAGGTGGTAAGCGATGAACGGACCTGCAAGCATCCCCAACGATCATACTGACACCTGCCGCCGCCCGGGCGAGCCGCCGTACCTGACCTTCATAGAGGCGATGCGGCCGCTGACGGGCAAGTGGAAGATCGAAATCCTCTGGGTGCTGGCGCAGCGCACCCGCCGCTTCGGCGAATTGCGGCGCGCGCTGCCCGGCATCACCCAGCACATGTTGTCGCTCAGGCTGCGCGAACTGGAGGCCGACGGGCTGGTGACGCGCACCGTCTACCCGGAGAACGTGCTGAGGGTGGAATACCAGATCAGTGAGGCCGTGCACGGCCTGAAGCCGGTCTTCCGCGCCGTCATCGGCTGGTCACAGGAATACGGCCCCCTCGCCCGCAGGCTCCGGCAGGAAAACGACGCCGGCCCGGAGAGCGGCGACGACCTCGCCGCCTGAGGCCGTCAGTCGGCCGGACTGTAACCGGCGATATGGCCGAAGGCGTAGCCTCTGGCACGCAGGCCGGCAATCAACGCCGTCAGGTTGGCGACGCCATCGAACTTGTCCTGGAACATCTGGTCGTGCATGAGCAGGATCAGCTTGTCCTTTTCCAGCATATGACCGTAGGCGAACAGGCGTGCGATCTCGTCCACCAGCCGTTCGGCCTTCTGCACGGGCCTGCCGGTGCCGTCGTGGAACCACTCGAAATCCCAGCCGTAGACGTCGAAGTCCGACGCCGCGACGAACTCGAAGTCAACCTGCTCGCTCGCTGCCTGCACTTCGCCGACACTGAGGTCGTTGCGCGAGACGTAGCGCAGCCGGAACACGTCCCGCCCCGGCAGGCGCGCCGGCACCGGCTTCATCGTCAGGCCAAGCACCGCATTGGCCTTCAGCATGTCGGCCACCACGCCTTCCGTATCGGCATAGAAGGCCTTGTAGCGATTGTTGGCATGCGAGAAGGAATGATTGCCGACTGTCACCAGCGGCATCGCCTTGGCTCTTGCCAGCAGCGCCTTGCGTTCGGGCGATGCCAGCACATGCTGGCCGACCATAAAGAGCGTCGCCGGAACCTGCTCTTGTTCCAGTACTGAAAGCACGTTTGCCGTGCCGTCGAGCGGCCCGTCGTCGAAGGTGAGATAGACCGTGCGCTGCGCGGCCTGCACCGGCGCGACAATCATGAAAACCGCAAGCAACACCGCCAGCGCCGCGCCTGCCGCAACCGGTAAGCGCGAAGCCGGCCTTGCCGTCATCCGAACCGGCCCGTCTTCGGGAAGCCCTTCGGCACCATGCGCCCGGCCGATGCGCGCGCGCCGATCCATTCGGCAAGCTCCGCCTGGCTGCGGGTGAAGGTGCGGTCGGCTGAATCCTGCCACGACAAGCCGTCGGCCATCGCGAAGGTTTTCAGGTCGAGCATGCCGCCGTCCTTGTACTTCTGCAGCCGCACGCCCTTGCCGCGCGTCATTTCCGGCACTTCGGCAAGCGGGAACACCAGCATCTTGCGGTTCTCGCCGACGATTGCGGCATGGTCGCCCGCCACCGGCACGCACCGCTTGGCTTCGTCCGGCGCCTTGACGTTCATCACCTGCTTGCCCTTGCGGGTGTTGGCCACCACCTCGGTCTCCGGCACGATAAAGCCGTTGCCCTGATGCGAAACGAGCAGCAGCTTGCGGCCGGCATCGTGCACGAAAGCGGTGACGATGTCCTGGTCGTTCTCCATGTCGACGATGATGCGGATCGGCTCGCCATGGCCGCGCCCGCCGGGCAGCCGGTCGGCACCGATGGTGTAGAACTTGCCGCCGGTGGTGAAGATGAGGATCTTGTCGGTGGTCTGCGCCGGGAAAGCGAGCTTCAGCGCGTCGCCTTCCTTGAAGGAGAACTGCGAATGGTCGGCGATGTGGCCTTTCATCGTCCGCAGCCAGCCCTTTTCGGAGACGATGACGGTCACCGGCTCCTTCTCGATCATCGCGTTATGGATCTCGGACAAATCGTGTTCGGGCGCCTCCGCAAAGGTCGTGCGGCGCTTGCCGATCTCGGTCTCCGGCCCGAATTTCTCGCGAAGCTGGCCGATCTGCCACTTGATCATCGACCATTGTTTCGGCTCGGAGGCGAGCAGCGCCTCGATCTGCTTCTTTTCTTCCGTGAGCCCGTCGAACTCCTTGCGGATCTCGAATTCTTCCAGCTTGCGCAGCGCGCGCAGGCGCATGTTGAGGATCGCTTCGGCCTGCGTGTCGGTCAGGTCCCAGCGCTTCATCATGACGGGCTTGGGCTCATCCTCCTCGCGGATGATGCGGATCACCTCGTCGAT
>JBQCHN010000167.1:0-8956 GCA_051954615.1 Mesorhizobium sp. | reverse complement strand
GGCCAGCAGCGCAGGGACAGCGAAAACGAAGACGGCGAGCGCGTTCATGCCGTTCATGCCGACGACGGCGTCGCTCTGCATGAGCAGCGGCACCGGCATCGCCGCATAGCCGATGGCGTTCCATGGAAAGCCGGTGAACAGAAAGCCGCGCAGCCACTCGGCAAGCGCGAAGCCGAAGGCGAGCGCGGCGATGCGGCCGATGTTGCTGCTCCAGATCGACCGCGCCACGGCCGTCGCCAGACCGTAGAAGAAGGCGAGAAGAAGGGGAATGCCAACCACGGCGAGCGGCAGCGCCCAGGCGAATTCGTCGGCCTCGACCAGAAGCGCACCGCCGATCCACCACAGGCCGGCGAGGAAGTAGCCGAAGCCGAACCACCAACCAACGGCGAAGGCCGGCCTCAACCGTCTCAGCACGCCGCCCGAGCTTTCAAGCGTGGTTCCGTCGAGCAGCCAGACGAGGACGGGGAAGGCGATGAAACCGGCGGCGAAGAAATCGTACGGCGCCTGCGTCAGCACGGCCAGCGCGCCGGCGAGGAAGGCGACGAATGCCCGCCGCCACCCCCACAGGAGGATGACGCGGCCGGCCACGCGCTCGAAAAACCGGCGGTCCGATGCGGCGACGCCATCCGAGGGACCAGCGCGCAGCCCGGATTGACCGGCGCTCATGAGAGGAAACCGATGCAAACAGGTGCGATCATGGCCCAGCCCGCCGAATCATGCGGTGAAGTTCTAGCAGGCCGGGCGGACGGCTCCAAACGAACGCGGCTCGTCCCTGCCGATGTTTTCGCCCCGGCGGTTGCCAAACCCGAACGTCGGCCGGCATTAAAATTTCCGGCGGCCGGCGTTGCGTCAGCGCACGCTGACCAACAGCCCTCAAGCCGGCCCGGCTGTCACGCCTGCTCGGCACGGGCGACGCGGCGGCGGCGGTCGCCCTTGGCGGTTTCCACGATGCGCACGCGCTTGACGCGGCGCGGGTCGGCGTCCAGCACATGGAACTCGAAACCGGGAATGGCCTGCACCACTTCGCCCCGCGCCGGCACGCGGCCCAGCGTGTTGAAGATCATGCCGCCGATGGTGTCGACCGACTCGCCGTGCTCGCCGGCGGCGAAGCCGTCGCCGATCATGTTGGCGACGTCGTCGATCTCGGCCTTGCCGTCGACAAGAAAGACGCCGTCGCCGGTCTTGGTCACCAGCGGCTCGTCCTCATCGTGCTCGTCCTCGATGTCGCCGACGACCATCTCGACGATGTCCTCCAGCGAGGCCAGCCCGTCGGTGCCGCCGTATTCGTCGATGACCAGGGCCATCTGTGTACGGCCGGCCTGCATGCGCGCCATCAGATCGGAGGCGAGCATGGACGGCGGCACGAACAGCACCGGGCGGATCAGGTCGAGATCGCCGATGGGGCGCGTCAGGTCGACTTCCGAAAGGGCCAAGGCTGCTGTCGGCTGCGCCTTGCGGCTGCCCCTGCCCTTCTTCGGGCGGGCGGCACGGGTGATGTGGCCGAGCACGTCGCGGATATGGATCATGCCGCGCGGATCGTCGAGCGTCTCGACATAGACGGGCATGCGCGAATGGCCGGACTGTTCGAACAGGCCGAGCAGTTCGCCCAGCGTCGTGCCGATCTCGACGCCCTCGATATCGGCGCGCGGCACCATGACGTCCTCGACGCGCACCTCGCGCAACCTGAGGATATTGTTGAGCATGGCACGTTCGCCGGGCGAGAAGGCGCCCGGCTCGCTGGTCGTCTCGGATAGTGCGTCGGCGATCTCTTCGCGCAGCGACGTGCCGTTGCGATGGCGGAACAGGCCCAGCATCCGGTCGAAAAGCGACGGTCCGGCGGGCGCCTGCTCAAAGGCCGCGGTGCCGGTCGCGGTACTGGGACTGGAGGGTTCTTCCTGCTTCTCGGAAGGCTTTGCCGCGCCACCAGCCTCGGCGTGGGCGGCTTCTTGCTTGTCGTTCATCGTCGTCCGGTCGGTTTCTCGATCTAGTTACGCATAGGGATCGGGAATGGCAAGCCTTGCGAGCGCCTTGCGCTCGATCGCCTCCATCTCCTCGGCCTCGGCGTCCGTCTCATGGTCATGGCCCAGAAGATGCAGCAGGCCGTGGATCACCAGATGGGTAATATGGTTGTCCAGCGGCTTGCCTTCCAGTGCGGCCTCGCTCGCCACCGTCTCAGCCGCCAGCACGATATCGCCCAGCAGCGGCGGCAACGGGCCGGTCTTCGTCTCCGGGAACGCAGGAAAGGAAAGCACGTTGGTCGCCTTGTCCTTACCACGCCAGCCGGCGTTGAGTTCGCGGATCCGCGCATCGTCGGTGAAGACGACGCCGAGTTCGGATTCGCCGGGACGGGAGGCACCAAGCTCCGCAAAGGCAGCGGCCGCAGCACGCTCGACCAGTACGGTGAGAGTGGCTTCGTCCGGCCAGTCGCCGGCCTCGACGGTGAGGTCGATATCCATCGGAGGCGCAGGATCAGCGGGCATGGCGGCCTGCGATGCACGAGGCTTGTGCAAAGTGTCCTGAAGGCACCGGGAAAACGCCGGTGCTCACCCTTCCGCGCCCAGCCCGCGCGCGACCTTGCCGTCGCGGTCGTAGGCCTTGACGATCTCGGCAACCAGCGGATGGCGCACCACGTCGGTGTCGGTGAAACGCACGGTGACGACGCCCGGCACACCGTCCAGCACGCGCAATGCCTCGACAAGGCCGGAGCGGGTGTTCGGCGGCAGATCGATCTGGGTCGGATCGCCGGTGACGATCATGCGCGAGCCTTCGCCGAGCCGCGTCAGGAACATCTTCATCTGCATTGGCGTGGTGTTCTGCGCCTCGTCGAGGATGACGGCGGCGTGCGCCAGCGTGCGGCCGCGCATGAAGGCGAGCGGCGCGATCTCGATGACGCCGGCGCCGATGGCGCGCTCCACCTTGTCGCCCGGCATCATGTCGTAGAGCGCGTCATAGAGCGGACGAAGGTAGGGATCGACCTTTTCCTTCATGTCGCCGGGCAGGAAGCCCAGCCGTTCGCCAGCCTCGACGGCCGGGCGCGACAGGATGATGCGCTCGACCATGCCGCGCTCCAGCATCATGGCCGCGTGCGCCACCGCCAGATAGGTCTTGCCGGTGCCGGCGGGGCCGATGCCGAAGACCAGTTCCGACCGCTCCAGCGCGCGCATATAGGCGTCCTGGTTGAGCGAGCGGGCATAGATGGTCTTCTTGCGGGTGGAAATCTGCGCGGCCGAGACCTTGCCCTTGCGCTCCAGCGTCGGCAGCGTGAGCTGGTCGTCGGCGGCCACCGCCATGCGGATGGCGCCATCGACGTCCGACTGGCCGATATCGGCCCCCTTCTGGAGAATGGCATAGAGACTGTCGAGGGCCTGCCGCGCCTGCTCGGCCGCCGTGGGCGAACCCTTGATGGTGAGCTGGTTGCCGCGCGAGCGGATGTCGACGCCGAGCTTCTGCTCCAGCCGGGCCAGATTCTCGTCGAACTGGCCGTAGAGCGCGCTGGCCAGTTTGTTGTTGTCGAAGGTAAGGACGATGTGCGCCATGTCGGACGCCCCGGAAGGCGTCAAGGGTGCGAGTGGGGGAACTGCCTTCAGGTCGGCTGCGGTCAACCGTCTCTCCTTGTCCGCCGGCGCTCAGGCCGGCACGGCATGCAGGCTATTGTAGCCCGCTTCCGTGATTCGCACCTTGATAATGTCGCCGATTCCACCGGCCTTTTCATCAACAATCACCGGCTGCAGCCAGGGCGAGCGGCCGACCCGCTGGCCCGCCTGACGGCCGGGCTTTTCAATCAGGGTCGGCATCGTCCTGCCGACCATGGAAACGGTGAAAGCCTGCTGCTGTTCCACCAGCAGCGCCTGAAGGCGCCGGAGGCGTTCGTCCTTCACCTGTTCCGCCACATGGCCGTCCATTTCGGCGCCCGGCGTGCCGGGGCGGGGCGAGTATTTGAACGAGAAGGCCGAGGCGTATCCCACTTCGCGCACGATCTTCATCGTGTCCTCGAAATCGGCATCGGTCTCGCCGGGGAAGCCGACGATGAAATCGCCCGACAGGGCGATATCCGGCCTTGCCGCGCGGATGCGCTCGATCAGCTTCAGATATTCGCCGGCCTTATGCTTGCGGTTCATCGCCTTCAGGATGCGGTCCGAGCCCGCCTGCACCGGCAGATGGAGATAGGGCATCAGCGTTTCAAGATCGCGATGGGCGGCGATCAGTTCGTCGTCCATGTCGCGCGGATGGCTGGTGGTGTAGCGCAGCCGGGCGATGCCTGGGATTTCCGCCAGCCGGTGCAAAAGCCGGCCGAGGCCCCAATCCTCTCCATTCGGACCCTCGCCGTGCCAGGCGTTGACGTTCCGGCCGAGCAGGGTGACCTCGCGCACGCCGGCCTCGGCCAGACGCTCGGCCTCGGCGACGATCTGCGCCACCGGCCGCGACACTTCCGAGCCGCGTGTGTAGGGCACCACGCAGAAGGTGCAGAACTTGTCGCAACCTTCCTGCACGGTCAGAAACGCGGTGACGCCGCGCTTGATGACCTCGGCCTTCTTCGGCGCCGGCAAGTGCTCGAACTTGTCCTCCACCGCATAGTCCGTCTCGACCACGCGGCTGCCGCCGCGCACGCGCGCCAGCACGTCCGGCAGGCGATGATAGGTCTGCGGGCCGATGACCAGATCGACGGCCGGCGCGCGGCGGATGATCTCGCCACCTTCAGCCTGCGCCACGCAGCCCGCGACGCCGATCAGCAATTCACTGCCGGCGGCTGCGCGTTCGGCCTTGAGGTCGCGGATGCGGCCGAGTTCGGAATAGATCTTCTCGGCCGCCTTCTCGCGGATATGGCAGGTGTTGAGCAGGACGAGGTCGGCATCCTCCATGCGTTGCGTCTCGGCGTAGCCGTCCGCCGCCAGCGCGTCGGTCATGCGCTGGGAATCGTAGACGTTCATCTGGCAGCCATAGGTCTTGACGAAGACCTTTTTGGCCTGCTGTCCGCCGTCCGTCGCGGCGCGGTCCGGCGCCTGTTCCGTGGTCAATGCATTCATGGGCGGGCTTCTATCGCGTTTTGGCGGGCAAGAACAACCGATTCCGGCAGTCGTCAGCCCGCCTCGGTCCCATTCAGCGCCGCCTGCATCATCGCCTTCACGCGGGCTTCGACCAATCGCGTCGCTTCCTTGCGGTTCGATCCGGCCGAAAACATCACCGGTTCGCCGAAGCGCACCTCGACGTCGACGGCACCCAGTTTCAACAGGCCGGCGACATGCGGCACGAGGTCCTGGTCGCCGATCCACGACAGCGCCATGCGCCCGGCGCGGCCGAGCGGGATGCCGTGGCGGCGCACATAGGCGATCGCCACCGGCTGGATGGCGACCTCCTGCACCCCTTCGTGCGCCGTTGCCAGTGTGGCGGCGCCGAACAGCGTGCTCTTGAACGGCAGCATCCTGTTGCCGTCGCCGGTCGTGCCTTCGGCGAACAGCACCATGGCGTCGCCCGCCTTCAGCCGCTCGCCGATCTCGCTCGCCTGGTCGCCGGAGCGGTGGCGCCGCTCGCGATCGACGAAGACGGTGCGCTGCAGCGTCGACAGCCAGCCCATCAGCGGCCAGCCCTGCATCTGCGCCTTGGCGATGAAGGAGACGTCGGCAATCGAGCCCAGCACGCCGATATCCGTCCACGAGACGTGGTTGGCGACGATCAGCAGCGGGCGCTTTCGCGACAGGCTGCCCACGGCATGCACGCGAAACCCCAACGCCCACAGGATCGACTTGTGCCACAGGCGCGGCACGAATGAGGGATTGCCCCATCCGGTTTTCAGCACCACGACCTGCGAAACCGCCACCGCTGTCGTGACAGCCGCGACGAAAAGCAGGATCAGGCCGTTTCGGATTTTCGCGATCATCGTCCCCTTGCGCTCTCTCGGCGCATTTGCCGGATTTGCCGGCTAGCGGAGATCGCGGCGCATGACAAGCGCCCCGGTCGGGCCGCGTTCGGGCGAGCGATAGTAATCGGGCCGCTTGCCGACCTCGCGGAAGCCGAGCCGGCGATAGAGCGCGATGGCCGGCGCGTTCGTCTCATCCACTTCGAGAAACAGGGCTTCGGCACGGTCACCGTGCAATTGCCGCAGCACCGCGTCCATCAATTGCCAGCCGATGCCCTGCCGGCGATGGCTGCGGGCGACCGCCACGGTGAGGATTTCGCCCTCACCGGCCGCCAGTCGCGCCAGCACGAAACCGACGATGCCGGCGCGGGGATTTCCCACCTCTTTCGCCGCGAAGCCGAACACGGTGTCCTGCTCCAGCAGCGCGGCGAACTCGCCGCCCGTCCACGGACGGACGAAATCCTCGCGGTGGAGGGTCGACACAGCATCGCTATCTTCAGGGGTCAGCGGCTCCAGGGCATAGTCCTTCGGGCGCTGCGGCAGGAAGGGAATGCGCATCAGCGCGCCCTCGGCAGCACGAACCCGGCCTGCGGCTTGGCGTCGGCGTCGCGCAGGTAAAGCGGCTTCGGCTTCTCGCCCGGTTCCTTCCCGGCCGCAAGGCGAGCGTAGACGGCAACGTCGGCGGTCGCGCCCAGCGGCCCGAAGTCGAAAGACCCGCCGGCTGCTTCCGCCATCCGCCCCGCCGCGTTGCCGGCAAGGATGATCGCCCGGTCAGCCACCATCGCAACGGCCTCCTCCAGCGTGGTCACGGCCGGACCGTAGCGCAGAACCGCCAATTCATCGTAAAGGGCGGCGTGAATTTCGCCGCGCCCGCCGTCAAGGGCGGCGAAAACCCGACGATCCGGGAAGGATTGCCGTGCTTCCGTAGCCAGCGCCTCCAGCGTGGTGACGCCGATGGCCGGGATTTTCAGCGCCAGCGCAAGGCCGCGCGCCGTGGCGACGCCGACGCGCAGGCCGGTGAAGGAGCCTGGACCGACGGAGACGGCAACAGCGTCGAGATCAGCATAGGTTTGGCCGACCTGACCCATCGCGGCGGCGATCACGCCCATCAGGTGCTCGGCATGCCCCTTGCCCAGGTCGAGCACGCTCCTGCCAAGTTCCTTGCCGGCTTTCGCGTCATAGATGCAAGCCGCGCACAGATTGGCCGAACAGTCGATGGCGAGGATCATGGCGCAGTCCTCTCCCTCCCCCTTGAGGGGAGGGTGCCGAGCGAAGCGAGGCGGGAGGGGTCACCTCCGCCACGCCGACGCAAAAAGAAGTCGGCGCACTGCCGCACGGACCCCTCCCGACCGCTTCGCGGCCACCCTCCCCTCAAGGGGGAGGGAAAGCGATGGCGCATCTCAGCCCCGATCCCTTGCCTTCAACTCCAGCCGCCGCGCGTGCAGCACCGGCTCGGTATAGCCGTTCGGTTGCACCCGGCCCTTGAAGACGAGGTCGCAGGCGGCCCGGAAGGCGATGGAAGCGTCGAAGTCCGGCGCCATCGGACGGTAGAGCGGGTCGCCTTCGTTCTGGCGATCCACCACGGCGGCCATGCGCTTCATCGTCTCCATCACCTGGGCTTCAGTGCAGACGCCGTGATGCAGCCAGTTGGCGATGTGCTGGGAGGAGATGCGCAGCGTCGCGCGGTCTTCCATCAGGCCCACATCGTTGATGTCCGGCACCTTGGAGCAGCCGACGCCCTGGTCGATCCAGCGCACGACATAGCCGAGGATGCCTTGCGCGTTGTTGTCCAGTTCCTTCTGGATGTCCTCGGCCGACCAGTTCGGCCGCACCGCGACCGGCACGGAGAGGATATCGTCGAGCTTCGCCTTGGCGCGGCCCTTCAGCTTGTCCTGCACCGCATGCACATCGACCTTGTGGTAGTGCGTGGCATGCAGCGTGGCGGCCGTCGGCGACGGCACCCAGGCAGTGTTGGCGCCGGCCTGAGGATGGGCGATCTTCTGTTCCAGCATCGCCGCCATCAGGTCGGGCATCGCCCACATGCCCTTGCCGATCTGGGCACGACCTTCGAGCCCGCATTCCAGTCCGGTGTCGACGTTCCAGTTCTCGTAGGCGCCGATCCAGGCGGCCTGCTTCATGTCGCCCTTGCGGATCATCGGGCCGGCTTCCATCGAGGTATGGATCTCGTCACCGGTACGGTCGAGGAAGCCGGTGTTGATGAAGACCACGCGGTCCTTCGCTGCGCGGATCGCCTCCTTGAGATTGACGGTGGTGCGCCGCTCCTCGTCCATGATGCCCATCTTGATGGTGTTCGGCTTCATGCCGAGCAGCTTTTCGACGCGGGCGAAGATCTCGGCGGCGAAGGCGACTTCTTCCGGCCCGTGCATCTTCGGCTTGACGACATACATGGAGCCGGCGCGGGAGTTTTTGCGCGCGCCGTTCGGGCCGACGTCGTGCAGCGCGACCAGCGCGGTGACGGCAGCATCCAGAATGCCCTCCGGCACTTCAGAACCGTCGGCCAGCAGAACCGCCGGGTTGGTCATCAGGTGGCCGACATTGCGCACCAGCATCAGCGAACGGCCGGGCAGGGTGAGCGTCGAGCCATCCGGCGCAGTGTAGCTGCGGTCGCCGTTCAGGCGGCGGGTCATCGTCCTGCCGCCCTTCTCGAAGGTTTCCGAGAGATCGCCCTTCATCAGGCCGAGCCAATTGCGATAGGCGACGACCTTGTCCTCGGCGTCGACGGCCGCGATGGAATCCTCGCAGTCCTGGATGGTGGTGATGGCGGCCTCAAGGATCATGTCGGCGATGCCGGCGGGATCGGTCTTGCCGATGGGGCTTTCCCGGTTGACGACGACCTCGACATGCAGGCCGTGCCGTTCGAGCAGGACCGCTTCCGGGGCGGCCGTGTCGCCGCGATAGCCGACGAACTGCGCCGGGTCCTTCAGCGCGGCCGTACCCGCCGCCGTCCTCAGCGCAAGCGCGCCGCCCGACACCGACATGCCGGTCACATCCTTCCACGAGCCGGACGCCAGCGGCGCGGACTGGTCGAGGAAAGCCTTGGCCCAGGCGATGACCTTCTCGCCGCGCTTGGGATTGTAGCCC
>JBQCHN010000166.1:0-10860 GCA_051954615.1 Mesorhizobium sp. | reverse complement strand
GGTCTGCGACTTGCCGGAGCCGCTCTCGCCGACAATGCCGAGACGCTCGCGGCCAAGCGAGAAAGAAACGCCGCGCACTGCCTGCACGAGGCCCGTGCGGGTCGGGAAGGTGACGCGCAGATCGTCGACTTCGAGGAGGGTGTCGCTCATTGATCGCCACTCATTGGTCACCACTCATTGGTCACCACTCCGGGGGTCGAGCGCGTCGCGCAGGCCGTCGCCGAGCAGGTTGAAGCCGAGGCTGACGATCAGAATGGCGGCACCGGGGGCCGCCGCCACCCACCACTGGTCGAGGATAAAACGGCGGCCGGACGCGATCATAGCGCCCCATTCGGGCAGCGGCGGCTGCGCGCCGAGGCCGAGGAAGCCGAGGCCGGCGGCGGTGAGAATGATGCCGGCCATGTCCAGCGTCACGCGGATGATCAACGAGGAGATGCAGAGCGGCATGATGTGGCGCAGCACGATGCGGAAAGGCGAAGCGCCCATCAGTTGCACCGCCTTGATGTAGTCGGAGTTGCGCACCGTCAGCGTTTCGGCGCGAGCGATGCGCGCATAGGGCGGCCAGGAGGTGATGGCGATCGCCAGCACCGCGTTCTCGATGCCGGGGCCTAAAGCTGCGACGAAGGCGAGCGCCAGCACCAGCTTGGGAAAGGCGAGGAAGATGTCGGTGATGCGCATCAAAACGGCGTCGATCCAGCCGCCGGCATAGCCGGAGACGGTGCCGACGGCCAGGCCGACGGGGGCCGCGATGACCGCCACAAGCACCACCACGAAGAGCGTCAGCCGCGAGCCGTGGACGATGCGCGAATAGATGTCGCGGCCGAGGTCGTCGGTGCCGAACCAGTAGTCGGCGGACGGCGGCAGGAGCCGCGCGTTCTTCAGGTCGCCGACATAGGGCGAATGGGTGGCGAGCACGTCGGCGAGGGCGGCCACCACCAGAAGAGTGATGATGATGAACAGCCCGACCATGGCGAGCCTGTTGGCCGAGAAGCGCCGCCAGGTGACATAGGCGCGGCCGAGCCGAGCCTGCATGCGCGAGGCCGGACGTTCCGACAGCAGCCATTCGCGGCGGGTCATTGCCTGTCCGGTCATGCTCATCGCACCTTCGTCCTCGGGTCGAGCAGCTTGTAGAGCAGGTCGGAGAACAGGTTGATGGCGATGAAGACCGAGCCGATGACGATGGTGCCGCCGAGCACGGCGTTCATGTCGGCGTTTTGCAACGAATCGGTGATGTAGAGGCCGATGCCTGGCCAGGAGAACACCGTCTCGGTCAGCACCGAGCCCTCCAGCAGACCGGCATAGGAGAGCGCGATCACCGTCACCATCGGCACCGCGGCGTTGCGCAACGCGTGGCCCCAGATGATGCGCGTTTCCGACAGGCCCTTGGCGCGCGCGGCGACGACGTATTCCTGGCTGAGCTCGTTCAGCATGAAGGAGCGCGTCATGCGGCTGATATAGGCGAGCGAGAAATAGCCGAGCAGCGCGCCGGGCAGGACGATGTGGCGGAACACGTCCCAGAACACGTCCCACTGGCCCTGCAGGGCCGAATCCAGCAGGTAGAAGCCGGTGACCGGCGTGAAGGTGTACTGGTAGACGATGTCGATGCGGCCGGGGAACGCCACCCATTGCAGCTTTGCGTAGAACAGCACCAGCGCCAGCAGCGCCAGCCAGAAGATCGGCACCGAATAGCCGACGAGGCCGACGACGCGCACGAACTGGTCGGCGAGGCTGCCGCGCTTCACCGCCGCCAGCACGCCGAGCGGGATGCCGAGGATGGTGCCGATCAGGGTGCCGACCGTGGCGAGTTCGATGGTCGCGGGGAAGACGCGGCGGATGTCGGCCATCACCGGGTTGGTGGTCAGCACCGAGGTGCCGAAATCGCCGTTCAGCGCCGCCTTGATGTAGATCCAGAACTGCTCGATCAGCGGCAGGTCAAGCCCCATCTCGCGGCGCGTGCGCTCGACCACGCTTTCCGGCGCGCGGTCGCCGAGCACGGCCAGCACCGGGTCGATGGGGATGATCCGGCCGATAAAGAAGGTCACGGCGAGCAGGCCGAGATAGGTCGTCGCCGCGATCAGCAGAAAGCGGCCGATGCCGCCCGCAATGGCAAGCGCGCGGCCGCTGCCGCGCCCGCCCGCCTGTTGTTCAACCGCGCTCAAGGAAACGGCCTTCCGGCTATTCCTTGGAAACCTGACTGACGAAGTTGGTGTCGAAGCTGGGGCCCAGCTTGAACTCCTTCAGGTTGGCGCGCACGCCGGCGACTTCGAGCTGCTGGTGGATGATGACGAAGGGGCTTTCCTCCAGCGCCTTCTTCTGCAGGTCTTGGTACATGGCCGCGCGCTTGGCCGTATCCTTCTCCAGAAGGGCGGCTTCCGTCTGCTTGGTCAGCTCCGGGATGTCCCAGGCGTTGCGCCAGGCCAGCGTCTTGGTCTTGCCGTCGTCGGAGTTGTCTGGGTTGGAGACGAAGGTCTGGGCGTTCGAGTTCGGATCGAAATAGTCCTGCCCCCACTGGCCGATATAGATGTCGTGGTTGCGGGCGCGGTACTTGGTCAGGGTCTGCTTGCCGTCGCCGGGGATGATCTCGATCTTGACGCCGGCCTGCGCCGCCGTCTGCTGGATCGACTCGGCCATGGCCGTCGTCGGCTGGCCGTTGCGCACGTCCATGGTGACGCTGAAGCCGTCCTTCAGCCCGGCCTTCTCCAGGAGTTCCTTGGCCTTGGCGACGTCGAGCTTGAAGGGGTTCTCGTCCAGTTCGCCGAGGTCGCCCTTGGGCAGGAAGGTCTGATGGATCTCGCCGATGCCCTTGAGGATGGTCGAGCCCAGCGCGTCGTAGTCGACGAGGTACTTGAACGCCTGGCGGACTTCCGGCTTGGCCAGCTTCTCGTTCTTCTGGTTCAGGCTGATGTACCAGACCGTGCCCTTGGGCGCGCTCACCGTGGCGAGGTCCTTGTTGTCGGCGATGGCGTTGAGGTCGTTCGGCTCGAGGTTGCGGGCGACGTCGATGTCGCCGGCCTGCAGGGCGAGGCGTTGCGCCGAGCTTTCCTTCATGTGGCGATAGATGACGCGGGCGAGCTTGGCCTTCTCGCCCCAGTAGTTGTCGTTGCGCTCCATGACGACGGCCTCGTTGGCCTTCCATTCGCGCAGCTTGTAGGGGCCGGAGCCGGCATAGCCGGTCTTCATCCAGGCGTTGCCGAAGTCGTTGTCCCACTTGTGGTCGGCGTCCGGCGTCACCGCCACGGCGTGTTCCTTGACCAGCTTGGAATCGACCACGGAGCCTACCGTCGAGGACAGGCAGTTCAGCACGAAGCTCGGCGCATAGGACTTGTCGACGGTGAACTGGAAGGTGGTGTCGTCCACTGCCTTGGCCTTTTCGGCGACGTTGTCGCCGGTGATGCCGAACTGGTTGATGATGAAAGCCGGGCTCAGGTCGAGCTTGACGACGCGCTCGAAGGAATAGGCGACGTCGGCGGCGGTGATCGGGTTTCCGGAGGCGAACTTCAGGCCGGGCTTGAGTTTGAAGGTGTAGACGAGGCCGTCGTCCGAGATCGTCCAACTCTCGGCGAGGTCGCCCTTCACCTTGGAGGTGTCGTTGAGGTCGATGCGGATCAGAAGGTCGTAGGTGTTGCCCGTCACTTCCGCCGTCGACAGTTCGAACGCCTCGGCCGGGTCGACGCTGATGATGTCGTCGATGGCGAAGCCCTCGACCAGCGTGTCGGCCGGCGTCACGGCAAAGGCGGGCGATGCCGCCACGAAAGCGGACAAGGCGGCGCCTGCCAGCCACATACGGGAGCGCAGGGCGATCTTTTCCATCATCATCGGAGTGTTCCCTTTGTTTTGTTAGAGGGTTCGATCAGGTTGCGTTCAGGCCGGATCGAACGATGGCCCGAACCATAGCGGGCGGCTTCGCCACCAGCAACAGCGCTTTTGACGGTCATGACGAGCGGCCCGCCAGCCGGTGGGCGGCGGTCGCCGCCATCGCATCGGCGAGGCTCATCGCCCAGCGTTCGCGGCAATAGGCGCGGAAGTCGAAGCAGGGCAGGCCGGGGCAGACCTCGAATTCGATGAGGTGGAGCGCGTCGTCGGCCTCGACGCGCAGGTCGAGCGAAAAGACGTCGCGCAGGCCGAGCCCGCGCATCAGCCTGTCGGCGAGCGCGCGGATGCGGGCGTCGGCGCCGGGCTGGCTGCGGGCGACCGGCTCCAGCACCGGCTCAGTGTAGCGGCCCTCGGCTCTGGCGGCCGCGCCGGTGTCGCCGTAGAGGGCGAGGCTGTCTTCCATGGTCTGGAAGTCGGCACCGGAATCGACGAAGGAAACGCCGAGCGCCTCCGTGCCGGCGGCAGGCTCGACGGCGAGGAAGGAGGCGCGCGCGTTGCGGCCGGCGACATAGGGCTGGACGATCGCGTCGTCACGATAGCGAGCGAAGATGCGCCGGCTAAGTTCAAGCGCGCGATCCAGCTCGAAACAGCGGGAATCCGGCCAGATGCCGATCTTGGCGCCGAGCCGGTTCGGCTTGACGAACCAGCCTTGCGGCGATGCGGGCGGCGGCGCCAGCCATTCCCCGTTGCGCGCCAGGCCGGCGGGCGGGACCGGCAGGCCGAGGGCTGAAAGCACGGCGCCGGCGCGGAACTTGTCCTGGCACAGCGCGAACACGGAATCGTCGGCACCGATGGTCCGGAAACCGCCCAGCCGCGCCAGCACCGGCGCCGCGCCGCCACGGAAATAGGCGATGCCGTCGGTCAGCGTCCACACAAGCGTCGATGCCGGATCGCGCGCGGCAAGGGCCGCCGCCGCATCGTCCAGTTCCACCGGCGAGAAGCGCAGGCCATGCGCCGCGCAGGTGGCAGCGATGGCGTCGAATTCGGCCGCCAGGTCGGTCGACTGGGCGAGGTAGGAGGCGATCTCGGCGGCGCGCTGCGGTTCGAAGTCCTCGCCGGCCAGCCGGTCGAGGCAGGCCCGTTCGGGCTCATGGATCAGGACGAGTTCCGGGCTGGGCATGCTTTTTGGGGGTCCGATGGCCGGTCAGTCTCGCATTCGCGAAGGGCTCGGCATCCGATAAAACCGACGCGGAATCATCAGCGGCGCGACATGCTCACATCAGCACGCGGGGCTCGAAGCGGCCGCGCACCGGCAGGTCGATCAGGAAGGTCTTGCCGGCTTGCGGGTCGGCGGCGCGCTGGCCGGCATCCATGTCCGCCCAGGCCGAGGTGACCGCCAGCCTGTCCGCCCTGGGGCCGTGGAAGGCGGGGCAGGAGGGCTGCCTTGTCGGCATGCGGATCGAGCGCGCCAGCTTGCCGTCGGGAGAATAGGCGTTGACGCACGCCTCGCCCCAACGGGCGTTCCACAAAGTCCCGTCGAGATCGACCACCGAGCCGTCATGGTCGCCGCTGCCGCCGCCACGGTCGGCGAAAACTTTCGGCTCTCCGGCCGGCAGGCCCGTGGCCGGATCGCAGGCGATGCGCATGATCAGGCCGGTCTTGGAATCGGTGTAGTAGGCGATCGCGCCATCGGCGGTGAAGGCGATGGAATTGGGGATGGAGATTTCGGCGAACAGGCGCCGCAACTCGCCCTTGAAGAACCAGTAGATCGAGCCGGCGCCCGTTTCGGCCTTCTTGCCCATGGTGCTGATCCAGAAGGCGCCGCAGGGATGGACGCGGGCATCGTTGGAGCGCGTCACCGCATTGTCGGCTTCGACCGGCGTGTGCAGCGTGAGTTTGCCGGTGGCGACGTCGCGCAGGTAGAGCCCGTCTTCGGCCGAGATGAGCTGCCGGCCGCCATCGACAATGGCAATGGCGCTGGCCATGCGGCCGAGCCGATGCGCTTTTGTTTCGCTTCCGGAACGATGCTCGACCAGCAGGCCGTTGACGATGTCGAACCAGTAAAGCGTGTCGTTTCCCGGATCGTAGCTCGGGCCTTCGCCGAGTTCGCAGACGGTGTTCGACAGCGGTGTTACGGCCGGCTCGCTCATGGCCTGCTCCCGAAAACGGAATCCCAGGCGGCGACGGCGGCGCGGGCCTTCGCCGCCACTTCGGCCACCGTCATGCCCGGCTTGAACAGGCTGGAGCCCAATCCGAACACGCTGACGCCCGCCGCCTTGTAACCGGCGAAATCCTTGTCTGAGACGCCGCCGACCGCCCCGACGAGCGTTTCGCTGGGCAGCACCGCGCGCATCGCGGCGATGCCGCCCGGCCCGAGCACGCTGGCGGGGAAGAATTTCAGCGCCGAGGCACCGAGGCGGATCGCCTGGAAGGCTTCGCTCGGGCTGAACACGCCGGGCATCGTCACCATGCCATGATGCGCGGCGCGTTTCATCACGTCGGCGTCGATGTTGGGACTGACCAGCAGGCGTCCGCCGGCGCCGTGCAGGCGGTCCACGTCGGCGGCCGTCAGCACGGTGCCAGCGCCGACCAGCGCCGTCGCCGGCAATGCAGAGACAAGCCTCTCGATCGACACGAACGGGTCGGGCGAATTGAGCGGCACTTCGATCGCCTCGATACCGGCGGCGAAAACCGCCTCGCCGATGGCGACCGCCTCGTCCGGCTTCAATCCGCGCAGGATGGCGACCAGCCCGCGCGCGAGTTTCGGAAAGGGGGCAGTTTGTGTCATGCGGGCTCCTGCGTCGAAGCGATCATGCCGTTCTCCCGTGCCGCGGCAAACAGCCCGGCGCGCACCGCCTCGTCGGCGTCGACGGGCCGGATCGCGTGTCCGGCCAAGCCGAGGGCCGCGCCGTAGAGCACACCCAGCGCGCCGGAGGCGACGAGCGCGACCGGCTGTTTGCCTGTCGGGTATCGGCGAGCCGCCGAAGCGATCTCGGCGCCGATCAGAAGGCCGGAGAGACAGGCTGCGGCATCGTCCGGGCCGAGCCCGTGCAGCAGGCCGGCGGCGCGGATGGAAAACAGCCGGCCCGTGATATCGCCGCCTTCGGCAAGGGCTGCCTCGCACCAGCGCCGGAACGCCGGACTGTCGGCGGCTACGGCGGCGGGTTGCTCGCCGAGCGAATGGCGCAGAATGGAGTGCGCGGCCAGAACGGAAAACAGTTCGCCCGTCGGCCATGTGCCGAAGCCGGTCACCGCCCCGTCCTCGACCGCGACCCATTTGGAATGCGTGCCGGGCATGCAAACGATGTGTCGGCCACGTCCCGCCAGCCCGGCGCCGGCAAGCTGTGTCTCCTCGCCGCGCATCACGTCCGGCGCATCCGCCAGCCGTTGCGCCATGCCGGGCACGATGCGGATGTCGCGGCCGGCATCCGGCACCTTGAGCGCACCTTTGAGCACTGCGGGGAGCGGCGAAGGGACGTCGACATAAGGCGCCTCCAGCCAGCCCTGGCGGGCGCCGACCATGCCGCACATGATCACCGGCAGGCCAGCCGGCGCGCCGGCCGCCGCCAGATGTCCCTCCAGAACGGCGGCGAAGCCTTTGTCGCGGGCGCTGATCAGGCCGTCGTCGCCGCGCCGCTCGGCCAGAACCGTGCCGGCGGCATCGAGCAGCCAGAGCCTCAGCCGCGTCGTGCCCCAGTCGACCGCCGCGATGGCCGGTGCTGCGCTCACAGCACCCCTCCGTCGACGATCAGCGTCTGCGCCGTCAGCATGGCGGAGGCGTCGGAGGCTAGGAACAGGCATGGACCCACCATGTCGTCGGCCACCATCATGCGCGGGATCGCCTGGCGGGCGATGTGGCTGTCGAGATTGTCCCCCTTCACCCACAATTTCCGTTGCCGTTCGGTGACGACCCAGCCCGGCGCGATGGCGTTGACGCGGATGCCGTGCCTGCCGTAGCGCCCGGCCATGCCCTTGGTCAGGCCGACGATACCGGCCTTGGCGGTCGTATAGGCCGGCATGTCGCCCATGTTGAGCATGAAGGAGGTGGAGGTGAAGTTGACGATGGCGCCGTGGCCGGCCGCCTTCATGCCCGGCACCACCGCCTGCACGGTGAAGAAATGCGGCCTGAGGTTGACGGCGAGGTTGGCGTCCCATTCCTCCGGCGTGACGTCTTCGGCGGCGTGGCGGTCGTCGCGCGCTGCATTGTTGACCAGCACGGTCGCCGGGCCGTGGCGGGCTGCCGCCTCTGCCACCGCCGCGCGCAGGGCGCCGACATCGGCGAGGTCGGCCTTGAGATGGAGCGGACGGTTTCCGGTTTCGGCGAGCGCCTCGCACAGCGCCCGGCTGGGTTCCTCGGCGATGTCGATGAAGGCGACCCTGGCGCCCTGCCGCACGAAGCCTTCGGTCAGCGCCGCGCCGATGCCGGAACCGCCGCCGGTGATCAGCACCGAGGCGCCTTCAAGGTCGGCGAACCGCGCCGATGGCATCATGATCCTCTCCCTAAAGCATATCTCCGAAAGCGGGACCCGGTTTCGGGACAAAGACATGCGTAAAATCAAGAATCTAAAGCGTGCGGAACGAATCTGAAAGATCGCGACACGCTTTAGGCCGGCGGCGACAGGCCGCGATGCGGGGCGCATCCTAGCCGGCCGCGATGCGCGGGCAAGCGCGAAAAGCGGCACCTGGCCTGTTTTGTCGGACAAAATCGCCGGATTGGCGGCTCGGTCGTCTTCCGACCGCCGTCAGACCGCCTTGGTGCGCTGCGCGCCGCGGAAGGAATCGCGCAGGTAGCCGAGCGTGGCCTCGGCGTCGGCCGGCTTGCCGAACAGGTAGCCCTGGCCGCCGCCGCAGCCGAACTGGATGAGCCTGTCGGCCTGCGCCTCCTCCTCGATGCCCTCGGCCACCACGTCCATGCCCAGCCCCTCGCACATGGCGAGGATGGCGCGGATGATGTGCTCCGACGGGCGGTCCTCCAGAATGGAGGAGACGAAGGCGCGGTCGATCTTGAGCTTGTCGAAATGGAATTCGCGCAGGCGGCCGAGCGACGACTGGCCGGTGCCGAAATCGTCCAGCGAGACGCGGATGCCCACCCGCTTCAGGTCCTCGACGATCTTCTCGGCCGAGGCCGGGTCATTCATCAGGCCGGTCTCGGTGATCTCGACCTCCAGCCGGCGCGGATCGAAGCCGTTGCGGTCGAGGATGGACAGGATGTGCAGGCCGGTGTTCTGGTCGACGAGCTGCGAAGGCGACAGGTTGAACGACAGGAAAAGGTCCGTCGGCCATGCGCGCGCGGCTTCCGTCGCCTTGCGCAGGATCAGCTGCGACAGCGGCCCGATGATGCCGCGTTCCTCGGCGATCGGGATGAAGACGGCCGGCGAGATAGGCCCGAGATCGCGGTCGGTCCAGCGCGCCAGCGTCTCGAAGCCGATGACGCGGCGCGTGGCGAGGTCGACGATGGGCTGGAAGTGCGGCTCCACCTCGCCGGCCGACACGGCGCGGCGCAGCGCCTGCTCGATGCGGGTGACGTGCTTGGCCGCCTCCTCCATCTCGCGTGTATAGACCATCACCTTGCCGCGCCCCGAGCGCTTGGCGTGGTAGAGCGCGGTCTCTGCCTTGTTGACCAGGATCTCGGTCGTTTCGTCGCCGGAATAGAACAGCGAGCAGCCGACCGAGGCCGAAAGGCGGGCGGTGCGCTCGCCGACGTCGTAGGGCGCCGACAGGATCTCGATCAGCATGCGCGCCCGGTCGGCGGCCGCTTCCTCGGAAAACACCATCGGGTAGAGGAAGGCGAACTCGTCGGCGCCGATGCGGCAGACGCTGGAATGCGAATCCATCGAGGCGCGCAGGCGCATCGCCACCTGGATGAGGATGTCGTCGCCGGCCTTGTGGCCGAACAGGTCGTTGATGGGCTTGAAGCCGTCGAGGTCGACGATGCCGACGGCAAACGGCGCAGGGTCATCGGCACGGTCGGCGATCAGCCGCTCCACCTTGTCGAAGAAGCGGCGATGATTGCCCAGTCCCGTCAGCGGATCGGTGAAGGCCAGATCCGTTCCATCCCTGTATGCTTGCCCGGTGCCAAACGGAGTTTGCATCGGTTTTCCTGTTCTGATGCCGGAAATTGCGGCGACCATGGCAGAAAACCGTTTAGGAAAGGTATCTCCGGCGCATTTCTATGACGAAATACGCCGGCTTATGGACAGATGTGTCCGGTTCCTTGTTTCACGTCGCTGACGGCAACGTTCAAAACGGGACGATTGGCAGCGCCCCGCCAAGCCTGTAGAGCAGAGCGCACCGCAAGCCGGAGACCGAGACCGCCATGCCGCTCGATATCGCCGTCCAGATGGACCATGTCAGAACCGTCAACATCGTCGGCGACACGACGTTCGCGCTGTCGCTGGAGGCGCAGAGGCGTGGCCACAGGCTTTATCATTATACGCCCGACCGGCTGGCCATGGTCGGCGGCAAGGTCTTCGCCCGCCTGGAGGCGATGACGGTGCGCGACGAGAAGGGCGACCACTTCTCGCTCGGCGAGCCGGTGCGCACCGATTTGTCGGAGATGGACGTGGTGCTGCTGCGTCAGGATCCGCCCTTCGACATGAACTACATCACCACCACCCATATGCTGGACCGCATCCACCCCAAGACGCTGGTGGTCAACGACCCGGCCTGGGTGCGCAACAGCCCGGAAAAGATCTTCGTCACCGAGTTTCCCGACCTGATGCCGGAAACGCTGATCACCAAGGACCCGGTCGAGGTCGCCGCCTTCCGCAAGGAGCATGGCGACATCATCGTCAAGCCGCTCTACGGCAACGGCGGCGCCGGCGTCTTCCACCTTCCCGAGGCCGACCGCAACCTCGCCTCGCTGCTTGAGATGTTCGCTCAGCTTTTCCGCGAGCCGTTCATCGTCCAGCGCTACCTGAAGGACGTGCGCAAGGGCGACAAGCGCATCATCCTCATCGACGGCGAGCCGGTCGGCGCCGTCAACCGCGTGCCGGCCGAGACCGAATCGCGCTCCAACATGCATATCGGCGGCCGCGCCGAGAAGAC
>JBQCHN010000165.1:0-8064 GCA_051954615.1 Mesorhizobium sp. | reverse complement strand
GCTCAACGAGCCGTGGACCTTCTGCTGGTCCGGCCATGCCTCGGGCGAGGACGCGCCGGGCCTGCGCGACGGCACCAAGGGCGGCGTGACGGCCAGCCACCACGCGCTGCTCGGCCACGGCAAGGCGGTTCCGGCGATCCGCGCCGAAGTGCGGGACGCCTCGGTTGGCATCGTCTTCGACCTCAATGTCGCCGAGCCCGCAAGCGCCGACCCGCGCGACGTGGCGGCGGCGCGACGTTTCGACGGCGCGCAGAACCGCTGGTTCCTCGACGCCGTCTTCAAGGGTGCCTATCCGCAGGACATGCTGGCGCTTTATGGCGACCTGCTGCCGGAGATCCACGCCGATGACAACGCCGTTATCGCCACGCCTGTCGACTATCTCGGCGTCAACATCTACCGCCGCTCGGTCATCGCCGAGGGCACGGAACTGGCGCCACTGAACTATCGCCGCGTCCAGACCGAGGGCCTTTATTCCGCCGTCGGCTACGAGATCTGGCCGCGCTGCATGTACGACGTGCTGCGCTACGTGCATGACAACTACGCGCCGAAGGAAATCTACATTTCCGAGAACGGCGTCGCCACGCGACCGGAAACGGTCGGCGCCGACGGCCATGTCTGGGACGAGTTGCGTGCCGCCTATTATGTCGATCACCTGACGGAAGTGGCGAAAGCCGCAGGCGAAGGCGTGCCGGTGCGCGGTTATTTCGCCTGGACGCTGATGGACAATTTCGAATGGGCCTATGGCTACACCACGCCCTTCGGCATCACCCATGTCGACTACGCGACGCAGAAGCGTACGGTGAAATTCTCGGGCGAGATCTACGCCGCGATCGCCGGGCAGGAGGCCGCCGCAAGACCACGGAGCGCCGCGGGTGGCCGCTGAAGCCGGGCAGCCCGGCACGGTGCTCGTCACCGGCGCCGGGCGCGGACTCGGCCGCGAACTGGTCCGGCAGTATGCGGCCGACGGCTGGCGAGTGATCGGCTGCGGTCGCAGCCTGTCGGCAGGCGGCTTTGAGCCGGGCGTCGAATTCCAGCCGCTCGATGTGGCCGATCCAGCGTCGGTTTCGGCGCTGGCGGAACGGCTCGCCGGCCAGCCGCTGGACGTGGTCGTCAACAACGCCGCCGTGCGCAGCCCCGCCGCCGGCCTCGACGCCTTCCAGCCGGACGAGTTTCTCGCCGTGCTGCGCGTCAATACGCTGGGACCGGTGCTGGTGACGCGCGCCTTGCTGGCGAACCTGCGGCTCGGCCGCGATCCCACCGTCGCCAATATCGGCTCCCGCGCGGGCTCGATGGCCGAGGGCTTGCTCGACGACGATGACGACGACTACGCCTATCGCTGTTCCAAGGCCGCGCTCAACATGGCGACCGTCCAACTCGCGCGTGATCTCCAGCCGGACGGCGTCACCGTGCTGTCGCTGCATCCGGGCTGGGTGAAGACCGACATGGGCGGCGAGGAGGCCGTGCTGCCGGTGGCGGACAGCGCCCGCGCCCTGCGCGACCTCATTGCCACGGCGACGCCGGCGCTCAGCGGTTCGTTCCTGGCCTTCGACGGCCGCAGGGTCGGCTGGTAGATCGCCTCAACCCTTCATCTGCTGCTTGCTGCGGTTTTCGAGATAGCCGACGAGCCGCACCAGCGGCCACAGGAAGGCGAGGTAGATGATCGCCGCGCCGATCAGCGGCGTCGGGTTGGCCATCAGCGCCTGCGCGTCCGTCGCCTGCTTGAGCAGGTCCGGCATGGCGACGACCGAGGCGAGCGCCGTGTCCTTGAACACCGACACGCAGTTGCTGGTCAGCGGCGCGGTGGTGACGCGCAGCGCCTGCGGCAGGATGACCTTGCGCATCGACAGCCAGAACGACAGGCCGAGCGCCGCCGCACTTTCGAACTGCCCTCTCGGGATACTCTCGATGCCGGCGCGGCAGACTTCCGCCGTGAAGGCGGCGAACACCATCGACAGCGCGATGGTGGCCGAGGCGAACGCCGACAGCCTTATGCCGACGAAAGGCAGCGCGTAATAGATCAGGATCAGCACCACCAGGATCGGCAGTGCCCGGAAGATATCGACATAGAGGATCGCCGCCGTCCTGAGCGGGCGTGGCGCGTAGAGGCGGGCAAGGCAGACCAGCAGGCCGGCGATGCTGCCGATGACGATGGAGGCGCAGCCGAGCAGCAGCGTGTTCACCAGGCCGCGCAGCAGGATCGGGAAGGCCCGCACCAGTACGGGCCAGTTGAAGAAGGTGTCGATCAGTTCCATGGCCGATCCCTCAGCGTGTTCGATTGCAGTGCCGCCTGACGAAGGCAGCCATGCATGAAATCATGCATGGCTGCATCGAAGCCCGCTTCCGTCAAGTCGGGTTATTGCGCTTGCGGAATGGGCAGCACCTTGTTGACGGACGAGTCGGCGGCCGCGTCTGCACCCAGCCATTTCTTGTGCAGCGCGGCCATCGTGCCGTCCTTCTTGATGGCGCTGATGGCGTCGTTGACGCGCTCCAGCAGCGGCGAGCCCTTCTTCATCATGATGGCGAACTTGTCGCCGGTTGGGATCGCCTCGACCACCTTCATGCCCTTCATCTTGGTGAAGGCGAACTGGAAGCCGGCGATGTCGCCGATGGCGCCGTCGAGACGGGCCGACTGCACGTCGAGCAGAAGGTTCTGCTGGGTATCGTAGCCGCGGTATTCGCCGATGCCGTATTTTTCCGTATTGGCCTTGATCCACGCCTCGCCGACGGAAGCCGAGATGGCGCCGATGGTTTTGCCCTTCATGTCAGCCAGCCCGGTCAGCTTGGTATCGTCGCCGGCGATCAGCGCGATATCGCTGTCGTAGTAGCCTTGCGTGAAGGACTGGTTCTGCAAGCGGTCGTTGGTGATCGAGATGGACGAGATCGCCATGTCGATGCGGCCCGAGGCCGTGGCGGCGAACAGTGCCTGGAAGCCGAGATCCTGGATCTGGATTTCGGCGCCGAGCCGCTTGCCGATCTCGTTGACCAGATCGACCTCGAAGCCTTCGAAGGTGCCGCTCTCGGTCTTGTTCTCCCATGGCGGGTTGGCGGGATAGGCGCCGACGGTCAGCGTTTCGGCTTGCGCCGTCCCGATACCGCCCAGGGCCAGCATAACGGCGGCAAGGCCGCCCAGCAGTTGACGACGATACATTCCTGATCTCCTCCCGTTGATCGTGCCCGTGCCGCTCGTGTCGCGGCCGGGTGTTCCTCTCTTCCCTATCTGAGTGCTGCGACCATGCGTTCCAGCGCCTGTCCGAGCTCCTTCTCGTTGCGCATCACGCACATGCGCAGGAACGCCTTCGATGCGTCGCCGAACAGGTGACCCGGCGCCAGGCCGACGCGCGCTTCCTCCAAGATGCGGGTGCAGGCGGCGTTGGCGTCCGATTCTCCCTGCAGGGCGAAGAAGGCATACATGCCGCCCTTCGGCTTCGGCGGCAGCACAACGCGGTTGAGCGGCCCCAGCGCTTCATAGGCCATGTCGAGCCCCCGGCGCGTGCGCTCGCGGATTTCCGACACCAGCCCTTCGCCCTTGCGGATTGCCGTCTCGGCGCCGGCCTGCACGAAGGCGGCGGTGCCGCTGTTGGCATATTGGGTCATGGCGCCCATATGGTCGGCCAAGGCCGTCGGATGCGTCAGCCAGCCGATGCGCCAGCCGGTCATCGCCCACGACTTGGAGAAACTGTTGATGGTCATGACGCGGTCGTCGTCCTCGGCGATCTGCATCATCGAAGGCGCCACGTCGCCGTCGAAATAGAGCCGGCCGTAAACCTCGTCGGAGATGATCCAGATGCCGCGCTCGCGGCTGAAATCGAGCAGCGCCCGCATCTCCTCGATGCTTGCCGTCCAACCGGTCGGGTTGCATGGCGTCGACAGAAAGATCGCGCGGGTGCGGGCGTCGCAGCGGGCATAGAGCGCCTCGAGGTCCAGCTTCCAGTCGCCGTCGAATTTCAGCGGCACCGGCCGCGGCTCGCCGCCGATCATGTGGATGGCGTTATGGATGTTGGGCCATTGCGGCTCGACATAGACCACGTTGGTGCCGACATCGACCAGCATTTCCAGCGCCAGATAAAGCGCCTGCATGCCGCCCGGCGCGACCGTCGAGCGGTTGATCGCGATAGGGCGGCCGTGGATGCGCGACTGGTATTCCGACAGCGCTGCGTTCAGCCCGTCGGCGCCGCGCATGTTCGGCACATAGAACGTCTGGCCGGCGTCCAATGCCGCCTTGGCGGCGTCGCGGATGAAGGCCGGTGTGACCATGTCGCCTTCGCCGTACCACAGCGGGATGACGTCCCCCAGTGCCCTGGCGCGCACCGCCAGCTTGGCGATGTTTTCCGTCCTCAAATCCTGGATCTGCGCGCGGATGCCCGTCAGCGCCGATCTGGTTTCGTGGTTTGCCGGAAAGCCGTTCATTCCCGTCTCCGCCTGCGGCCCGACAGGCGGCCGCCATTGAGCATATGATCAAAATTCAATCACAGAGCAGTATACTGTTCAAGCCTGAAACTTTGTTCAAGCTTGGTTCGACAGCCGTATTTGCCGGAAAAACCGCAACAAGACAGCGGCGGCCCGGCAAAATCAGTATACAGTTTACGCCGGCGAGGCCGAAGCGAACATCGGGCCGCCCTTGTAGGCGGGGAAACCATAGCCGTTGATCATCACGAGGTCGATGTCGGAGGCGCGCGCCGCGATGCGCTCGGCGATCAGGGCGCTCCCTTCGTCGGCCATGGCCTTCAGCAGGCGGGCGACGATCTCCTCGGACGAGAACCGGCGCGGCACGATTCCCTTGGCGGCGCGGGCGGTCTTGATCAGCGTGGTGACTTGCGGGTCGACGGCGCGATGGCCGCTCGAATAGTCGTACCAGCCGCGCCCGCTCTTGCGGCCGAAACGGCCGGCCTCGCACAGCCGGTCGGGAATTTCGACGTAGCGTTCCTTCGGATCGCGGGTCACCGCCTGCCGCTTGCGTTTTGCCCAGGCGATCTCCAGCCCGGCCATGTCGTTGACGGTGAAGATGCCCATCGGGAAACCCCACGCCTCGAGCGCCGCGTCGACCTCCTGCGGTTCCGCGCCGTCCTCGACCATGAACTCCGCCTCGCGGCGATAGGCCGAATAGATGCGGTTGCCGATGAAGCCCTCGGTGACGCCGCAAACGATCGGCAGCTTGCCGAGCTTCTTCGCGAAGGCCAGCGCGGTCGCCAGCACATCCGGCGCGGTGGCCTTGCAGTCCACCACTTCGGTAAGGCGCATGATGTTGGCCGGCGAGAAGAAATGCAGGCCGACGACGCGCTCGGGATGCGCCGTCGCGGCGGCGATCTCGTCCGGGTTGAGGTAGCTGGTGTTGGTGGCGAGGATGGCGTCGGCCCTGACGATGCCGTCGAGTTTGCGGAACAGTTCGGTCTTCACTGCCAGGTCGTCGAATACCGCCTCGATGACGAGATCGGCCGGAGTCAGTTCGGCGGCGTCGGCAACGACCGTCAGCCGGGCGAGGCTTTCGTTGCGCGATGCGGCGGACAGGCGGCCGGATTCCACTGCCTTGTCGAGCATGCCGGTGATGCGCTTGGCGCCCGCGGCGGCGGCTTCCGCCGTCTGCTCGACGCCGACGACGCGATAGCCGGCCGTCAGCGTGGCAATCGCTATGCCGGCGCCCATCAGGCCGGTGCCGACGATGCCGACGGTTCTTACCGCGCGCGGCGCCACGCCTTCGAGCTTGTCCAGCTTGCCGGCGGCGCGTTCGGCGAAGAAGACGTGGCGAAGTGCAGCCGCCTCACGCGAATCGCGCAGCCGGATGAACGTCGCACGCTCCTCGGCAAGGCCGTCCTTGAGGCTCATGTCGGCTGCGGCCCTGACGAGACGCACCGCTTCGCCCGGGGACGCCTGGCCGCGGGCCTTCGACAGGACCTTTTTCGTGGCGGCCTCGACGGTTGCGACGTCCGCCACCGGAACGGTGAGGGCACCCGTGCGCCGGAGCGGCGTGCCGGCGACGGCACGGGCAAACTCTGCGGCCTCGGTAACGGGATCGGCGGCGATCTTGTCTGCTAGACCGAGGCTGGCGGCTTCCTCCGGTTTCACGCTGCGGCCCGAACCCGTCATGTCGATCGCTGCCGGGATGCCGATAAGGCGCGGCAGCCGCTGGGTGCCGCCGGCGCCCGGCACGATGCCGAGCTTCACCTCGGGCAGGCCGAAACTCGCTTTTTCGCCGGCGATGCGGCCATGGCAGGCCAGCGCGACCTCGCAGCCGCCGCCCAGAGCGGCGCCGTTGATGGCGGCGATCACCGGCTTTGCGAAATTCTCGATACGGTCGAGCACGTCGGGCAGGTGGGGCTCGACTGGCGGCTTGCCGAATTCGCGGATGTCGGCGCCGCCGATGAAGATGCGGCCGGCGCCGATGACGGCCATGCCGACGATATCGGCGCTCGTTTCGGCATGATCGAGCGCGGCCATCAGGCCGGCGCGAACATCCGCCGAGAGCGCGTTGACTGGGGGATTGTCGATCGTCACGACGAGCACGCCGCCGCGAACTTCACCTGTCACCGTTTCTGAGAACCGTGCTGTTGCCATGGGTCAGTCAGATACCACGGCGGTTGCCTGAATCTCAATCTTGGCCCGATCCTCGACCAGCGCCACCACCTGCACGGCGGCCATGGCGGGGAAATGCCGGCCGATCACGTCGCGATAGGCCTGGCCGATGCCGCGCAGGTTGGCGGCGTATTCCTTCTTGTCGGTGAAATACCAAGTCATGGAGGTGATGTGATGCGGCTCGGCGCCGCCTGCCTTCAGCACGGCAACAACGTTTTCCAACGTCTGCCGCACCTGGCCGACGAAGTCGTCCGTCTCGAACTGGCACTGGCCGTTCCAGCCGATCTGGCCGCCGACGAAGATCGTACGCCCGGTTGCCGCGACACCGTTGGCGTAGCCGATCGGCTTGGCCCAGCCCTCGGGTTGCAGAAATTCAAGCATCGGTCGTCTCCAGGCTGATACGGACTGTCATGTTCCCTCTCCCTGTTTCGCCGCCTTCATCAGTTCGCGGCCGATGATCAGCTTTTGAACCTCGGTGGCGCCCTCGTAGATGCGCAGCGCGCGGATTTCGCGATAGAGCTTTTCGGTGATCTCGCCGACGCGCACGCCGCGCCCGCCGAACATCTGCACCGCCTGGTCGATGACCCACTGCGCGTTCTCGGTCGCCGTCAGCTTGGCCATGGCGGCCTCACGGGTGATCGGCAGTTTCTGGACATCGCGCCGCCAGGCGACGCGGGCGATGAGCAGGGCGGCGGCGTCTATCGCCGTCGCCATGTCGCCCAGCGTGCTTTGCGCCGTCGGCAGGTCGGCCAGCGTGGCGCCGAACATCTTTCGCGAGCGGGCGTGCGCGACCGCTTCGTCCAGCGCGCGACGGGCGAAGCCGAGCGCCGCCGCCGCAACCGATGGGCGGAAGATATCCAGCGTGCGCATGGCGATCTTGAAGCCTTCGCCCGGTGAGCCCAGAAGCTGCGAGGCCGGAATGCGGCAATTGTCGAAGCGGATGCGGGCCAAAGGATGCGGCGCGATCGTCTCGATCCGCTCGGCAATCGAGAAGCCCGGCGTGTCGGCGAAGACGACGAAGGCGGAAATGCCGCGCGTGCCGGGCGCTTCGCCGGTGCGGGCGAAGACCGTATAGACGTCGGCGATGCCACCGTTGGAGATGAAGATTTTTTCGCCGTCGAGCACATAGGCGTCGCCGTCGCGGCGCGCGGCGGTCGCCATGGCGGCAACGTCGGAACCGGCCTCCGGCTCGGTCAGCGCGAAGGCTGAGATCAGCTCGCCGGCAGCGATCTTCGGCAGGATGCGCTGTTTCAATTCCTCCGATCCCGACAGGCTGATCGCGCCGGTGCCCAGCCCCTGCATGGCGAAGGCGAAGTCGGCCAGCCCGTCGGCGTAGGCCAGCGTCTCGCGCGTCAGGCAGAGCGCGCGGCTGTCGATGACTTCGGAAGCGCCGCCATAGGCGGCCGGCACACAGGCCTTCAGGAAGCCGCCGGCGCCGAGCGCCTTCACCAGTTTCTTGCAGGCGCCGTCGGCATCTGAATGGTCGATGCTGCCCAG
>JBQCHN010000164.1:0-4682 GCA_051954615.1 Mesorhizobium sp. | reverse complement strand
GTTCGGCGAGGTCGGGCTGGTCGGTACCTGTTCCGGCGCCTTCCAGGCCTTCCACGCGGCGCGCGCCGACCGCCGGGTGCGGCGGCTGACGATGATCAATCCGCTGTGCTTTGCCTGGAACAGCTCCTATGCGCTCGATCTCGCGGCGTGGAAGGTCTACGAGAACGCCAAGGCGGTGCATGGGCCAGCCACTGACGCGCCACAGGAGCCGTCGCGGCCGACGCTAGGCCAAACATTGCGCGCCGCCGCCTCGAAGGTCGCCCGCTTCTCCACCCGACGCGGGCTGGAATTCATCAAGACCGTGCTTGCCATGCCGGATCGGCTGATCGGCCGCTCGCCGGTCGAACGCTGGATGCGGGCCTTGTGCGCCTGCGGCGTGCGGGTGCTGATGGTCACCTCAGAGGGCGACCTCAGCCTTGAGGAGATCGCCCGCCATTTTGGGCCGGACGGCCGGCGGCTCGATGCGCTGCGCGGCGTGGCGAGGCTCGGCCTCGCCGCCGCCGACCATACGCTGACGCCTCATCATGCCCGCCGCGCCCTGGTCGCCCGGCTGATCGCTTTCGGCGACGACGACGATGGCCGGTCGAACAAGGCGTTCGTGCGCGAGACGGCGGTCCAGCGGTCGAAACCCGCGTTGGAAACGCCCTGATCGTTCTTGCCGGGGCCTGCCGTTTCAGGCTGCGCCGAATGCGGTGCGGGCACGCCGCTGCAGCATTATGGCCATGCTGAACCCGCGCAGCAGCAGAAAGACGTGCAGAGCTGCCCACAGGCCATGGTTGCCGAACACCGGCGCCAGCGCAAACAGCGCGGCGGTGAAGACGATGAAGGACAGGAGCATCGTGTTGCGCATGTCGCGCGACCAGGTGGCGCCGATGAAGACGCCGTCCATCTGGAAGGCGAGCACACCGGATAGCGCAGTGAACGCCGCCCAGGGCAGATAGGTGGTCGCCACCGCGCGCACGTCGGCGGCTGTGGTGATGATGCCGACGATATCGGTGCCGAAGACCAGCAGAACAAGCGTCGCCGCGCCGGCGAGGCCGAAGCCCCACAGGATCGTTAGCCGCACCGCGCGGCGAAAGGAATGCTCGGCGCCCGCGCCGATGGCGCGGCCGGCAAGCTGTTCGGCGGCCGTGGCGAAGCCGTCGAGAAAATAGCCACAGACGAGGAAGAGGTTCATCAGTACGGCGTTGGCCGCCAGCGTCACCGTGCCGAACTGCGCGCCCTCGCGGGTGAACAGCGCAAAGGCGGCCAGCAGCGAGAAGGAGCGGATCATGATGTCGCGGTTGAGCGACATCATGGCGCCCAGCGCCGGCAGGTCGAGGATGCGCGAAAGCGCCAGCGTCGGGCCGTTGCGGAAGCGGCGCGCGACGACCGACAGCCCGAACAGCGTGGCAGTGGCCTCGCCGATCACCGTCGCCCAGGCGACGCCCGCCACGCCCCAGTGCAGTTCCAGCCCGAGCAGGATGCACAGCGCGATGTTCATGCCGTTGAGCACGATCTGCAAGAGCAGGCCGAGGTTGCCTTCGCCGCGTCCCAGTACGTAGCCGAGGATGGTGTAGTTGACGAGCGAGAAGGGGGCGCCGATGAGGCGGATGCGGATATAGGTGTCCATCGCCGCGCTGACGCGCGCCTCGCCGCCGATGAAGGCCTGGCCGGCTCTCGAAATCAGCGGCGCCAGCAGCGCGAGCGCGATGCCGGCGGCGATCGCGATCAGCACGGCGCGCCACAGCACCGCTCGTTCCTCCAGCGCGTCGCCGCGGCCAAAGGCCTGCGCAACCAGGCCGGTGGTGCCGGAGCGCAGGAAGTTGAAGGTCGAGAAGACGACGTCGAACACCAGCGCGCCGGCGGCCAGCCCCCCGAGCAGGGCGGCGTCCCCGAACTGCCCCACCACCGCCGTGTTGGTCAGGCCGAGCAGCGGCGTCGTCAGATAGGCGAGCGTCATCGGCACCGCGATGGCCAGCACCGTGCGGTTGGTGACGGCGAACGGCCGTTCCGGGGTCGAAGTCTGCTCCACGCTGTGCCCGTGCGGTGGCTGGATCGAACGGCCGATGTGCACCGCTTCCGGCCTCGTGCGCAACTGCCGGCGAGGTGCGGACAAGCGTTTTCGGCTTCTGGCTTACCGCGCCGCGCTTATTCGGAGTCCTGCTTGTAGGAATAGCGGAAGGTGCAGCGCGGCGCGCCGGCCATGATGGTCTGCTTGCGGTCCAGCTGGATATTGGGGTCGTAGCCCTGGCAGAAGGTGCCGTCGCGGTTGCACGACATCAGGTGGCCGATCTGCCCGAGACCCATTTCCCGGTAGCTCTCGGCATAGCGGCAGCGCGTCACGTCGAAATCGAAGGTGGTGTCGGAAGCCTCCAGTACCTCGATCTCCAGCGCGCCGTCGTGGGTCCACAGGTCGTAGAGCTTGATGAAGTCGGCCATGCTGGTGACGCCGCCGGGTGCCAGCGCGGCGAAATGCTTGCCTTCCGCCACCGCCGCCTTGCGGATCGCCGCATCGAGGATCGCCTGCGCTTTCTCTTCGCCGATGGCCTCGACCATCTCGGCATAGATCGGCCCGATGACCTCGGCCTGGATGCGCCGCCTGGTCAGCGTCGGCAGTTCCTTGTCGTGCCCTTGTTGCGCCACTTCGATATCCTTCCCGGCCGGCGATGATGCCGCCATCCGAACGCTTTTGCCAGCCTTCCGATGCCGCCTGCGGCGGCCCGCCGGCTACTTGCGGTAGCCGAGCAGGCGAATGACGAGGAAGGCGGGCACGACGATCGCCGCGCCGAGCAGGATATAGCCGACGAAGCGGTCAAGCGCGTGGAAACCCATGTGCCAGAGGTCGACGAAGAAATTCCGGATGCCGTAGACGACATCGAGCGGCGACCAGCCGAAGGCGCTCATCACCAGCCCGACGAGGAAGGAGACGACGATCAGCTTGAGGAGGATGCGCAGCGGCGAATCGCCGAGAAAACGCGTCAGTGCGGACATGGGCCGTCAGGTCCGGTTGGTCGGATGGCTCAGATACGCAGTCAGGGCGGGGAGTTCAAGCAACGATGCTTCAAGGCAGTTGCAGCCCCCGCCAGCAGCGTGATAACGAAGCTGCTGCGCGGGTGTAGTTCAATGGTAGAACGGCAGCTTCCCAAGCTGCATACGAGGGTTCGATTCCCTTCACCCGCTCCACCTCGCCTTACAAGGTTGGGCCACTCGGCGGCAGCTTGGAAACGTGTGGCTGAAGAGCTTACTGCAGTTCGTAAGCGCCCTTGCCAGCCATTTTCCCATCCCACAACTGAACTTTGAAAAAAGATTTGTCGCCCCCGTTGCCCGACCACCAGCGCATGGCGACCACCGGACCGTTGGGGCCCAGTTTATTTTCGCTGACGAGAGTGCCCTCGCATCCGACAAGCGCGACGATGGCATCGTATGCCATCCCTTTCGTCACGGCGTCGGCATTGGCTTTGCTGGCCTGACAACTTGTTGGAGCCGGCTTGAGCGCATGCGCATCGGTGCCCGATCCCAACAGGAGCGCGGCAGCAATGGTGCTCGGAACACAGATGCCTTTCACGGTCGACCCCCGCCCCGTGGCAAGAAATGATGACAACACTGATCCGTAGGTATGGGGCGGTCAATTCAGCCGAAGGGATTGACGAGTGCGTCCGAACTCAACCGAAAAGGTTAAGTCAGGTGATCGATCTGGCAGAGCCTGCGAACGGTTTTATCCCACCTCCCGCAGGATGAAGTCATAGAGCATCCGTGCCGCCGGCGACAGCACGCGGTTCCTTGCCGTGATCAGGCTGTAGGGCCTCACCTCGATGTCGAATTCGATCGGCACCACGTCGATGGCGCCGGCCAGGCCTTCCGGGCTCTGGATGAAGCGCGCCACTTGCACCGACACCGGCGCGATGGCGTCCGACTGCGCCACCATCACCAATGTCAGAAGAAGCGAGGAGGTGTTGAGGATGCGTTCAGGCAGCGGCACGTTGCGGTTGAGGAAGTTCGCCTCCATCGCTTGTCGCAGCGGCGAGCCGCCGGACTGGAACACCCAGTCGTAGCCGGTCGTCTCCTCCAGCGCCACCTGCCGCCCGTGCGCGAGCGGATGGCCGCGGCGCACGATCAGGCAGGCCTTCTCGACGCCGATGACGCGGCTGTCGAACAGGCGCGGGTTGAGGTCGTCGGGGATGCGCGCGACGATGAAGTCGTGGCGCGAGGCGATCAGTTCGCGCGCCAGCACGTTGGAGGTCTCCACCTGCATGGTGATCTCGATGCGCGGATAGAGCCGGCGGATTTCGCGGATCGCCGGCACCGCCAGTTCGATGGCCGGCGCGGTGACGGCGCCGAGGAAGACCGAGCCGCCCTTGCCGGCCTTCAGTTCGGCGATCTCGCGGTCGGCCTCGCGCATTTCGAGCAGGATGGACCGCGCGCGCCGCGCCAGCGCCTTTCCATAGGGCGTCAGCGCCACACCGCGCGGCAGCCGCTCCAAAAGCGTGACGTGTAGAACGGCTTCCATCTCCGCGATCATGCGCGAGGCGGCGGGCTGCGAGATGTTCATTACCTGGGCGGCGGCGCTGACCTTGCCGTGGTCGTCGAGCGCCACGATCATGCGCATGTGGCGCAGGCTGAGCCCGCTGCGCAGCAGCGGTATGGCCGCGGTTCCGCGGTCGTCGTTTCCGGTCGAATCGCGCGCCCCAACCATGCCTGCC
>JBQCHN010000163.1:0-4013 GCA_051954615.1 Mesorhizobium sp. | reverse complement strand
GCTTCGGTGCTGGAAAGCGGCGGCAATGTCGGCGTGCTGGTCGACCAGAAGTTCACGCGCGGCGTCGAGACGACGTTCTTCGGCCGCACCTGCCAGAGCAATCCGGTGCTCGGCATGCTCGCCCGCCAGTTCGACTGCGACGTCTATCCGGCACGCTGCATCCGCCTGCCCGGCAACCGCTACCGGCTGGAGATCGAGGAGCCGCTGGTGCTGCCGCGCGACCGCAAGGGCGCCGTCGATGTCGCCGCCGTCACGCAAATCCTCGCCGACGTGACGGAGCGCTGGGTGCGCGAGGACCCCGGCCAATGGATGTGGTTCCACAAGCGCTGGCGCATCACCGGCCCCAGCCGCACCATGCGCAAGGCCGTCTGACCGCAGCATTTCCAGCAAAAGTGTGAAGCGGTTTTGCGTTCGGAAATGCGGCTGAACATCGGCTAGCCGCCGTAGTAGTTCATTACCGCGTGGCGCGCTTCAGCGAAGAACAGCCAGCGCTCGGCAAGCACGCCAACGACATGGCTCGCCAGCGCCAAGCCGGCAACGAGCGCCGCACCGGAGCCGGCCTGCGCGCCCGCCATCAGCAACAGACCGAGCAGCACGAACGGCACCGCGCCGCCGAGCAGGACGGCGATAACCCACAGCTTGGCAGCATGCTTGCGCGCGACGCGAAAACCCATTTCGTGCGTCAGGTAGTTTTCCGTCATATGCGGCCGCTCGAACAGCCGCACGTGGCCGATGGCGCCGAGGCCGGTGGCGCCTTCCGGCGTCGACAGCGGCGCTTCGGCCTGCATGCGCCGCCGCCATACCCGTTTCACCGCCCATGCGCCAACAAGCGCCACGACAGCAACGATCGGCAGCCAGCGCACATTACCGCCGCCGCAAAAGGCGAAGAAGCTCGCCGCGATGGCCCCGCCAGCCAGCGAAAACAGCAGGTAGCAGGCTGGCGTCAGTCTGGAATGCCAGGCATCGACCGATTTCAGAGAGGCATAGATCATTGCCGTGCAGAACACCGTGCAAAGGCTGAGCACCGCACCGACCAACCCCGGCACGACGGCCTGCCGCCCCTCGACCACGCAGGTCCATGCTGTCAAAATCAGCGGAATGAAGGTGACGATCGCCATCACTCCCTCCCGTGACAGCCAACTCGACCGCCACTGCGAAAACGCCCGCCATGCGCGTTGCGGATTGCCGAGGTGCAGCGTCGATGACAGCAGCCCGCCGCCGATCGCCGCCAGTGCCGCAACCCATGCGATCTTGGTGGCGATGGCGGCCGGATCAAGCAGGCCGAGGCCGAGCATGACCGCCAATCCGTAGCCGAGGCCGGACAATGTGGTGAAGGCGATGATGGAAAGCGCGGGATGCATAGGTCAGATTCGATCCAGCATCAGGTCCAGCCAGGCGAACAGGCCGGTTGCGCCGTCCGTATCCTCGCGCGGCAGGGCGTCGGCGCTGGCCGCAAGCGGCTTTCTGGCGCGCGGCGGCAGGTACTTGTTGACCGGCCGCGTGCCCTGCTCCGGCATCAGGTCGACGCCGCCGCGCTCCGCCACCATGATCGACACGGCAGATTGCGGATCGGAAAAATCGCCGAAATGGCGGGCGTTGGCCGGGCAGGTGCGCACGCAGGCCGGCTGGCGGTCTGCTTCCTCAAAGGTCTCGTTGTAGATGCGGTCGATGCATAGCGTGCATTTCTTCATCACGCCGGCGGCCAGGTCCATCTCGCGCGCGCCGTACGGACAGGCCCAGGCGCACAGGCCGCAGCCGATGCACATGTCCTCGTCCACCAGCACGATGCCGTCCTCGGCGCGCTTGTAGGACGCGCCCGTCGGACAGACGGTGACGCAGGGCGCGTCCTCGCAATGCAGGCAGGATTTCGGGAAATGCACGATGCGGGCATCCCCCGCTTCGCCGACTACCTCGCCGCCTTCCGGCACCACCTCGAAGGAATGCACGCGGTTGAGCCAGGCGCCGGACACGTCCGCGCCATAGGGGTCCTGATCCGACAGCGCGGAGCCGTAGCCGCCGGTATTCCATTCCTTGCAGTTGACCACGCAGGCATGGCAGCCGACGCAGACGTCGAGATCGATGACGAGGCCCAGCTTTTTCGGCGTGGGGAGTGAGGGGAGAGAGGTCATTTCGCCCACTCCTGCCCGTAGCGCAGTTCCACCGGATGCGGCTCCGGTTCCGGCTGCGCGAGGGGCGAAAATTGCGGCTCGCTGATCGCCTCGTCCGGTTCGGCTTTCTCGATCCGCACCCTGAGGTCATACCACGCCGCCTGCCCGGTCACCGGATCGGAATTCGACCAGCGCATGCCGTCTTCGCGCGGCGGGAGAAGTTCGGCGATCAGGTGATTCATCAGGAAGCCTTTTTTGGCCTCCGGCGCGTCCTTGTCGAGCGCCCAGGCGCCTGCCCGCTTGCCGACGGCGTTCCACGTCCACAGTGTCGAGGCATTGACCGCTTCCATGCGCGCCACCTCGACCTTGATGCGGCCGTGGTGCGAGATCACCCATGCCCAGTCGCCGTCCGCCAAGCCAAGTTCGTCGCAGATCGGCCCCGGCACATAGAGCGGATTCTTCGTATGGATTTGCCTGAGCCACGCATTCATCGAGCCCCACGAATGGTACATCGCCATCGGCCGCTGGGTGATCGCGTGGTGCGGATAGTCCGAACGATCCACGAGCGCTTCGCCGAGCGGCCGATACCAGTCCGGCAACGGATCGAACGTATCGAGGATGCGCTGCCGGTGCATGTCGGGCACCACCGGATCGCGCAAGCCCTGTGCCGACAGGCGGAATTTTTGCAGCACCTCCTGATAGAGCTGGAACGTCACCGGCTGCGGCGTGTCGAAGAAGCCCATCCGCACGGCGAAGTCCTGATAGGCCTGGTTGGCGTGCTTGAAGAACTGCGCCTCCAGCGGGATATGCGCGGAAAAGAAGGAGCCGTTCTCGATATAGCGCTGCAACTGGTCGGCATTGGCCGCGCCCCGCCCCGCCCGGTCACCTTGCGAGCCGCGGAAGCCCGCCAGAGGTCCGATGCCGGGCCTACGCTCATGGCGCACGATGTAGTCGGCGTAATCCTTGTAGAGCGGCTCGCCCATGCCGTCGGTGAAGCCCGGCAGCTTGAGCCGTGCGCCGAGATCGATGAGTACGCTCTGGAAGGCGCGCACATCGCGGTCAGGCTCCAACACCGGCCAGCGAATGGCGTCCTGCACCGCGTCCGGCTCGGTGATCGGCCGGTCGAGCAGCGAAATGCAGTCGTAGCGCTCCAGATAGGTCGTGTCCGGCAACACGAGATCAGCATAGGCGACCATCTCGGAGGCATAGGCGTCCGAGTAGATGATCTTCGGGATGCGGTATTCGCCCGTCGCCTCGTCCTTGTCCTCCAGCATTTTGATCGTGCCGGCGGTGTTCATGGACGAATTCCACGCCATGTTGGCCATGTACATGAACAAGACGTCGATCGGGTACGGGTCGCCGGCATGGGCGTTGGCGATGACCATATGCATCATGCCGTGCGCGGCGATCGGCGCGTCCCAGGAAAACGCCTTGTCGATGCGCGCCGGTCGGCCGGCCTCGTCCACCAACAGGTCCTCCGGCCCGCGCGGAAAGCCGAGATGCGGGCCGGCGAGCGGCTTGTCGGAGCCGAAATGTTCGGCCCGGCCATGCGGCGTCGGGTGCGCTGTCAGCGGCTTCGGATAGGGCGGCTCGAAGCGGAAGCCGCCGGGGCAGTCGATGGCGCCGATCAGCACCTGCAGCATGTGCAGCGCGCGCGTCGTCTGGAAGCCGTTGGAATGGGCCGAAAGGCCGCGCATGGCATGAAACGACACCGGCCGCCCAACATAGCCCGGATGCCTCTGACCATGGATATCCGTCCACGGTTGGTCGATGACGATTTCCTCGTCGAAGGCGACGCGGGCGATCTCGGCCGCCAGCCCGCGAATCGTCTCGGCGGCGACACCGGTTTCGCCGGCCACGGCCTCCGGCGCGTATTTCGGGTCGAGGTACTTTTCGGCCAGCAAG
>JBQCHN010000162.1:0-8867 GCA_051954615.1 Mesorhizobium sp. | reverse complement strand
GCCGCCGCCGGCCAGCAGCGCCGGCCCGTTGGTGGCGGCCAGCGCCACCAGTCCGCGTTCGGCCAGCCGGCGCGTGAACCAGCCCAGCGCTCCGCACGTATAGGCGTTCTTCTGCGCGAAGACGGCGATGCCGAACAGCCGCGCCGCCTTGGCGACATCGTCCAGCGCGCGCTCGAAGCCGGTATGGGCGATGCCGCGCCGGGCGTCCGACAGGAAGACGGCGAGCGCCGGCCGGGTGATGGTTGGCTCGGCATGGCCGTCGATGCGGCCGGCCGCCAGCGACTCGAGATAGTCGAGATGATGCGACAGGCCGACGGCGGCGTTGCCTTCGGCTTCCGCCGTCACGGTGGCGCGCGCCAACAGGTCGGCCACCTCCTCGCCAGCGCCCGCGCCGAGGGTGGCCATGCGGCAAAGGGCGGTCGCCTGTTCGAGGCTCAGTTGCATGGTTTCGGTTCCGAATCGAAATCCGTCATGCTGCCTGCGCCGCTGTCAGCCGATGCGCGTCGGAATACGCGCTTCGAGCTTGCGGAACAGGAAAACGATGACGCCGGTTATCGCCATATAGACGGCGGCCAAGAGCAGCAAGGGCTCGTAGGTGACGAACAGGTCCTGCCGCACCCGCGAGGCGACCGCATAGATGTCGACCATGGTGATGGTGGCGACCAGCGGCGTCGCCTTGAGTTGCAGCACCGTCTCGCCGGCCAGTGTCGGCAGCGCCCGGTGCAGCGCCTGTTTCAGCCAGATGCGGCGGAAGATGGTGAAGCGGCTCATTCCGAAGGCACGTGCGGCTTCCAGCTGGCCCTTGGGCACGCCGGCGAAGGCGCCGCGCATCACCTCGCCCTCGTAGCCGGCATAGGACAAGGTCAGCGACAGCACGCCATAGGGCCATGCCTGCCTGAGATACGGCCACAGGAAGGAGTCGCGAATCCACGGGAACTGCGGGAACAGCGAACCGAGCCCATAGTAGAGCAGCCACAGTTGCAACAGGAGCGGCGTGCCGCGGATGATGGTGCAGAACGCCTTGGCGGGAGCGGCGAGCCAGGCGGGACCTGCCGCCTGCGCGAGGCCGAGGGGTATTGCGAGCGAGATGCCCAGCACCGACGTCACCACCAGGAGCCAGACGGTGCGCCAGATGCCTTGGATCGCCAGCGGCATGTATTGCGGCAGCCAGTCCCAGCGCATCAGGAAGATCGACGCCAGCACGATCGCCAGGCCGATGGCAATCAGCACGATGCGGTGCGGCTTCAGCCAGTTCGTTGCCGCCCGCTTCGGCTTGACGTCCATCAGCGCTTCGCTCATCGGCCGGCTCCCGCGACCGAGGGCATGCCGCGCCGCGCCCAGCGCTCGATGCGGCCGATGATGGCGCCGGAAAACAGGGTGAGTGCCAGGTAGATGGCGCCGGCGGCCATGAAGAAGGTGAAGTAGGCTTTCGTGGCGCCGGCGGCGGTGCGCGTCACCTGCGTCAGCTCGTTGACGCCGACGATGGCCAGGAGCGCCGTGTCCTTTGTCGCGATCAGCCACAGGTTCGCCAGTCCCGGAATGGCGAAGGGCAGCATCGCCGGCAGGGTGATGCGCCGCATGATCAGCGTCGGCGACATGCCGTAGGCGCGGGCGGCCTCGATCTGGCCTTGGGGGATGGCGAGGATGGCGCCGCGCAGCACCTCGGTGGAATAGGCGCCCTGTACGATGCCGAGCACGAAGATGCCGGCGGCCACGCCGTTGACGTCGGTCGGCGGATAGCCGAAGGCGGCGAGCACTCTGTTGAGCAGGTCGGCGCCGGCGAAATAGAGGATCAGGATCAGCACCAGTTCCGGCACGGCGCGCACGATGGTGGTGTAGACGCCGGCGAGGTCGCGCGCGACCGGCCCGCCATAGAGCTTGCACCAGGCGCCGCAGACACCGAGACAGAGGCCGACGACGGTGGCGCCGACGGCGATCATGACGGAGTTGAGGAAACCGGCGAGCAGGAAGGAACCGCGCCCCGGTGGCTCCAGCGCCAGGAGCCCCAAAGTGCCGTTGCCGAACAGGCTTGCCAGAACGTCGGTCAGGTCACGTCCCCCGCATCGTCACCTCCGGAACGGTCCTGCCGGGCCGGAGGCAAAAAGACGGCCGGCCATGCCGGAGCGCATGACCGGCCGGCGTTATCAGTTCGACTGGGCGTCGTCGCCGTAGATGTCGAAGTCGAAGTACTTCTTGGTGATCTCGGCGTATTTGCCGTTGGCGCGGACCGCCTTGATGGCGGCGTTGATCTTGTCCTTCAGCTCCGTGTCGCCCTTGCGCACGCCGGCGCCGACGCCGGGGCCGAGCACTTCGAGGTCGGGCGCGACGTAGCCCTTGAGGTCGCAGCAGGCCTTGCCCTCGTCCGATTTCAGGAAGGCGTCGAGCGCGATGGAATCGGCCTGTGTGGCGTCGATGCGGCCGGCGACCAGATCCTGGTTGGCCTCATCCTGCGTCTGGTATTCCTTGATCTCGGACGCGACGCCGCCGAAGTGCTTCTTGGCGTAGGCGGCGTGCACCGTCGAAACCTGGACGCCGAGGATCTTGCCCTTCACGCCTTCAGGCGTGGCGTCGAATTTCTGGTCCTTCGGCCCGATGATGGCGGTCGGCGTGTTGTAGTACTTGTCGGAGAAGTCGATCTCCTTCTCGCGCTCGGCGGTGATCGACATCGAGTTCATGATTGCGTCGATCTTCTTCGACTTCAGAGCCGGGATGAGGCCGTCCCACGGAATCGGCGTCAGCACGCAGTCGAGCTTGGCCTCGGCACAGATCGCCATGGTGATGTCGACCTCCCAGCCGCCCCATTTGCCGGAGGCGTCCTGGCTGTAGAAGGGCGGATAGGCTTCCGGCGAAAAGCCGACCTTGATCTCCTCGGCACTGGCCGACCATGCGCCGGCCAATGTCAGCGCGGCCGCCGCTATCGTCATCTTCACGAATGTCTTCATGTTCTTTCTCCCATTCTTGGCGGACGTTTCCCGTCCTGTTTCAACCGAATGCACTCAATCGACCCGGTCTCTACCCGACATTGCGCAGGAACTGCCTGAGCCGTTCGGATTTCGGCGCGCCGAAAAGCTGGTCGGGCGGCCCCTCCTCCTCGACCAGCCCATTGTAGAGGTAGACGACGTGGCTCGCGACTTCGCGCGCGAACTTCATCTCGTGTGTCACCAGCACCATGGTGCGGCCCTCGCGCGCCAGGTCGCCGATCACCTTGAGCACCTCGCCGACCAGTTCCGGGTCGAGCGCCGAGGTCGGCTCGTCGAACAGCATGACGCGCGGCTGGATGGCGAGCGCGCGCGCGATCGCCGCGCGCTGCTGCTGGCCGCCGGACAGGAAGGCGGGATAGACGTCGCGTTTGTCGGCGAGGCCGACGCGGGCAAGCAGCGCCTCGGCGGTGCGGATCGCCTCCTCGCGCTTGACGCCAAGGACATGGATGGGAACCTCGATGACGTTTTCCAGGAGCGTCATGTGGCTCCACAGGTTGAAGCTCTGGAATACCATGCCGAGGCGCGAGCGGATGCGCTCGATCTGCCTGCGGTCGGCCGGCACGCTGTTGCCATGGCTGTCGGCCTTCAGCCGGATTTCCTCGCCGTTGACGCGGATGATGCCGCTGGTCGGGTTTTCCAGGCAGTTGATGCAGCGCAGCAGCGTCGACTTGCCGGAGCCGGAACCGCCGATGATGGCGACCACCTCGCCGTCACGCGCCGACAGCGAGACGCCCTTCAGCACATGCAACTCGCCGAACTTCTTGTGCAGGTTCTCGACATGGATGGCCTCGGCGGGGCTCTGTCCGCCTGAAGACCGTGCCTGGGATGCCTGCGTGCCGGCCGTCAAACCGCCGCCTCCGCGTGGCGCCCGCCTCGTTGTCGGATGCTTGTCCGGCTGCGCATATCCCGTCACCGACTGCGCCTTTGCGGCTCAAGAGCCGTCGGCGCGCTCCCCATTTTTGCGGCATATTACGGCACTTGCGGCGGTCGGATGCAAGTGTATAAATGCCGGTACATGAAATTTTCTCTTATTTTTTCAGGAACGAGGCGCGCGTGAAAGCTTACGGTTCGCAATCCATGGCCGCACCGCTCAGGCGCGTGCTGATGCGCTCGGCCGCCAGCGCCATGCCGCGCGCCAGCGCGTCGGAATGGCACTATGGGCCGGGCTTCGAAGCCGGCAAGGCGGCGCGCCAGCATGCGGAACTGGCGAAGCTGGTCGCCGCCAGCGGAGCCGAAATCGAATGGCTGACCGATGCCGACGACGGGCTGGCGGACTCAGTCTTCACCCACGATCCCTCGCTGATGACCGACCATGGCGCCATCGTTCTGTCGATGGGCAAGGTGCTGCGCGAGCCGGAGCCGGCGCTGCACGCCGCCGCCTACCGGCGCATGGACATTCCGGTTCTTGGCAGCATCGAGGCGCCGGGCCAGGTCGAGGGCGGCGATTGCGTGTGGGTTGACGCCAAGACGCTGGCTGTCGGCCGCGGCGTGCGCACCAACGAGGCCGGTATCCGTCAGCTCGCCGGCCTGCTGGAGCCGAAGGGCGTCTCCGTCCTCGGTTTCGACCTGCCGCTGTGGCAGGGCGAGGAAGCCTGCCTGCATCTGCAATCGGTAATCTCGCCGCTGGCCGACGATCTGGCGCTGGTCCATGCCCCGCTCCTGCCGGCCGCCTTCTACCAGTTGCTGCGCCAGCGCGGCATCGCGCTCGTCCATGGCGACGCCGACGAATTCGCCGCCTCGAACGGGCTCAGCCTCAACGTGCTGGCCACGGCGCCGCGCCAGGTGATCGCCGTCGCCGGCTTCCCGAAAACGGCCGCTGCCATGCGGGCCGCCGGCTGTGCGGTCCAGACCTTCGAGGCCGATGCGCTCTGCATCGCCTGCGAGGGCGGCCCGACCTGCCTGACACGGCCGATCCTCAGGCAATGACAACCCTCGGCGAAGCCCTCATCACGCTGCTGGAAGCTCACGACGTCGACACCGTGTTCGGCATTCCGGGTGTCCACACAGTGGAGCTGTACCGCGGACTGGCGGGCTCGAAGATTCGCCATGTCACGCCACGACACGAACAGGGCGCCGCCTTCATGGCGGACGGTTACGCCCGCGCTTCGGGAAAGCCCGGCGTCGCCTTCGTCATAACCGGGCCGGGCCTGACGAATGCCGTCACCGCCATGGCGCAGGCGCGTGCCGATTCCGTGCCGATGCTGGTGATCTCCGGCGTCAACGCCATGCCGACGCTCGGCAAGGGACTGGGCTACCTGCACGAAATGCCCGACCAGCACGGCATGACGGAGAAAGTGGCGCTCGCCTCCACCCGCATCACCGATGCGCGCGCACTGCCGGGCGCACTGGCATCCGCCTTTGCGCTGTTTGCCTCGTCCCGGCCGGGACCGGTGCATATCGAGATTCCCATCGACGTCATGACCGTGCCGGCCGATGGACTGGTGCCATCGCGGCCCAATGCGCCGCCGGCGGCACCCGATACGGCTGCTGTCGCCGAAGCCGCGCGGCTGGCGGAGGCTGCACGGCGGCCGCTCATCCTTACAGGCGGCGGCGCGAAGCGGGCGGAAACGCAACTGCGCGCCCTGGCGGAGCGGCTCGACGCGCCGGTCGTGCAGACCGCCAATGCGCGTGGCCTGATGCATGGCCATCCGCTCGCCGTACCCGCCAGCCCCAGCCTCAAGGCCGTGCGTGCGCTGATGGCAGATGCCGATTTCGTCGTCGCCGCCGGCACGGAGTTCGGTCCCACCGACTACGATATGTATGGCGACGGCGGCTTTGCCCTGCCGGCCAATCTGGTGCGCATCGACATCGACGCGACACAACTGGCGCGGCGGTCGGCCACGGTTTCCATCCAGGCGGATTGCGCAAGGGGGCTGGAGGCGTTGCTGGCCGAGCTGGACGAAACCGGCCACCACGCATCCTCACGGCAAGTCGCCGCGAGAGCCGATGTCAACGCGGCGCGTCCGGCCACAGCCGGCGCGGCCCGCGCCGCGGGTGCCCGCCAGGCAGCGTGGGCGGAGATCGATCCGGCCATGCAGGCACAGGTGAAGGTCGTGGAAACGATCCGCGACGCCCTGCCCGGCGCGCTCATCGTCGGCGATTCCACCCAGCCGGTCTACGCCGCCAATCTTTACTACGACCATGACCGTCCCGGCGGCTGGTTCAGCGCCGCGACCGGCTTCGGTGCGCTGGGCTATGGTCCGCCGGCGGCCATCGGGGCCGCACTCGCCGTTCCGGACGCGCCGGTCGTCTGCCTCACCGGCGACGGCGGCTTCCAGTTCACCCTGCCGGAGATCGGCGCGGCACTGGATTCGGGTGCGAATGTCATCTTTGTGGTATGGAACAATCGCGGCTACCGCGAGATCGAAACGTCGATGCGCGACGTCGGCGTCGAACCGGTCGGCGTGTCGCCGATGCCGCCGGACTTTCTGAAGATTGCCGAGGCCTACGGCATCGAAGCCGAGCGTCTGGCCGGCGCCTCGGAGCTGGGCGAGGCGCTGCTGCGCGCCAGGCGCTCGCAAAAACCCCGCCTCATCGAGATTTCGGTTGAGTGACGGCCGAAAAGGCGCGACGGTCCTATCGGGGTGAAAACGGGATTGAAGTAAGAATGACTGCGACTTTGGCAGGCAGGCATGTTGTGGTGACGGGCGGCACCGGCGCGCTCGGCACGGCGGTGGTGGCGCGGCTCCTCGACGAAGGCGCGATCTGCCATGTGCCGAACAGCCACGCTGCGGCGCCCCCCGGCTTCGGTTTCGAGGGGCATGAACGCGTCCGCCTCGTCCACAACATCTATCTCGCCGATCCGGCGGTGGTGGACGAGTTCTACCGCGACGTGCCGGACCTGTGGGCATCCATCCATATCGCCGGCGGGTTCGCCGCCGCTCCCCTGGACAAGACCGAATCCGCGTCCTTCGCCGAGATGATGGAAACCAACGTGCGCACCGCCTTCCTGTGCTGCCGCGCGGCGCTGCGCGCCATGCTGGCCGGCAGCGGCGGCCGCATCGTCAACGTCTCGGCCCGTCCCGGCCTCGATCCGCGGCGCGGCGCCGGCATGGTCGCCTATGCTGCCAGCAAGGCGGCGGTGGCGGCGATGACGGTAGCGCTGGCGGAGGAGGTCAAGGCGAAGGAGATCCTGGTCAATGCCATCGCGCCCTCGACGCTCGACACGCCGGCCAATCGCGCCGCCATGCCCGATGCCAATCCCGCCCGCTGGGTGGCGCTCGACGCGGCGGCCGAGACGGTCGTCTACCTCGCCTCGCCGGCCAACCGGGCGATGAACGGCGCGCTGGTGCCGCTCTACGGCCAGGCCTGAAGTCCCGCCGCCTTCCTGATCCTCGAACGAAAGAACCCGCCGAAGCGATCCGGCGGGTTCTTTTTATTCCTGTCGGCCGCGCCGCCGAAAACGGCGCGACCGGATGTCGAATAGACCTTAGTTGCCCTGCTTCTTCAGCGCGGCACCCAGGATGTCGCCCAGCGAAGCGCCGGAGTCGGTCGAGCCGTACTGTGCGACGGCCTCCTTCTCCTCGGCGATTTCTAGCGCCTTGATCGAGACCTGCAGCTTGCGGGTCTTCTTGTCGTAGGCGATGACGCGGGCATCGACCTTCTGGCCGACGGTGAAGCGCTCGGGGCGCTGCTCGTCGCGGTCGCGCGACAGGTCGGAGCGCTTGATGAAGGTCTCCAGACCGCTCTCCACCAGCTTGACCTCGATGCCGCCATCCTTGATGCCGGTCACTTCGCACGTCACCACGGCGTTCTTGCGCAGCTCGCCCGAAGCGGCGGCGTCGCCGGCCGCGTCACGCGAAAGCTGCTTGATGCCGAGCGAGATGCGCTCCTTCTCGATGTCGACGTCGAGCACCTGGGCCTTGACCATGTCGCCCTTGTTGTACTCCTCGATGACCTGCTCGCCCGGACGCGTCCAGTCGAGGTCGGAGAGGTGCACCATGCCGTCCACGTCGCCGTCGAGGCCGATGAACAGGCCGAACTCGGTCTTGTTCTTGACCTCGCCCTCGACCTGGCTGCCGACCGGATGGTTGCGGGCGAACGCTTCCCACGGATTCTCCAGCGTCTGCTTGAGGCCGAGCGAGATGCGGCGCTTGGCCGGATCGACCTCCAGCACGACCACGTCGACCTGCTGCGAGGTGGACAGGATCTTGCCGGGGTGCACGTTCTTCTTCGTCCACGACATTTCCGAAACGTGGATGAGGCCCTCGATGCCCGGCTCCAGTTCGACGAAGGCGCCGTAGTCGGTGATGTTGGTGACCGTGCCGCGGATCTTCTTGCCGAGCGGGAACTTGGTGCCGATGTCGGACCACGGATCGCTCTCGAGCTGCTTCATGCCGAGCGAGATGCGGTGGGTTTCCTGGTTGATGCGGATGATCTGCACCTTGACCGTCTGGCCGATGTTGAGGATCTCGGTCGGATGGTTGACGCGGCGCCATGCCATGTCGGTGACATGCAGCAGGCCGTCGATGCCGCCGAGGTCGACGAACGCACCGTAGTCGGTGATGTTCTTGACCACGCCTTCGACGACCTGGCCTTCCTCGAGGTTCTGCACGATTTCCGAACGCTGTTCGGCGCGGCTCTCCTCGAGCACGGTGCGGCGCGACACCACGATGTTGCCGCGGCGGCGATCCATCTTGAGGATCTCGAAGGGCTGCGGGTTGTGCATCAGCGGCGAGACGTCGCGGATCGGGCGGATATCGACCTGGCTACGCGGCAGGAACGCCACGGCGCCGTCGAGGTCGACGGTGAAGCCGCCCTTGACCTGGTTGAAGATGACGCCTTCGACGCGCTCACCCTTGGTGAACTTCTCTTCGAGGCGCACCCAGCTCTCCTCGCGGCGAGCCTTCTCGCGCGACAGCATGGCTTCGCCAAGCGCGTTCTCGA
>JBQCHN010000161.1:0-5774 GCA_051954615.1 Mesorhizobium sp. | reverse complement strand
ATCTGGTTCAAGCATCAGCCGATACCCGGCTGGGCCGGCAAGACCGCCTACGATCTCGTGCGCGAGGACAAAGCCGACAAGGTGCTCGCCTATCTGGAGGCCGTGCGCGCCGGCGTCTATGCCTGATGCGCCGCTGACGCTGTGGCGCGCCTTCGTGCCGCGCTGGGCGCATCTGCCGCTGTCGGGCGAGGGCGCTGCCCGCTTCGGCGGTCGCTGGAACCCGGTCGGCGCGCCGGCCATCTATGCCGCGTGCGAGCTTTCGACGGCCTGGGCCGAATACAATCAGGGCTTCGTCCAGCATCCCGCGCTGATTGCGCGGCTGGAACTCACCGGCGCCAATCTGGCCGACCTGACGGACCCGGCCGTTCTCGCCGACCTGAAGGCAAGGCCGGACATCCATCGCTGCGAATGGCGCGACCTGATGGATCGCGGCAAGGTGCCGGAAACGCACCGGCTGCGGCGCAGTCTTCTCGCGCAAGGCCATGACGGCGTCGTCTACCCGTCGCACATGTCGCCGGGCGGAAGTTGCGTGGCGCTGTGGCGCTGGAACGACAAGGATGCGCCGAGGCTCGACGTGATCGACCCCGACCACAGGTTGCCGAAGACTGCGGCGTCATGGCTTTGACTGAGCATTTCGCAGCCGGACGGGATCGTCTGGCGTCGTACAAATGCGGCCAAACAGGGAGATAGATCGTTTCACCGTTTCCGTGAAACGATCCAGTTCAGTCCCTTGCCTCCATCGTGTGGGCGACTTCATACTGGCCGGGCGCGACCCGTCCAAGCGCGGTGTTGCGCTGGATATAGCCGCCAGCGAGCAGATGGCGTGTCACGCGCTGGGCGGCATCGTGATCCTTGAACTGCACATAGTTGACCACCTGCCTGCCGTCGAAGCTCCGGTGGATGCTGGCCGAGATCCAGCCGGGGACTTCGCTTGCCGCCTTCACCGTTTCGAGCAGTGAATCGACAAGCGCCTGCTGTCTGTCCGGCGTGGTGGCGAAGACGTTGATGTGCGTGACGACGCTGTTTTCCGGATGGATGGTAACGGCCATGGCTCCTTCCTCCTCGCGAACCAGGGAAGTCTAGGAACCTGGGCCGCCGGCGACAAGCCGCACAAGGGCGATCGCCGGCGAGCTGCCTATACCTGCGTGCCGCCGACCGTCATCTGGTTCATGCGCAGGTGTGGTTGGCCGACGCCCACTGGTACCCACTGGCCGGCCTTGCCGCAGTTGCCCATGCCGGTGTCCAGCTTCATGTCGTTGCCGATCATGGCGACACGGTGCATGGCGTCCGGCCCGTTGCCGATCAGCATCGCGCCCTTGATCGGTTGGGTGACCTTGCCGTCCTCGATCATGTAGGCTTCGGTGCAGCCGAAGACGAATTTTCCCGAGGTGATGTCGACCTGCCCGCCGCCGAAGGAGACGGCGTAGATGCCCTTCTTCACCGAGGCGATGATTTCTTCCGGCGTGTGCTCGCCCGCGGTCATGTAGGTATTGGTCATGCGCGGCATCGGCTGGTGCGCGTAGCCCTCGCGCCGGCCGTTGCCGGTGGCGGCCATGCCCATCAGCCGGGCATTCTGCCGGTCCTGCATGTAGCCGACCAGCTTGCCGTCCTCGATCAGCACCGTGCGGTTGGTCGGCGTGCCCTCGTCGTCCACCGTCAGTGAGCCGCGCCGCTCGGCGATGGTGCCGTCATCGACCACGGTGACGCCCTTGGCGGCGACCTGGCTTCCCATCAGGCCGGCGAAGGCGGAGGTCTTCTTGCGGTTGAAGTCGCCTTCCAGCCCGTGCCCGACCGCCTCGTGCAGCATCACCCCCGGCCAGCCGGACGACAGCACGATGTCGAAGGTCCCGGCCGGCGCCGGCACTGCCTCGAGGTTGACCAAAGCCTGCCTGAGCGCCTCCTCAGCAGCGTGCTTCCAGTTCTCCTCGACGAGGAACTCGCCGAAACCGCTGCGCCCGCCCATGCCGTAGGAGCCGCTTTCCTGCCTCTCGCCCTGGCCGACGACGACGGAAACGTTGACGCGCACCATCGGGCGGATGTCGCGCACGATCTGCCCGTCGCCGCGCACGATCTCGACATGCTGCCACGACGATGCGAGCGAGGCGGTGACCTGGCGCACGCGCGGGTCGCGGTTCCGCAGCCAGCCGTCGATCTCGGTGAGCAGTTTCGCCTTGGCCTCGAAGGAAGGCGAGGGGATCGGATTCTCGTCGCTGTAGAGTTGGCGGTTGGTGCGCGCCGGCGCGTCGGCCAACGTGCCTGAATAGCCGTCCTTCACGGTCGACACGGCATCGCTGGCGCGCAGCAGCGCGGCCTCCGAAAGCTCGCTCGAATGGGCGTAGCCGCTGGCCTCGCCGGCGACGGTGCGCAGGCCGAAGCCCTGGTCGGTGCTGAAATTGGCCGTCTTCAATCGGCCGTTGTCGAACATCAGCGCTTCGCTCTCGCTGTATTCGAGGAAAAGCTCGCCGTCGTCGGCGCTGTGCACGGCATCCGCGACGATCTCTTTCAGGCGGCTTTCGGAAATGTCGAATTGCTCGGTCAGCATGGAACGCAAGGGGCGGCTCCCTGTTCGTATTCTGTGAAGCGCAATATAGGCACGGCAGAGGTGGCTTGCATCCCGGTAAGGGTCAAGCTCGCGTGAGGAGCAGGCTTGAAACGATCATACTGGATATTCGTCGGCGCAGTGGTCGGTTTTGCCGTGGGCATGGTATTCGGCACCGACTACGCCATCGCGGGGATCGGCATCGGCATGGCCGGCGGCATCGCGATCACGCTTGCGATGCGCTGAAGGAACGTCAGGGCAGCGCCGCGAAGCCGTCCGCGAAGCCTTTCAGGTCGACCGGGATGCCGATGCCCTCTTCAGGGGTCTGGAAAACGATAAAGGTCGCGGCCTTGCCGTTCTTCAGCGTATCCAGCAGCGGCTTCTCCAGGATCACTTCGGCATAGCAGCCGTCCTGGAAGCAGCGGACGAAATAGGCGCGGCCGATATCCTTGCCGTCGACGTTGAGGCCGAGCCCGTTCGGCAGAAGGACGCCGAGTGGCGCCAGCACGCGCAGGATTTCGGCCTTGTTGTCGGCTGTCCGGAGCACCACGACCGAAAGGCCCATCTCCGGGCGATCCTCGGCCACGACGTTCTGCATCATCACGCATTGTTCGGACGAGGCGCCGGCCGGCGTGTCGCAGATGATGGACCAGGCGCCGTGGGTGGATTTCACCGTGCCGCTCGGCTGGGCCGCATAGGCTTGGCCGGCGACCGACAGTCCCGCGACCGCCAATCCCCCGAGGGATAGGGCGGCGGCGAAGGCGACTTTCGCCAAGGTTCTCGAAACCCAAGGGTTCATGACGGCTCCACCTGCGAATCACGGCACTTTAAGCCCCAGCCGGATCGAAAAAAAGCGTGAGGCACGGCCCAATCGAACGCGAATGCGGCCACAATGCGGTTTTGATGTCGAAACCGGCCCGATTTACGGCCGTTCGGTCGCCTCTCGGCCGTATGGCTGCCGCCGCGCCTTTCCACAGGCGGGGCGCCACGCCGCGGGGCGCGCGCAAAAATGCCGCATGATTTGGCCTGCTCCTTCCTTGCGATAGGAAAAAGAGTATGGTTTGAACCAGATCGAGAATGCGCGGGATTCCCATCCCGCCAGAGTTCATTTGCAATACGCGGTTGTTACGCGGTCGTGGGGACTGGGAGATGATCAGGGCGATGAGGAAACTTCTTGCTGGCGTAGGCGCCTCCGCCGTGTTTTTCGCGGGCGCAGCCCATGCCGACCAGCCGCGGCCGTGGGAAACCACCTTCCAGCAGCCCGCCACTGACATCATGCGCCAGATCGCCTGGTTCGAGCACTACACGCTGTGGTTCATCGTCCCCATCACGCTCCTGGTGCTGGTGCTGCTCGCCTGGTGCATCGTGAAGTTCCGCGCCGGCGCCAACCCGACGCCTTCGCGCACCAGCCACAACACGCTGATCGAGGTGATCTGGACGGTCGGCCCGGTGGTCGTGCTCCTGTTCATCGCCGTGCCGTCGTTCCAGCTTCTCACCGCCCAGTATTCTCCGCCGGAGGAGCCGAAGCTGACCGTCAAGGCCACCGGCAACCAGTGGAACTGGGACTACGAGTATCAGGCGGAGGAGCCGCTCTCCTTCAACTCGGCTATCCTTGACGACAAGGATCGCGCCGCTGCCGGCAAGGAAGACAAGGCCGCCTATCCGCGCCTGCTGGCCGTCGACAATGAGATGGTCGTGCCGGTCGGTGAGGTCGTTCGCGTGCTGGTCACCGGCGCCGACGTCATCCATTCCTTCGCCATGCCCGCCTTCGGCATCAAGGTCGACGCGGTTCCTGGCCGCATCAACGAGACCTGGTTCAAGGCCGAGAAGGAAGGCATCTTCTACGGCCAGTGCTCGGAACTGTGCGGCAAGGATCACGCCTTCATGCCGATCGCCATCCGGGTGGTGTCGAACGACCAGTTCAATACATGGATGGCTGCGGCCAAGAGTGATCTGCCCGGCGCCAACAAGGCGCTGATGGCTCAAGTCGACGGTACCAAAAAGGTAGCGGTCGCCGGCAACTGAGCCGCGACCAGCAAGATTAGGGAACAACGGAGCGGAACATGGCTCACGCTGCAGCGCACGACGATCACGCCCACAAGCCGCGCGGCTGGGTCCGCTGGGTTTACTCGACCAACCACAAGGACATCGGCACCCTTTATCTGATCTTCGCGATCTGCGCCGGCATCATCGGCGGGGCGCTGTCGATCATGATTCGCTGGGAGTTGGCTGAGCCGGGCATCCAGATTTTCCCGGGCCTTGCCTCGATGGTCTACGGTGTTGACGGCGATGCGGCCCTCGACGCCGGCAAGTCGATGTTCAATGCCTTTACCACTGCGCACGCGCTGGTCATGATCTTCTTCATGGTGATGCCGGCGTTGATCGGCGGCTTTGCCAACTGGATGGTGCCGATCATGATCGGCGCGCCGGACATGGCCTTCCCGCGCATGAACAACATCTCGTTCTGGCTGCTGCCGCCGGCCTTCATTCTTCTCATCACCTCCATGTTCGTCCCGAGCGCGCCGGGCGCTTACGGCGTCGGTGGCGGCTGGACGCTCTATCCGCCGTTCTCGACCTCGGGTCAGCCCGGGCCGGCCATGGACCTCGCGATCCTGTCGATCCACATCGCCGGCGCGTCCTCCATTCTCGGTGCCATCAATTTCATCACCACCATCTTCAACATGCGCGCCCCGGGCATGACGCTGCACAAGATGCCGCTGTTCGCCTGGTCGGTGCTGATCACCGCTTTCCTGCTGCTGCTTTCGCTGCCGGTTCTGGCCGGCGCCATCACCATGCTTTTGACCGACCGCAACTTCGGTACCTCTTTCTTCGCGCCCGAGTTCGGCGGGGACCCGATCCTCTACCAGCACCTGTTCTGGTTCTTCGGCCATCCTGAGGTCTACATCCTGATTCTGCCGGGCTTCGGCATCGTCAGCCACGTCATCTCGACGTTCTCGAAGAAGCCGATCTTCGGCTATCTCGGCATGGCTTACGCCATGGTCGCTATCGGTGCGGTTGGCTTCGTCGTGTGGGCGCACCACATGTACACAAGCGGCATCTCGCTGGACACGCAGCGCTACTTCGTCTTCGCCACGATGGTCATCGCGGTGCCGACCGGCGTGAAGATCTTCTCGTGGATCGCCACCATGTGGGGCGGCTCGATCTCCTTCAAGGCGCCAATGCTGTGGGCGATCGGCTTCATCTTCCTGTTCACCATCGGCGGCGTGACGGGCGT
>JBQCHN010000160.1:0-8760 GCA_051954615.1 Mesorhizobium sp. | reverse complement strand
GTCGCGGTGCTTTATTGGCGTGTCTCTCCGGCAAGTTATGCACGGGCGATGAACACGCCGCCGGCGATGCGGCCGGAGGCGGTGCCGAGATAGGACCGGCAAGAGGCTAGCGCTTCTCGGCCAGCCGCAGTGCCGTCGAAGAGAGGGAAGAGCGCGGACCGTGGATGAAAGTCCACGCGGGCGCCCGCATGTGCGCCAGCAGCGGCGCATCGCGTTCGTCGACGCGGGCATAGTCGAAGGTCTTGGCCGCACGCGACGACAGGAAGGACAGGGTCGAGCCCGGACGATCGACGACGGCGATCGGGAAGGTCATCATGATCTCGCGCCAGCGCTGCCAGCGGTGGAAATCGCGCAGCGAATCCGCTCCCATGATCCAGACGAATTCCACGCCGGGATTTTTCGCGCGCACCAGCGCCAGCGTGTCGGCGGTGTAGCGGATGCGGTGCGCCGCCTCGAAGGCGGTGACCTTGATGCGCGGGTCTTCGGCGACCGTCTCGGAAAGCCGGATGCGTTCGGCCAGTGGCGCCAGTTCGCGCGTCGATTTCAGCGGATTGCCGGGCGTCACCATCCACCAGAGCTGGTCGAGCTGCAAGCGCCTCAGCGCGATCTCGGCGACCAGCCTGTGGCCCGCATGCGGCGGGTTGAACGAGCCGCCGAACAGGCCGACCTGCATGCCCTTCTCGACATGGGGCATGCGCAGGTAGCGCGCCATCGCCGCATCGATGTTCCGGTCAGCCGTCTGCACGCATCACACGGAAGCGGTCTGGATCTGGACGGAGACGCCTTTAGCGAGCGAATTCGCCACCGTGCAGATTGTCCTGGCTCGTTCCACCACTGTCGTGGCAGGGGCGCCGTCCGCGGCCTTGCAGTCCACGGTCATCGTCGCCGATCTGGCGATCAAAGGCTCTCCGTCGAGTTCAACCGTTACGGAGACGGCTATGTTGGAAAGCTCGACGCCCAGTTCATGCGCGGCGTAGCGCAGGTCGTTGCAGAAGCAGCCGCCCAATGCGAGGCCGAGAAGCTGCGCGCCGTTGAAGCCCAGCCCCTTGCCGCCGGCCCGGCCTTCCGGCCGGTCGACGACGACTGTGTGTCCGCCGGCCCAGCCCATCGCCGCTTCCGTGCCCGGCACGCTGTTCAATTCGACAGTCGCGGTGACCATGACGTTCCCCTACGGCCGCACCTGGCCGGCGCCGCGCACGCGGTACTTGAATGAGGTGAGCTGCTCGACGCCGACCGGGCCGCGCGCGTGCATCTTGCCGGTGGCGATGCCGATCTCGGCGCCCATGCCGAACTCGCCGCCGTCGGCGAACTGGGTGGAGGCGTTGTGGACGAGGATGGCGGAATCGATCTCGTTGAAGAAGCGCTCCACCGCCGCCGCGTCCTCGGCGACGATCGCCTCGGTGTGATGCGAGGAAAAGGTTTCGATGTGGTCGATGGCCTCGCCCACGCCATCGACCAGCTTCACCGAAATGATCGCGTCGAGATATTCCGTCGTCCAGTCGGTGTCGGTCGCGGCTTCCGCGTCAGGGAATGCCTTCAACACCTCGGCGTCGGCGCGGATGGCGCAGCCCGCCTCACGCAATGCTTTCAGGATCGGCACCAGGTGGGTGCCGGCCACGGCACGATCCACCAGCAACGTTTCCGCCGCGCCGCAGATGCCGGTGCGCCGCATCTTGGCATTGACCGCAATCTTTTTCGCCATCTCAAGATCGGCGGAGCGGTCGATGTAGAGGTGCACGATGCCCTCCAGATGAGCGAAGACCGGCACGCGCGCTTCGTTCTGCACGCGCGCGACGAGGCTCTTGCCGCCGCGCGGGATGATGACGTCGAGGTTTCCCGACAGTCCTTTCAGCATCTCGCCGACGGCGGCGCGGTCGGTGGTGGGCACGAGCTGGATGGCATCCTCGGGCAGACCCGCCGCCTTCAACCCCTCCACGAGACAAGCGTGGATGGCGGAGGACGAATTGATGGAATCCGAGCCGCCGCGCAGGATCACCGCATTGCCGGCTTTCAGGCACAGCGCCCCGGCATCGGCGGTGACGTTGGGCCGACTCTCGTAGATGACGCCGACAATGCCAAGCGGCGTGCGCACGCGCTCGATGTGAAGGCCGCTCGGGCGGTCCCATGCGGCGATGACGGTGCCGACCGGATCGGCAAGGGCGGCGATGTCGCGGATTCCCTGCGCGATCGACGCGATGCGCTCCGGGGTCAGCTTCAGCCGATCCATGAAAGAGGCGGAAAGGCCGGCTTCCTCGCCGTTCTTCAGGTCGATGGCGTTGGCCTGAAGGATCGCCGCCTCGTTGCGTCGGATGGCATCGGCCATGGCGGTAAGTGCTGCGTTCTTCACCTCGGTCGAGGCGACGGCCAGCGGCCGCGCCGCCGCGCGCGCCCGGCGGCCGAGGTCGGCCATCAGCGAGACGGTGTCGTCGGCGGATTCATGCGATTTCAGCACGGCTCATCCTCCGTCGGCTTGGTCGGCATCGCCCACCACCAGATCGTCGCGGTGGATCATCGCCGAACGGCCATGATAGCCCAGAACGCTGTCGATCTCGGCCGATTTCAATCCGGCGATCCTTAACGCGTCGACGGCATCGTAGGCAACCAGCCCGCGCGCCACCTCGCGCCCGTCCGGCGACAGGATCGCCACCGTATCGCCGCGCGAAAAATTGCCGCTGACCAGTTTCACGCCGGCCGGCAACAGCGACTTGCCCGAATTGAGAGCCTTGACCGCGCCGTCGTCGACGGTCAGCCGGCCTGCCGGTTCGAGCTGGCCGGCAATCCAGGTCTTGTAGCCTTTCACCGGGTGGCTGCTTGGCTTGAACAGGGTGAAGCGCTCGCCGCGCTCGATGGCCGACAGCGGGTTCATGCGCTGGCCGGCGGTGATGATCATGGCCGTGCCCGCCGCCGTGGCGATCTTGCCGGCGTCGATCTTGGTGCGCATGCCGCCGCGCGACAGTTCCGAAGCCGCGCCGCCGGCCATCGCCTCGATCTCGGGCGTGATGCGTTCGACCAGCGGCAGAAAGGTCGCGTTCGGGTCTTGCGCGGGCGGTGCGCTGTAAAGCCCATCGATGTCCGACAGCAGGACGAGCAGGTCCGCACCCATCATGGTGGCGACGCGCGCCGCCAGCCGGTCGTTGTCGCCGTAGCGGATTTCCGAGGTGGCCACGGTGTCGTTCTCGTTGATGACCGGCACGGCCTTCATCTTGGCCAGCGTCGAGATGGTGGCGCGGGCGTTGAGATAGCGGCGGCGCTCCTCTGTGTCGCCCAGCGTCAGCAGAATCTGGCCGGACTTGAGCCCGTGGCGACCGAGCGCATCCGACCACGCGCCGGCCAATGCAATCTGACCGACGGCTGCCGCCGCCTGGCTTTCCTCCAGCTTCAGCGCCTTGCGGCTGAGGCCGAGAATGGTGCGGCCGAGCGCGATAGCTCCCGACGAGACGACGAGGATTTCGGCGCCGGCAGCCGCCAGCCTGCCGATGTCGGCGGCGAGCGCCTCCAGCCAATCGCGCTTAAGGCCGGCCGAGCGGTCGACCAGCAGCGCCGAACCGATCTTCACCGTGATGCGACGATAGGATTTGAGGGAGAGGGGACCAGCGGTCGGTGCGTGCATGGCGGCTACTTCACCCACCGGTCGTCCTGCACCGGCGTCTCGCCGGTCCGCGCCGCCTCGACCACCGCAATCAGCGCGCGCAGCACCGCCTCGACGCCCTCGCTGGTGACGGCCGAAAGCGCCAGCGGCGTGCCGCCGCAGGCGCGCTTGAGCGCCGCGAGCTTCTTCTTGCGGGCGTCGGCATCGAGCGTGTCGACCTGGCTCAGCGCCACGATCTCCGGCTTTTCCGCCAGTCCGTGGCCATAGGCTTCCAGTTCGCCGCGCACGGTCTTGTACGCCTTGCCCGGGCTTTCCTCCTGTGCCGAGACGAGGTGCAACAGCACGCGCGTGCGCTCGACATGGCCCAAAAAACGGTCGCCGATGCCGACGCCTTCATGGGCGCCCTCGATCAGGCCCGGAATGTCGGCGATAACGAATTCGCGTGCGTCGATACGGGCGACGCCGAGACCCGGATGCAGCGTGGTGAAGGGATAGTCGGCAATCTTCGGCTTGGCCGCCGTGACCGCCGCCAGGAAAGTGGATTTGCCGGCGTTGGGCAGGCCGACCAACCCGGCATCGGCGATCAGCTTCAGCCTGAGCCAGATGGTCATTTCCACGCCCGGCAGGCCGGGGTTGGCGCGGCGTGGCGCCTGGTTGGTCGAGCTCTTGAAATGCTGGTTGCCGAAGCCGCCATTGCCGCCCTTGGCGAGCAGGAAGCGCTGGCCAACCACGGTCAGGTCGCAGATCAGCGTTTCGTTATCCTCGGCATAGATCTGCGTGCCGGCAGGCACTTTCAGCGTCACGTCCGCGCCCTTGGCGCCGGCGCGGTTGCGACCCATGCCGTGGACACCGGTCTTGGCCTTGAAATGCTGCTGGTAGCGGTAGTCGATCAGCGTGTTCAGCCCGTCGACGGCCTCCACCCAGACATCGCCGCCGCGGCCGCCGTCGCCGCCATCCGGCCCGCCGAACTCAATGAACTTCTCGCGCCGGAAAGACACGGAACCCGCGCCACCGTCGCCGGAGCGGATATAGACCTTGGCCTGATCGAGGAATTTCATGCGCGTGGCTTGTCGTGCTGTTATGGAACGGATCGAGCGGTCTTAGAGCAAGATGCGCGCAAGCGCGAGGCCGTCACGGTCGAATCGCGCGGATTGCCGAAGGGATGCCGTAATGAAGGTGGTAAGCTACAACATCCAGTACGGCGTCGGCCTCGACGCCCGCTACGACGCGGAGCGCATCGCTGCGACCGTGCGCGGCGCCGACGTCATCGCCTTGCAGGAGGTGTCGCGCAACAACCCGCAGAACGGCGGCCGCGACATGGTGGCGGAGCTGACCGCCCTGCTGCCCGACTATTTCGTCGTCTACGGCTCGAATTTCGAGGCCAACGTCGGCTCGCACGTCAAGGACGGCCGCGCCGTCATGAGCATGTTCCAGCTCGGCAATATGATCCTGTCGAAGACGCCGATCCAGCTTTCGCGCAACCTGCTCCTGCCGCGTAGCCGCTCGATTTCGGCGCTGAACTTCCAGCGTGGCGCACTGGAGGCGCTCATCGAGACGCCGCTCGGCTTTGTCCGCTTCTATTCCACCCATCTGGACCATCGCAATCCCATCGAACGCGCCCGGCAGATCCGTTTCCTGCGCGAACGCCTGTTCAACCACGCGCTGGAAGGCAGCGGCCTGACCGGCCTGTCGCAGGTCGGCCTGCCGGAACCGCCGGCGCCGGAGGCCTTCATCCTGATGGGCGACTTCAACATGCTGGCCGGCTCGCCCGAATATGTCGAACTGGCCGGCCTGCCCGACCACGAATTCGGTATGCCGCTGTCGGCCGACCTTGCCGTCGATGCAGCCACGTGGCTGAAAGCATCCGGCGACGACTTCGTCACCTGGGTCGACCCCAAGCGGCCGCAGGACGCCGGCCGACACAAGTGCATCGACTACATCTTCGCCAGCGCATCGCTGGCCGCCAGCTTGAAAAGCCTTTGGGTGGACGCGAAGGCAGTCGGGTCGGACCACCGGCCGGTTTGGTTGGAGTTAGGCTGAACCTGGAGTGTCGTTCAGGCCGATCGCGTTCTGCCGCTCCACAAGCGCCATCATGATCAGGTCGTGGTATTCCCCGTCCACAAGGAAGGCATCGCGCTCCACGCCCTCTGCGACAAACCCGACCCTTCGATAGAGCGAAATCGCGCGTGCATTGTCGGCCCGGACCTCAAGCATGATACGGACAAACCCTTTCTCGCGCGCCTGCGCCAATGCCGCGTCGATGAGCCTGCGCCCGAGGCCGTGTCCTCGATAGGCCGGGATAATTCCCATTCCGAGCGTGCCGCAATGGGAATGGACCGGCCGGTCGTTGCGGATGATATCGCACCAGCCGACAACCTCGCCTTCGATCACCGCTACAAGCTGCGGCTCATTTCGTGCGATGCCATCCTTCAGGAATTCATAGGTCTGCTGAAGAGGCGGCGCTTCCAAGCGCGCCAGATACTTCCGCTCGCCGGCGACGATATCCACCGCCCGATGAAAGCTGTCGGCGTGCTCCAGTGTCATCGGCACGATCGCGACCGGCGCTCTGTCGGCGGTATCGTTGCCCATCGCGTCACCGCCAATTCCGCAGGCTCGTCCAGGTCTTGCGGTCGAGCCGGTAGCGCTCGACCGGCACCTGGCCGGCGACGATGGAGTTCAGCATGCCCTGGCCGGCATACTGGAAGCCGCATTTGTGGATGACGCGCCGCGAGGACGGGTTGATGACGCGCGTGGAGCAATGCAGCACCTGGATCGACGTGCGGGTGAAGGCAAGATCCACCAGCGCGTGCGCGGCCTCCGTCGCATAACCCTGCCGCCAATAGGGCTCGCCGATCCAGTAGCCGAGTTCCAGCCCACGATCGGTGGCGTTCAGCCCGGCGGAGCCAACGAAGGCGCCGTTCTCCTTCAAGGTCAGCGCATAGACGGCGCCGGAGCGTGGTGCGGCTGCCATGGCGAGAAAGGCGCGCGCCTCGGCCTCGCCATAGGGATGTGGCATGCGCGCCAGCATCTCGGCGACGTGGCGATTGTCGGCGAGCTCGATGAGTTGCGCGATATCGACCTCGTGGGGCGGGCGCATCACCAGACGCTCGGTGGTCAGCGTCGGGCAGTCGATGAAACAACTTTCGTCAAACGAAGCTTCTTCGGCAACCATGGTCAGTCCTCCAGGCAAAGTAAAAGGGGAGACGGTCGCCCATCTCCCCTGATCCTTTTCCTGGCCTGGCCAGACACCGGTTCCCGAGATGGGCGCCGGTGTTATAGTGCGGAACCGGCTACTCCGCGGCTTTGGTCATCGGGTTTACCGACACGTAGGTTCGGCCGTTGGCTTTCTTGGCAAACGATACGGCACCTGCTTCGAGGGCAAAAAGCGTATGGTCCTTGCCCATGCCGACATTGGTGCCGGCGTGCCACTTGGTGCCACGTTGACGAATGAGGATGTTGCCGGCGAGCACGGCTTCGCCGCCGAACTTCTTCACGCCAAGGCGCTTGGATTCGGAATCGCGACCGTTGCGCGACGAACCGCCAGCTTTCTTGTGTGCCATGGTATTGCTCCTTTGCGCTGTTCAGCGCCTGCGATCTCTATGAACGCGTTCGCGTTCCGTTTCAAGCCTGTCCGGAAAGGTCCTGCGAATTACTTCGTCAGTTCCTTCGCCTGCTCGCGCCAGTCCTTGATCTGGTCGGCGCTGAAAGGCATCGCCGCGTCGATCTTGTCGGCGTCGGCGTCGGTCAGGGCGGCGAGCTGGGCGAAGGTGGTGATGCCCTGCTCGTTGAGGTCCTTGGCCGCCACCGGGCCGATGCCCTTGATGACGGTGAGGTCGTCGGCCTTGCCCTTCGGCGCCTTGAACAGCGGCACTGCGGTAGCCGGAGCGGCCTCTTCCTTGGCGGCCTTCGGTGCGGCGTCAGCCTTGGCTTCGGTCTTCGTCTCGGCCTTGGCGGCGGCCTTCTTCGAGGGCTTGGCGCCGTCGGTCAGGATCTCGGAAATGCGCACGGTGGTCAGCAACTGGCGATGGCCGATCTTGCGGCGCGAATTCTGGCGGCGGCGCTTCTTGAAAGCGATGACGGTGCGAGACTTGCCCTGCTCCACGACCTCGGCGGCGACGGAAGCGCCATCGACGAAGGGCGCGCCGAAGGTGACCCTGTCGCCTTCGCCATAGGCCAGCACATTGCCGATCTGCACGATCTCGCCGACCTGCGCCTCGAGCTTCTCGATCTTCAGGACGTCGTTGGCGGCAACGCGATACTGCTTGCCGCCCGTTTTGATGACTGCGAACATTTTTTGCCTTTCGCTGTTCGGTCGGCCTCGTGTGACCGCAAGCGCCTGGGCGCGATGGTCGGGCCGTCTTTTGTCAGTCTGCGGGTTCAAAAAACAAGCGGCGCGGAAAGCTCCCACGCCGATTGCGCGGCCTCCCTAGCCGAAGGGTCAGGCAGAGTCAAGGCGAGGAGGTCCATGACCACGCTGGAACAGCACTGGGATCGCGACCGGATCGGAACCTATTTTGGGCCTTGTATCCGGCGACGCCAACCGTTATCTAGTCGCCGCGTCGGCAACGGCCCAACCATATGCGGAGAAGTGGCAGAGTGGTTGAATGCACCGCACTCGAAATGCGGCATGCCTGCAAGGGCATCGGGGGTTCAAATCCCTCCTTCTCCGCCATTCATGTATCATAACGGACTGATTCCCAATACTTTTCGGCTCTCGGTTTGTCTTCGTGAGCCTGGCACCAAGAGGCTGCGCGAAAGCTCCCGGCTCGTGGTATCCGGCTAGTGGCAGACGACGATTCAACGAGTCGCTGCGTCGACGAGGTTCGGTATGAGGCAGATGGGGATGCCGACCACCGCCTTGACTTGTTCGACTGTACGGAAGCGGTCATGCCAACATGGAACGCACAAAGAAAAAGGCCGGCATTGCCGGCCTTTTCGATGGAACGGGTTCCGTGTGCCGTCAGGCCGGCAGGAGGGCGCCCTCCAGCGTGGTGAGCTGGTGCAGGAACGCCTCGGCCTTGGTGCGGTGTTCGTCGGTCTTGGCGTCGGCGACGTCTTCCTTCGCCTCCTGGATGCGGCGGGCGATGTCGGCACGGTCGATGTCCTTCACCGCCACCGCCGATTCGGCGAGCAGCGTGCAGCCGGACGGCAGGACGTCGGCGAAGCCGCCG
>JBQCHN010000159.1:0-3159 GCA_051954615.1 Mesorhizobium sp. | reverse complement strand
GCCTTCATCATGGAGCCGATCGGCGGTGCCGCGACAGCGGCGCTGGTGCCGCCCGACAGCTATTTCGCCCGCATCCGCGAGATCTGCGACAAGTACGGCATCCTGCTCATCCACGACGAGGTGATGACCGGCATCGGCCGCACCGGAAAATTCCTCGGCGGCGACCACTGGAATTGCCGGCCGGACATCGTCTCGCTGTCCAAGGGCCTGTCCTCGGGCTACGCTCCGCTCGGCGCGCTGGCAGCCAGCGAGCGCATCGTCGGCCCGGTGCTCTCCATGGGCGGCTTCCTGCACGGTCATACCTATGGCGCCAACCCGGTGGCCTGCGCCGCTGGCCGCGCGGTGCTGGCCGAAACCGACCGGCTCGGCCTGATCGACAACGCCGCGGCGATGGGCGAAGTCCTGAAAGCTGAACTGCAAGGCCTGTCCGCCCGCTTCCCTTTCGTCACCGACTTGCGCGGCAAGGGCCTGCTCACCGGCGCCGAACTCTATGCCGATCCGGTGGCGAAAGTGCCGCTGGCGCGCGAACTGAACGCCAATGTGCGCCTGATCGACCTCGCCTTCGAGCGCGGGCTGATCGTCTATTCACGCCGCGTGAAGGGCGGCCCGGAAAGCGACAACTTCATGGTCGCCCCGCCGCTGATCGTGACGCGCGACCAGATCGGCGAGATCATGGGCCTGCTCGGCGATACGCTGGAGGCGCTGGCGGCCGAACTCGACCTTCCGGTCAATCACTAACCAAGGCAACCGCTGAGGGACGAAAATGGCGTCAGCACCACGCAAAGTCATCATCACCTGTGCCGTCACAGGTTCGGTGCACACGCCGACCATGTCCCCGCACCTGCCGGTCACGCCGGACCAGATCGCATCGGATGCCATCGCGGCCGCCGAGGCCGGCGCGTCGATCCTGCACCTGCATGCCCGCGACCCGGAAAACGGCCGGCCGACCGCCGATCCCGCCGTCTTCATGCAGTTTTTGCCGCGCATCAAGCAGGCGACGGACGCGGTGGTGAACATCACCACCGGCGGTTCCTCGCTGATGACGCTGGAGGAGCGGCTGGCTGCGCCGCTTCAGGCTCAACCGGAAATGTGCTCGCTCAACATGGGCTCGATGAATTTCGGCCTGTTCCCGATGCTCGACCGGCCGCGCGAATGGCAGCACGAGTGGGAACCGAAGCTGCTTGAAGCAACGCGCCACACCATCTTCAAGAATACTTTCGCCGACATGGAGACGATCCTGGAAAAACTCGGCAAGGGCTGCGGCACGCGCTTCGAGTTCGAGTGCTACGATGTCGGCCATCTCTATTCGCTGGCGCATTTCCGCGACCGGGGGCTGGTTTCCGGCCCGCTCTTCATCCAGTTCGTGCTCGGCATTTTGGGCGGCATCGGCGCCGATCCGGAAAACCTCATGCACATGAAGCGCATCGCCGACAAGCTGTTCGGTGACGACTACCGTTTCTCGGTGCTCGCCGCCGGTCGGGCGCAGATGCCGCTGATCTCGATGGCGGCGGCGATGGGTGGCAACGTGCGCGTCGGGCTGGAGGATTCGCTCTACGACGGCCGGGGACTGGCGAAGTCCAATGCCGACCAGGTCAAACGCATCCGCGGCATAATCGAAGGCCTGTCGCTGGAGGTCGCGACGCCGGCCGAAGCGCGTGACATGCTGGCGCTGAAGGGCGGCGACCGGGTGGCGTTTTGACCGGCCTCACCATCCGCCCTGCCCGGCCGAACGACGTGGACGACATCCATGCCGCTCTCGTCGGCATCGCCGAGACGGTCGGCGAATTGCACAAGATGACGAGCACGCCGGACGACATCCGCCGCGACGGCTTCGGCCCGCATGCCCGTTTCTGCACGCTGATCGCGGAAATCGATTCAAGTTTCGCCGGCATGTGCCTGTATTTCCCCATCTATTCCACATGGAGGGGGCAGCCGGGCGCCTATGTGCAGGACCTTTTCGTCAGCAAGGATTTTCGCGGCTTGCGGATCGGCGAACGACTGCTCAGGCATCTGGCGCGCGCGGTTCGTGACCAAGGGGGCGGCTACATCGAATTGCAGGTGGATGCCGGCAACGTCAGGGCGCAACGCTTCTACCAGCGCATCGGCATGGAGCGGGACGCCGACCATGTCTACCAGTTCATGGGCGAGTCGCTGACGGCCTTTGCCGGCAACCAGGATGACGAGGAGACCACATGAAAGCCTTCTACGCCGCCGAGCAGAAACGGCATGATCCAAAGATGTTCCTGTCCAGCGGTGCGCAGCAGCCGAACCCGGAACAGCCGGAACGCGTCGAGCGGCTGCTTACCGGCGCCAAGGCCGCCGGCTGCACGGTCGAGCGGCCGCGCAACCACGGGCTCGGCCCGGTGGCGGCGGTGCATACGCCGGAATATCTCGATTTCCTCGAACACATCTTCGTCCGCTGGCAGCGCATCGAGGGCGCATCGGCGGAGGTGATCCCCAACATCCATCCGCTAGCACGCAACGGCGCCTATCCGGCTTCGGCGGTCGGCCAGGCCGGCTACCACATGGCCGACACCGCCTGCCCGATCTCTGGCGAGACCTGGGACAGCGCGCTGTGGAGCGCATGGAGCGCCGTGGAAGCCGCCGAAGCCGTGATGGGTGGCGCGCCTTCCGCCTATGCGCTCTGCCGTCCGCCCGGCCACCATGCCTTTGCCGACGTCGCCGGCGGCTTCTGCTTCGTCAACAATTCGGCCGTGGCGGCGCAGGCGCTGCGCAAACAGGCCGCGCGGGTGGCCATCCTCGACGTCGACCTGCATCACGGCAACGGCACGCAGGGAATCTTCTATGCGCGCGGCGACGTGCTGACGGTCTCGCTCCATGCAGACCCGGTGCGCTTCTATCCCTTCTTCTGGGGGCACGCCGACGAGCGCGGCGAAGGGCCGGGCCTCGGCTACAATCTCAACCTGCCGCTGCCGCGAAAATCCGGCGACGCCGCCTTCCTCGACGCGCTGGAAACCGCTTTCCGCCGCACCCGCGCCTTCGCGCCGGAAGCGCTTGTGGTGGCGCTGGGGCTGGATGCCTTCGAGGGCGATCCGTTCGGCGGCCTGTCGGTCTCGACACCGGGCTTTTCGCGCATCGGCGAGGCCATCGCCGGGCTCGGCCTGCCGACGGTGATCGTGCAGGAAGGCGGCTATCTGT
>JBQCHN010000158.1:0-10947 GCA_051954615.1 Mesorhizobium sp. | reverse complement strand
GGCGCAGCGTCAATCTGGTCGTACGGCTTGTAGTCGCCAAAATACTTCGTGATCGCCGCCGTCAACGACGTCTTGCCATGGTCAACGTGACCAATCGTGCCAATGTTCACATGAGGCTTATTACGCTCGAATTTACCTTTTGCCATGTGAGCTCTCCATTCCTGCTTGCCCGTTCGGGCGTTCAATTAAGTTACCGACGCAATCCCAAACCGTTTCCGGGGATTACGCGTATTTCTTCTGGACTTCCTGGGCGACCGCGGTCGGCACCGGCTCGTAGTGGTCGAACTGCATCGTGTACTGGGCGCGGCCCTGCGACATCGAACGCAGCGAGTCGACGTACTTGAACATGTTGGCCAGCGGCACCATGGCGTTGACGACCACGGCGACGCCGCGGCTCTCTTGGCCCTGGATCTGGCCGCGACGGCTGTTCAGGTCGCCGATGACGTTGCCGACGTAGTCTTCCGGCGTCACCACCTCGACCTTCATGATCGGCTCGAGCAACTGCACACCGAGCTTCGGAGCGGCTTCCTTGAAGCACGCACGCGAGGCGATTTCGAAGGCCAGGACCGAGGAGTCGACGTCGTGGAAGGCGCCGTCGATCAACGTCGCCTTGACGCCGATCATCGGGAAGCCGGCGAACGGGCCGGAACCCATGACGCTGTCGATGCCCTTCTGCACGCCGGGGATGTATTCCTTCGGCACGGCGCCGCCGACGATCTTGGACTCGAACACGAACTCTTCGCTCTCGGTGTTCGGCTCGAAGACGATCTTGACGCGGGCGAACTGGCCCGTGCCGCCGGTCTGCTTCTTGTGCGTGTAGTCCTGCTCGTGCGTGCGGGTGATCGTCTCGCGATAGGCCACCTGCGGTGCGCCGACATTGGCCTCGACCTTGAACTCGCGGCGCATGCGGTCGACGATGATGTCGAGGTGAAGCTCACCCATGCCGGCGATGATGGTCTGGCCCGATTCCTCGTCGGTCTTGACGCGGAAGGACGGATCCTCGGCCGCCAGGCGATGCAGGGCTAGGCCCATCTTCTCTTGGTCGCCCTTGGTCTTCGGCTCGATGGCAATCTGGATGACCGGATCGGGGAATTCCATACGCTCCAGGATAACCGGGTGCAGCGGATCGCACAGCGTATCGCCGGTGGTGGTCTCCTTGAGGCCGGCCAGCGCCACGATGTCGCCGGCGAAGGCTTCCTCGATGTCGGTACGCGAGTTCGAGTGCATCTGCAGCATGCGGCCGATGCGCTCCTTCTTGCCCTTCACCGTGTTGTCGAGCGACACGCCCTTGCTGAGCTTGCCCGAATAGATGCGCGCGAAGGTGAGCGAACCGACGAACGGGTCGTTCATGATCTTGAACGCCAGCATCGACAGCGGCTCGTTGTCGTCCGCGTGACGCTCGATCTCGGCGTTGGTCTTGGCATCGACGCCCTTGATGGCGGGAACTTCGTCCGGCGCCGGCAGGAAGTCGACAACGGCGTCGAGCAGCGGCTGTACACCCTTGTTCTTGAAAGCCGAGCCACAGAACACCGGGTGGAACTTGACGGCGATGGTGCCCTTGCGGATCAGTTCGCGGAGCTGATCGTTGGAGGGCATGGTGCCTTCCAGGTAGGCGTTCATCGCATCGTCGTCCATCTCGACGGCGGTCTCGATGAGCTTCTCGCGGTATTCCTCGGCCTTGGCCTTGAGGTCGGCCGGGATCTCGACGACGTCCCAGGCGGCGCCCAGCGACTCGTCGCGCCAGACCAGCGCGTTCATCTCGATGAGGTCGACGACGCCCTTGAAATCGCTTTCGGCGCCGATCGGCAGCTGCATGGCGAGCGGGATCGCGCCCAGACGGGACTGGATCATCTCGAGGCAACGGTAGAAGTCCGCGCCGATCTTGTCCATCTTGTTGCAGAAGATCATGCGCGGCACATGATACTTCTCGGCCTGGCGCCAGACGGTCTCGGTCTGCGGCTCGACACCGGCGTTGGAATCGAGCAGCGCGATGGCGCCGTCGAGCACGCGCAGCGAACGCTCCACCTCGATGGTGAAGTCGACGTGGCCGGGGGTGTCGATGATGTTGAAGCGGCGGTTCTTGCCGTCGCGGCCCTTCCACGAGGTGGTGGTGGCAGCGGACGTGATGGTGATGCCGCGCTCCTGCTCCTGCTCCATCCAGTCCATGGTCGAGGCGCCGTCGTGCGTCTCGCCCATCTTGTGGTTCTTGCCCGTGTAATAAAGGATACGCTCGGTCGTCGTCGTCTTGCCGGCATCGATGTGGGCCATGATGCCGAAGTTACGGTAGTCGTGGATGGGATATTCGCGGGCCATGGGAGGTGCCTCTTCAGTCTTCTTTCGCGCTTACCAGCGGTAGTGCGCGAAGGCGCGGTTGGCTTCCGCCATCTTATGGGTGTCTTCACGCTTCTTCACGGCGGTGCCGCGGTTGTTGGCCGCGTCGAGCAGCTCACCGGAGAGGCGGTCGACCATGGTGGTCTCGTTGCGGTTGCGGGCGGCGGCGATCAGCCAGCGGATGGCCAGCGCCTGACGACGCTCGGGGCGCACGTCGACCGGAACCTGGTAGGTGGCGCCGCCGACGCGACGCGAACGCACTTCCACATGCGGCGCGACATTGTCGAGCGCCTGATGGAAGACGGTGACCGGCTCCTGCTTGGTCTTGGCCTGAACCTGGTCGAGCGCGCCGTAGACGATCGTCTCGGCAACGGACTTCTTGCCGTCGTACATGACGGCGTTCATGAACTTGGTGACGACGAGATCGCCGAACTTCGGGTCCGGGTTGATCTCACGCTTGTCTGCACTGTGACGACGGGACATGTCTTTGTCTCTCTTGTCTCTCTGGCCCGACGCTACAAACAAAAAGCGCCGAAGCCGGGAAAACCCTTACTTCGGACGCTTGGCACCGTATTTGGAACGGCGCTGCTTGCGGTTTTTGACGCCCTGGGTGTCGAGCACGCCGCGAATGATGTGATAGCGCACGCCCGGAAGGTCCTTGACGCGACCGCCGCGGATCATCACCACCGAGTGCTCCTGAAGGTTATGGCCCTCGCCCGGAATGTAGCCGATCACCTCGAAGCCATTGGTCAGGCGAATCTTGGCGACCTTGCGCAGGGCCGAGTTCGGCTTCTTCGGCGTCGTCGTATAGACGCGCGTGCAGACGCCCCGCTTCTGCGGGTTCTGCTGCATGGCCGGGACCTTGTTGCGCGTCGCCGGCGCCTGGCGCGGCTTGCGGATCAGCTGGTTAACGGTAGGCATTAAACCTTCCTTCTCAATCAAAATCTCGTGTCGATAACCCGTCACCGGGCCGTTTCGAGCGACTCCATATGCAAATTCGGGCCACAAACCGCCTGCTTGCGGTCTTGCCCGAACAAATGGCAGAGGAAGCAGCAATCCGCTTCATGCACGCCGGCAATGTGTTTTCGCTCGTAAAACGAACCCTGTTTGAGGCAAACTCCAAAGCGCGTCGCTTCAGACCGAAAGCCTCACATCGGCTCAGACGACGCGCTATCTATCCGCATCGCCCGCAAGCGTCAAGCCCGCCGCCCGAAATATTGCGCCGCGACCGGGGCTTGGCAGACATGCGCGCCATGCATGAAATATTCTTTCGTCGTTTCGCATGTGCGAAAAAGAAAGTGGCGTGCTTTGCGCTGTCGTCGACCGCCGCTTCATGCGAAAAGGGGCGCAAAGGCCATCATCGTCCCCTTGCGAGCAGGAATCAAGGAATCAGCGCGTGAACGACAACGAGGAAAGACCGGTCACCATCATCACCGGCCGGGTATGGAAGCGAAAGGACGGCGAACCGGAGGGGGTGCACATCTTCCTCGTCGCTGCCGACGACGATTCGGCGGTGCGCCGGGCGCTGGAAGCTTTGGCGGCTGAAGGCTATGCGGAAGCCGAACTCGACCAGATCGGCGACATGCAGGGCGAGCCGGACGAGGAGCCGCATCTTTCGGCCTATCAGGGGGCGCTGGAAGGCGAAGTCTCGATCGTCACTTTCGAGGAACCGTTTTGAACGAAGAAGCAAAGACGGAGCACGGCTGCGGGCCTTCGCGCGGCTGGGCGGACGAAGCGGTGTCGGCCATCGAGGCCGACCAGCGGCGCTCGGCCGATACCCACCTGTGGAAGCTGGACGTGCCGGCGCTCGCCGGCATCGACCTCTACCTGAAGGACGAATCGACCCATCCCACCGGCAGCCTCAAGCACCGGCTGGCGCGTTCGCTGTTCCTTTATGCGCTGTGCAACGGTCATGTCCGGCAAGGCACGCCGGTGATCGAGGCCTCGTCCGGCTCGACGGCGGTGTCGGAGGCCTATTTCGCCCGCATGATCGGCGTGCCGTTCTATGCTGTGATGCCGCGTACCACCTCGGCGGAAAAGATCGCGGCCATCGAGCACTACGGCGGCAACTGCCACTTCATCGACGACGGCCGGCGCATCTATGAGGAATCGGCCGGGCTGGCGGCGCGGCTCGGCGGCTACTTCATGGACCAGTTCACCCATGCCGAGCGCGCCACCGACTGGCGCGGCAACAACAACATCGCCGAATCGATCTTCGACCAGATGCGGCGGGAACGGCACCCCTGCCCTTCCTGGGTGGTGATGAGCGCCGGCACCGGCGGCACCACCGCCACCATAGGCCGCTACATCCGCTACAAGCGCCATGCGACGCGGCTATGCGTGGTCGATGTCGAGCGCTCCGCCTTCTTCGAGGGCTTCGCCACCGGCAGCCGCGATTGCCGCTGCGAGGAACCGTCGCGCATCGAGGGGATAGGCCGGCCGCGCGTCGAGCCGTCCTTCGTGCCTGGCGTCATCGATCACATGCTGCGCATCCCCGATGCGGTGTCGCTGGCAGCGATGCGGGTCCTGTCGCGAAAGCTCGGCCGCCGCGTCGGCGGCTCGACCGGCACGAACTTCACCGGCATGTGCCTGCAAGCGGCGCGCATGCGGCAGGCCGGGGAAAGCGGTTCGCTCGTCACGCTGATCTGCGATTCGGGCGAACGCTACGCCAACACCTACTATTGCGACGACTGGCTGGCCGAAAGGAGCCTGGACCCTTCGCCCTTCGAGGGCCGGATCGAGGCCTTTCTGGCGGGCGGCGAACTGGATCTGGATTTCGAGGAAAGCTGGGCGCGGTAACGGCTGGTCAGGATGCGAGCGAGCGGAAGCGGGTGTCCGCCGCCATCGCGTTGAGCAACCGGCACATCAGCAGCGCCTTTCCCCGCGGCAGGCCGGCAAGCGTGTTGCGCATGTATTGCGCCGGCCGGAGGTTGACGGCATCCCAGACCATCCACCGCCCCGTCGGCTCCAACAGACATTCGAACTGGTCCGGCTGCTGCTTCGACATTCCGCCTCCTCGGGATCGCTACGGCAGCGTTCACTACGGCTAAGTCGTTAAAGAGTTTCGACACCTGCGATAAAGCTGGCTTACAACCTGAAATGCAACTTTATCGTGCATCATGTCTTCGTTTGCAAGGGTACCGGCGGCCGGCTTGCCGAACGCAGCCGCCGCCGCTATGTGTCGGCTTCTTTCGTCAGACAAATGACAGGATCGCCCATGCCGGCATCAGGCAAGCCCACCGCGCCCGGCCCCATCGCGCTCGGTATCGTCGGCGTCGGCAAGATCGTGCGCGACCAGCACCTGCCGGCACTGGCGAAGGACGCTGACTTTCGCTTGGCGGCCGCCGCCAGCCGGCACGGCAAGGTGGACGGCATTCCCAATTTCCCCAGCATCGAGGCGATGCTGGAAGCCATGCCCGGCCTCGACGCGGTGTCGCTGTGCATGCCGCCGCAGTTCCGTCACGACGCGGCACGCGCCGCGCTTCTGGCCGGCAAGCACGTCTTCATGGAAAAGCCGCCTGGCGCGACGGTGAGCGAAGTCGAGCACCTGAAGGCGCTGGCTGCCGAGCGCGGCCTGTCGCTGTTCGCAAGCTGGCACTCGCGCTACGCGCCGGCGGTGGAGGCCGCGAAGACCTTCCTCGCTTCAGCCGAACTCAAATCGGCGAAAATCGTCTGGAAGGAAGACGTGCGGCGCTGGCATCCCGGCCAGGAATGGATCTGGCAGGCCGGCGGCTTCGGCGTCTTCGATCCCGGCATCAACGCGCTGTCGATCGCCACCCACATCCTGCCGCCGATGTTCATTGCGCGAGCGGAGCTGGATTTTCCCGCCAACCGCGACGCGCCGGTGGCCGCGCGGATTTGCTTCCGCACCGACAACGGCATCGCCGTCGACATGGCCCTCGACTGGCTGCAGACCGGTCCGCAATCGTGGGACATCACGGCCGAGACGGATCGCGGCGCAATGGTGCTGTCTTCCGGCGGCGCAAGGCTCGCCATCGACGGCCGCGCCGTGCATGAGGAGCCGGAAACGGAATATCCGCAGCTTTATCGCCGTTTCGCCGAAATCGTCCGCGCAGGCGTATCCGACGTCGACCTCGCGCCCCTCCAGCATGTCGCTGACGCCTTCATGCTCGGCAAGCGCAATGTCGTGGACGCCTTCTACGACTGAGCCGCGTACCGGGCCTCGTGGTCGAGCAGCCAGCGCTTCCGCTCCAGCCCGCCGCCGTATTTGGTGAGCGCGCCGCCGGCGCCGACGAGGCGGTGGCATGGAACGACAATGGAGAGCGGATTGGTGCCGTTGGCGTGGCCCACGGCGCGCGCCGCCTGTTGCCGGCCGAGCCGCTCGGCGAAAGCGCCGTAGCCGAAGGTGCTACCCGGCGGGATCGTACGCAGTGCCGTCCAGACCTCGTTCTGGAACGGCGTGCCGGTGAGGCAAATCGGAATGGCATCGAGCGTGTGTAAATCGCCGGCGAAATAGGCCGCGAACGCCGAGGCCGCATCCATGCCGCCGCCTAGCCTTTGCGGATGAGAACGGCCCGGCCGGCGTTCCAGCCAGCGCTCCGTGCGCTCCACGCAATCGGCAAACTCGGCCATGCACAGGGCGCCATCGCCGTCGAAGGCAAGCGTCATGTCACCGATTGGCGTTGCGACGGTGCGGAAGACAAGGTCCGGCCGCCGTGCTTGTTTCTGCCCGTGACTATCGTGCATCGTGGAAGATGATCCCCAGCGTATGGCGCAGCCCGCCGCGCAGGCGGCTGACGCCATGGCGCAGATTGACACGATAATTGCCCTTCGTGCCCTGCACCGGCCGGTTGTGCACAGCGAAAGCGACCGCATCGCCGCGCCGCAAGGGAACGACCTCGATACGGCTTTGCATGCGCGGACGCTGCTCAGTCAGGACGAACTCGCCGCCTGTGAAATCGGAGCCCGGCTCGGAGAGCAGGATCGCCACCTGGATCGGAAAGGCCAGGTCGCCATAAAGGTCTTGATGCAGGCAGTTGAAATCGCCCTCGCGGTAGCGCAGCAGAAGCGGCGTCGGGCGCCCCTGCCCCGCTTCATGGCAGCGCTCAAGAAACTCGGCGTGACGGTCGGGATAGCGTTCGGCAACATTCATGCGAGCGTTCCAGTCGTTGGCGACGACCGCCAGCCGCGGATAGAGCGCTGTCCTCAGCCCGTCGATCAGGCCGGGCAGCGGATAGTCGAAGTAGCGGTACTCGCCCCGCCCGAAACCATGACGGGCCATGACGATATGGCTGCGGAAATGGTCGGGCTGGTCGTAAAGCGTGGCAATCGCGGCGCATTCCTCCGCACCGAGCAACCCGTCGAGCACCGCGCAGCCATGCGCGTCGAGGCTCGCGGCCAAAGCTTCCCAATTATAGGCGACCACCCGCGCCTCGGCTGAGGCCGGGTGCCGTACCGCGGAGCGATTCCAGGGGCTTTCCTGCACGATCCCATCGGTGGCTTGCATGGCGTTTCTCCTCGACTATGCCGGCGGTCAATTCGGCCGCGACATAGAACTAGGGCGCTCCGCATGCGCGCGCATTCCGTTTCTTGCCAAGCGAATGCCAAAGAAAAAGGGGCCCGGAGGCCCCTTTTTACCATTGTCTTTTCGAAGCCTCATTCGGCCGCGTTGGTCATGTCCGCCAGCATCGGCTCGGCCACTTCCACGCCGGACGCCTTGCGGCGCTCGTCGAGGATGAGCTCGTCGCGATGCGTAGCGATGCGGCGGATCGCGCTCATCTGCCCGCCGGTGCCGGCCGGGATCAGGCGGCCGACGATGACGTTTTCCTTCAGGCCCTGCAGCATGTCGGTCTTGCCGGCAACCGCCGCTTCCGTCAGCACGCGGGTCGTCTCCTGGAAGGAGGCGGCCGAGATGAAGGACGGCGTCTGCAGCGACGCCTTGGTGATGCCGAGCAGGACCGGCTGGCCGGCGGCGGGCTGCTTGCCCTCCTCGATCAGCCGTTCGTTGATCTCGTCCAGCTCGATAACGTCGACATGGTCGCCCGGGATGTAGGTCGAGTCGCCCTGCTCGGTGATCTCCACCTTCTGCAGCATCTGGCGCACGATCACCTCGATGTGCTTGTCGTTGATCGACACGCCCTGCAACCGGTAGACCTCCTGGATCTCGTTGACGAGGTAGGAAGCCAGAGCTTCCACGCCCTTGATCGCCAGGATGTCGTGCGGCGCCGGATTGCCGTCGAGGATGTAGTCGCCCTTCTCGATGACGTCGCCGTCCTGGAGATGGAACGGCTTGCCCTTCGGGATCAGGTATTCGACCGGCTCCAGCGTCGAGTCATGCGGCTCGATGATGATGCGGCGCTTGTTCTTGTAGTCGCGGCCGAAGCGGATCGTGCCATCGATCTCGGCGATGATGGCGTGATCCTTCGGACGACGAGCCTCGAACAGTTCCGCGACGCGCGGCAGACCACCGGTGATGTCCTTGGTCTTGGCGCTTTCCATCGGGATACGCGCCAGAACGTCACCCGGCTTGACCTGGGCGCCCGGCTCGACCGACAGGATCGCCTCGACCGAGAGCAGGAAGCGGGCATCGCCGCCCTTCGACAGCTTGCCGACCTTGCCCTTGGCGTCCTGCACGACGATCGCCGGCTTGAGGTCCGAACCGCGCGGGGTCGAACGCCAGTCGATGACCTCGCGCTTGGTGATGCCGGTCGATTCGTCGGCCGTCTCCTGCACGGAGATGCCGTCGACCAGATCCTCGAACGCCACGCGGCCCTCGATCTCGGTCAGCACCGGGCGGGTGTAGGGGTCCCACTCGGCGATGCGCTGGCCGCGCTTCACCTTGTCGCCGTCGTCCACGAAGATGCGCGAACCGTAGGTGACGCGGTGCGTGGCGCGCTCCTTGCCTGTCTCGTCGAGGATCAGAACCGCCATGTTGCGGCCCATCACCACGAGATGGCCTTCGGAGTTGCGCACGACGTTGCGGTTGCGGATCTGCACCGCGCCTTCGTACGAGGCTTCGAGGAAGGACGAATCCACCACTTGCGCGGTACCGCCCATGTGGAAGGTGCGCATGGTGAGCTGGGTGCCCGGCTCGCCGATCGACTGCGCGGCGATGACGCCGACGGCCTCGCCCTGGTTGACGGGCGTGCCGCGGGCGAGATCGCGTCCGTAGCAGACCGCGCAGACACCGACCCTGACTTCGCAGGTCAGCGCCGAGCGGATGCGGACGGACTGGATGCCCGCCTTCTCGATCAGCTCCACGTCGCGCTCGTCCATCAGCTTGCCAGCCTTGACCAGCAGGTCGCCGGAGACCGGGTGGTTGATGTCGTCGAGCGCCGTGCGGCCGAGCACGCGCTGGCCGACCGAAGCGACGATCTGGCCGGCATCGACGATCGGCTGCATGGTCAGGCCCTTGTCGGTGCCGCAATCGACCGAGTTGACGATGCAGTCCTGCGCCACGTCGACCAGACGACGCGTCAGGTAGCCCGAGTTCGCCGTCTTCAAGGCGGTGTCGGCCAGGCCCTTGCGGGCGCCGTGGGTGGAGTTGAAGTACTCCAGAACGGTGAGGCCTTCCTTGAAGTTGGAGATGATCGGCGTCTCGATGATCTCTCCGCTAGGCTTTGCCATGAGGCCACGCATGCCGGCAAGCTGACGCATCTGGGTCGGCGAGCCACGCGCGCCGGAGTGCGACATCATGTAGATCGAGTTCATCGGCTTCTGGCGGCCGTCCTTGTCGAACTCGACCGCCTTGATGCGGCCCATCATCTCGTCGGCGACCTTCTCCGAGCACTTGGCCCAGGCGTCGACCACCTTGTTGTACTTCTCGCCCTGGGTGATCAGGCCGTCATTGTACTGCTGCTCATACTCCTTGGCCAAAGCCTCGGTGTCGGCGACCAGCTTGGCCTTGGTGTCCGGAATGACCATGTCGTCCTTGCCGAACGAAATGCCGGCGCGGCAGGCATGGGCGAAGCCGAGAGCCATGATGCGATCGCAGAAGATGACCGTCTCCTTCTGGCCGCAGTGGCGGTAGACGGTGTCGATCATCTTGGAGATGTTCTTCTTGGTCATCTCCTGGTTGGCGGTCTCGAACGGCACGTTGACGTTCTTCGGCAGAAGCTCGCTGATGATCAGGCGACCGGGCGTGGTGTCGTAGATCTTCGACACTTCGTTGCCGTCTTTGTCGACGCCCTTGTAGCGGCCCTTGATCTTGGCGTGCAGGGTCACCGCACCCGTTTCAAGCGCATGCTGGAGCTCGCCCATGTCGGCGAAGGCCATACCCTCGCCCGGCTCGTTCTGGTTGACGATCGACAGGTAATACAGACCCAGCACCATGTCCTGCGACGGCACGATGATCGGCGCGCCGGAGGCCGGGTGCAGGATGTTGTTGGTCGACATCATCAGCACGCGGGCTTCGAGCTGTGCTTCCAGCGACAGCGGCACGTGGACCGCCATCTGGTCGCCGTCGAAGTCGGCGTTGAAGGCGGTGCAGACCAGCGGGTGAAGCTGGATCGCCTTGCCCTCGATCAGGGTCGGCTCGAACGCCTGGATGCCGAGGCGGTGCAGCGTCGGCGCGCGGTTCAGGAGAACCGGATGCTCGCGGATGACCTCGTCGAGGATATCCCAGACCTCCGGACGCTCCTTCTCGACCAGCTTCTT
>JBQCHN010000157.1:0-15699 GCA_051954615.1 Mesorhizobium sp. | reverse complement strand
GGTCTGGTGCTGGATGATGAACAGCATCTCGTCGTGGGCGCTGGACAGCGGCGCCTGCGCGGTGAGCACCTTTTCGAGGCCGAGATAGTCGCTGTAGGACATGCGGTCCTTGAACGACATCTGCGCCCCTTCCGTGGAAGGGTCGTAGGGCTTGCCGCTCATGACTAGTTCTCCGTCCGCAGCCGGAAGCGCTGGATCTTGCCGGTCTGCGTTTTCGGCAGCGCGTCGACGAATTTGACCGAGCGCGGATATTTGTAGGGCGCGATGGTCGCCTTGACATGGTCCTGCAGCAGCTTGACCATCAGCGCATCGCCGACAGCCCCCTTGGCCAGCACGATATGGGCCTCGACGATCTGGCCGCGGTCGGTGTCGGCAGCGCCGATGACGGCGCATTCGGCCACCGCCTCATGGGCAAGCAGGGCGGCTTCCACTTCAGGACCTGCGATGTTGTAGCCGGCCGAGACGATCATGTCGTCCGAGCGGGCGGCGAAATGGAAGAAGCCGTCCTCGTCCTGATAGAAGGAATCGCCGGTCAGGTTCCAGCCGTCGCGCACGTAATTGAGCTGCCGGTCGTCGGCCATGTAGCGGCAGCCGGTCGGCCCGCGCACCGCCAGCCTGCCGACCGTGCCGCGCGGCACTTCGTTCATCTCCTCGTCGACGATGCGCGCCTCGTAGCCGCCGACCGGCTTGCCGGTCGAGGCCGGCTTCATGTCCTCGAAGCGGTTGGAGATGAAGATGTGCAGCATCTCGGTGGCGCCGATGCCGTCGAGGATCGGCTTGCCGGTCTTCTGCACCCATTCCTCAAAGACCGGGCCGGGCAGCGTCTCGCCGGCCGAGACGGCGACGCGCAGCGACGACAGGTCGGCGCCCTCGTCCATCGCCTTCATCATCGCCCGGTAGGCGGTCGGCGCGGTGAAGGAGACCGTCGCTTTATATGTTTCGATGATCTCGATCATGTTCGGCGGCGAAGCGTTTTCGAGCAGCGTCGCCGTGGCGCCGAAGCGCAGCGGGAAGATCGCCAGCCCGCCGAGGCCGAAGGTGAAGGCGAGCGGCGGCGAGCCGACGAACACGTCGTCGGGCGTGACGCCGAGGACTTCCCTGGCGTAGCCGTCGGCGATGATGAGCAGGTCGCGGTGGAAGTGCATCGTCGCCTTCGGCACCCCGGTCGTGCCGGAGGTGAAGCCGAGCAGCGCGACGTCGTCGCGACCGGTCTTCACGGCCTCGAAGCGCACGGATTTGGAGAGTGCTACGCGGTCCAGCTCGGCGTCGTGGTTGGCGGTGCCGTCGAAGCCGATGACCTTCTTCAGGAAGGCGCTGTCCTTGGCGCAGGCGACCATCTCGTCCATCAGTCGCGTGTCGCACAAGGCCAGCGAGATCTCCGCCTTGTCGACGATCTTGGCAAGCTCGCCGGCGCGCAGCATCGGCATGGTGTTGACCACGACCGCGCCGGCCTTGGTGGCGGCCAGCCAGCAGGCGACCATGGCCGGGTTGTTGGCCGAGCGGATAAGCACGCGGTTGCCCGGCTTGACGCCGTAGTCCTCGACCAGCGCATGCGCAAGCCGGTTGGTCCAGTCCGACAGTTCCTTGTAGGTGCGCCGACGGCCGTTGCCGATCAGCGCCGTGTGGTCGCCGAAACCCTTCTCGACCATGCGGTCGGTCAGTTCGACGCCCGCGTTGAGGTGGTCGGGATACTGGAAGCCGTCGAGCAGGAAGGCCGGCCACTGGTCTGCCGGCGGCAGGTTGTCACGCGTGAAGGTGTCGGTATGCGCTGACGGTCCAAGCATTCTGCGGTTGCCCTTGTCGATCCGGTCACGGCATCAGTATGCCGGTTCCTGGGAAAATGTCTTGCGTGAAGAGGTGCGGGGCCGCTCGCATCCGGCGCGGAAGGCCGGGAAACGACGCCTTGTGAAGGCAAAGGGCGCCGTCGGTCTGTCTTGCGGGTGACACAGCCAAACCTCCCACTCGGCTGATCGCCGACCATCGCACCGCGACCGTGTTGTTTCAAGCATAAAGTTTTTCGCCGCGATGCATTGACGGCTCCACGCAGGCCGTTCATTGCTGCCGTGTTTGGATGCCGAAGGGAGGACGCCGGTGCTCGAACGACAGATCAGCGATTGGGACGACGCCTACGCCAACAGCCCCCACATCGTCGGCAGCGCGGACCTGCCCGATCTATGGGCAAGGCTGGCGAAGACCTTTCGCGACGAGCTTGCGGCGGCAGGCCGCGCCAGGCTGGACATCGCCTATGGGGCCGGCGAGCGCCACCGCCTCGACCTGTTCCTGCCGCAGGGCACGCCGGCCGGCCTCGTCGTCTTTATCCATGGCGGCTATTGGATGGCGTTCGACAAGGGCTCGTGGTCGCATCTGGCGCGCGGTGCCGTGGAACGCGGCTATGCGGTGGCCATGCCCTCCTACACTTTGTGCCCCGATGCGCGGATCGCCGGCATTTCGCGCGAGGTCGGCGCGGCGATTGCAAAGGCCGCCGACCTCGTGCCCGGCCCGGTCATGCTGACCGGCCATTCCGCCGGCGGCCATCTGGCGAGCCGTATGGTCTCAGTCACCACGCCGCTGCCGGCCGCCGTGCAGGCACGCATCCGCAACACCGTCTCGATCTCGGGGCTGCACGACCTGCGTCCGCTGATGACGACCGAGATGAACGGCACGCTGCATCTCGACGAGGCCGAGGCGCGGGCCGAGAGCCCGGCCTTGCTCAGGCCGATGGCCGGTGCGCGCATCACCTGCTGGGTGGGCGGCGGCGAGCGCGGCGAGTTCCTGCGCCAGAACGCGCTGCTGGCGAACGTCTGGACCGGCCTCGGCGCCACGACCGCCGCCGTGATCGAGCCCGACCGGCATCATTTCAGCGTCATCGAAGGACTTGCCGATCCGGATCACGCCCTGACGCGCACGCTGCTTGGCTGACAAGGCGTGCCGGCGTCAGTAGGCCGCCGCAGCCGTCCCCTGGTCGGAAAACACCAGCTCGGTCTGGCCGCCGCCCGGCGACAGCGCGCGTTGCAGCAGGGCCTCGGCATGGTCGTTGCGCTGGCGGGCGCTGTCGGCACCCATCACCACCACGACGATCTGCCGGCCGTCGGCATTGTAGGACGTGACGATGTTGAAGCCGGAGGCGCGGATGTAGCCGGTCTTGATGCCGTCGACGCCGCGCACCCGGCCGAGCATGTCGTTATGGCCGCGCACCAGCCGGCCGCGGAACACGAAGTCGGTGGCGGAGAAATAGGAATAGTATTGCGGGAAGTGCTTGCGCAACGCCATGCCGAGCACCGCCATGTCGCGTGCCGTCGTGTGCTGGCCGTCGTCGGGCAGGCCGGATGCGTTGCGGAAGACGGTGGCGCGCATGCCGATCCGCCGCGCCTTGTCGGTCATGGCGGCGGCGAAAGCCTCCTCCGAACCGGCGAGATATTCGCCCACCGCCACCGCGACGTCGTTGGCGGATTTCACCACCAGCGCGCGGATGGCGGAATCGACGTCGATCGTCTCGCCGGGCTTGAAACGCAGCTTGGTCGGCGGCTGCGAGGCGGCATGCGCCGAAACGGGAATTTGCGTGTCCCTGGTGATGCGGCCGGATTCCAGCGCCTCGAACAAAAGGTAGAGCGTCATCATCTTGGTCAGCGAGGCGGGATAGCGGGCTTGCGTCGAGTTGGCCTCGAACAGCGTCTTGCCGGTCCTGGCGTCGACCACGATGGCGGCGTACTTCTGCGGCGGCGCGGGCACGGCCAGCACGCGCTCGGGCGGCGTGGCGGCGGTACAGCCGGCCAGGAAGACCAGGACGAGGAGGGCCGCGAGGCTTCGGCGGGCGAGCAGGCTCAGGATCGGCAAGGCTGGCTTTTCTGACGGGACGTTGACGAACTTCCCTCTAGCCTAAGCCAATCCCCGCGTCCATTTGGTTAATACGTCGCGCGAGACGATGTCCACGATACCGTGGTGGCCGGCGCTTGCGCGGTCATCGCGGAAGGCGTCTGCTGGCGGGACGGCGATTCGGGAGGAACTATGGACACCGTCACCATCGCGGCGCGCGGCATTTCGGTTTCGCTCGACCTTGCCGTCGGCCACATCGCCAAAATGGCGGTCGAGGCGGACGGGCGCATCCTCGAACCGCTGCATCGCGCGCCGTGGATCGAGGAACCGCGCGAGAGGCTGCCGCCGGGCCTGCCCGAAGGCGTCGTCCGCCTTTCGGGCGATTTCCTGTGCGCGCCCTTTTCCGTCGCCGACGTCGAGAAAGCGCCGCTGCACGGCTGGCCGGCGAACAGCCCATGGGCCGTTGTGGAAAGCGCGGCAATAGAAGGCGGCTGGCGCGCGACCTTCCGGCTCGCCCGCACCGTCATGGGCGCGACGGTGGAAAAGACGCTGACCCTGCGCGACGGCCATCCCTTCCTCTACCAGGAGCACGCCTTCGTCGGCGGCGAGGGCGCCATCTCGGTCGCCCATCATACCATGACGGTGATGAAGGACGGCGGCCGGCTCGCCTTTTCGCCGAAGCGCGTCGCGGCGACGCCGGCCGACGCGACGGAGCCGGACCCGGCGCGCGGCCGCTACCTGCTCGCCTATCCGGCGCGCACGCACGATCTCGCAGCCTTCCCGGCGGCCGCCGGCGGCACCACCGACCTGACGGATTACCGCATGGACCGTCGCCACGAGGATTTCGTCACGCTGGTCGAGGCCGGCCACGGCGGTCCCGGCTGGACGGCGGTGGCGCGGCGGGCGGAAAAGGATCTTGTCCTTGTGCTGAAGAATCCGGCCGAATTGCCGGTGACGATGCTGTGGATCTCCAACGGCGGCCGCGACTATGCGCCGTGGAACGGCCGCCATCGCGGCGTGCTCGGCATCGAGGACGGTCGCGCGGCCATCGGCCATGCCGCCTCGCTGGGAGACAATTGGCTCAAGCGCGAAGGCGTGCCGACCGCCTTCGACCTCGCCGAAGGCCGCCGCGTCGCCTTCCGGCAGGTCGTCGGCGCCGTGCCGCTCGACGGCGGCGAGCCGCCGCTGTCGGTGACAGTGCGGCCCCGGCATTTGGAACTGGCCTTCGCCGACGGCGGGACGCGCGACATTCCCCATGACGGCGGCTTCCTGCGCGCCGCAGGGGCTGCCTGACGGGAACCGCCGTTGCCGGCAGGCGTTGGGATGTGCAACCATCCGCCACGGCAACGCATGTGGAAACCCGGAGCCTTCCGGTCGTCGCGAAGGCTCGAACCCAAGGCCATCGCCATGTCCGAGATCGCCCATATCGCCGCCACCCTGTTCAAGCGCGCCGGCAAGGCCTCCCGCTTCGTCGTCGCCATCGCCGGCCCACCGGGATCGGGCAAGTCGACGCTGTCGGCCGCGCTGCACGACGTTCTGGCCGAGCACGGTGCCGAGGTTGTGCCGATGGACGGCTTCCACTTTGACGACGCCGTGCTCGAACGGCGCGGGCAGCGCGCCCGCAAGGGAGCCCCCGAGACGTTCGACTTCGCCGGTTTCGAGACGCTTCTGAAGCGCATTCGCGCCGGCGAGCCGGACGTCGCCATTCCGGTCTTCGACCGTTCGATGGAGCTGTCGCGCGCCGCCGCGGCGATCGTCGGCGCAAACACCCGCTTCATCCTGGTCGAGGGCAACTACCTGCTGCTCGACGAGGCGCCGTGGTCGCGGCTGGCGCCGCTGTTCGACTTCTCCGTCTTCGTCGACGTGCCGCGCAACGAGCTGGAATTACGGTTGCGCCAGCGCTGGCACGAGCACGGCAGGAACGACGAGGACGCAGCCAACTGGATCGCCTCCAACGACATGCCCAACATCGAGCGCGTGCTGGCGCGCCGGCGGGAGGCCGACCTCGTCGTCGGCGCCTGGGACTGAGCCGCAGGAACCTTGGCGCGCCTCTGCCGTTATCGGCAAACGGCGATCCTGCCGAACGACGAGGGATGTCATGGCTGCGAATGTGAAGAAGGCCGCGCCGCGTGCCGCCAAGGCAGGGGCCGGCAAAGGAACGGGCAAGACCGCCGGCAAGGCCACCCAGACGCGGGCCGGTGCCGGCCCGGCGGTGGCCGAACGCTCGAAGGATGCCAAGCCGGCCTTCGGCAAGGCCGCGCCGAAGCGGGTCGTGCCGGCGACCGATGCCAAGGCTTCCAAGCCGGCGGCGCCGAAAAGCGCCGCCCGCAAGGCCGCTTCCCGTTCTTCGGAAAGCGGTGACGGTTCCGTCGTCGCCAAGGTGGCGCGGGTCGCCAAGACAACGGCGGCCGTTGCCGTCGGCGCCGTGGTGGCAACGGCAAGGCTCGCTACGCCCTCGCGCAAGCGCAAGGACGACAAGACGGCCAAGTAAGCGCGCGCCCTCTGCTGGCGAAAGGGCGGCGTCAGCCCTTCGCCGGGATCGTCAGCCCGCGCTGCACCGCCGGCCGGGCAAGCCCCCGCTCCAGCCATTTCGCGACTGTCGGGAAATCGTCGAAGCCGACGAGGTCGCGCGCCTCGTAGAAGCCGATCAGGTTGCGCACCCAGCCCAGCGTCGCCACGTCGGCGATGGTATAGTCGTCGCCGGCGATCCACGGCCGGCCGGTCAGGCGCGTCTCCAGCACGCCGATCAGCCGGCGCGATTCGGTGGCGTAGCGCTCCAGCGGCCGCTTGTCGGCGATCTCGCGGCCGGCGAACTTGTGGAAGAAGCCGACCTGGCCGAAGATCGGCCCGATCGCCGCCATTTGGAAGAACACCCACTGGATCGTCTCGTAGCGAAGGGCGGCGTCGGCCGGCAGCAGCTTGCCGGTCTTCTCGGCCAGGTAAAGCAGGATGGCGCCGGATTCGAACAGGGCGAACGGTTTGCCGTCGGGGCCGTCCGGATCGACGATGGCCGGGATCTTGCCGTTCGGGTTGAGCGCGAGATACTCCGGCGTCCAGGATTCGTCCTTGCCGATGTCGATGTAGTGCGGCTCGTAGGGCAGGCCGATCTCCTCCAGCATGATCGACACTTTCACGCCGTTCGGCGTCGGCGCCGAATAGAGCTGCAGGCGGTCGGGATGCCTGGCCGGCCAGCGCGAGGCGATCGGAAAAGTGGAAAGGTCGGCCATGGGGAAACTCCTGAAGAGGGTGTGCAGGAATGCGGGAGGCGGGCACGCTTTAGCTAGTCCAGCGCTCCCTATCCTGCAACGGATGCGCCGCGCTCAGACCGCCTTGAAGGCCAGCACCGCGTTGGTGCCGCCGAAGGCAAAGGCGTTGGAGAGTGCAGCCCGCACGGGGCGCTCGCGCGCCACGTTGGGCGTGACGTCGAGGTCGCAGTCCGGGTCCGGCTCGCGATAGTTCGCCGTCGGCGGCACCAGTCCCTCGCGGATCGCCATGACACAGGCGATCATTTCCAGCGCGCCCGATGCGCCCAGGCAGTGAGCGTGCATCGATTTGGTCGAGGAGACGGACAGGGCGTGGGCATGCTCGCCGAAGGCGCGCTTGATCGCCTGCGTCTCGATCTGGTCGTTGGCCTTGGTGCCGGTGCCGTGGGCGTTGAGGTAGTCGACGTCCTCCGGGTTGAGGCCGGCGTCCCTGAGGCAGGCGCGCATCGCCTGTTCGGGGCCTTCGACGGTGGGTGCCACGATGTCGGAGGCGTCGGCGGAAAGCCCGACGCCGGCGAGTTCGGCAAGGATGGTGGCGCCGCGCGCCGTTGCATGCTCGTAGCTTTCCAGCACCGCCATGCCGGCGCCTTCGCCGAGCGACAGGCCCTGGCGGTCGGCGGAAAAGGGACGGCAGGTGTCGGGCGCCAGCACGCGCAGCGCTTCCCAGCCCTTCATGACGCCCCACACCAGCGGCGCGTCGCTGCCGCCGGCCAGCATCACGTCGGCGCGGCCGGCACGGATCTGGTCCGCCGCCGAGGCGATGGCATGATTGGCCGAAGCGCAGGCCGAGGTGACGCCGAAAACCGGGCCGCGCAGGCCGAGCGCCATCGAGACCTGGCCCGCCGCCGCGCCCGGCATCACCTTCGGCACGGTGAAGATGCCGGCACGGTTGCGGCCTTCCGTCAGGATCGCCCGGTAGTTCTCCTCGATCGCCTCCCAGCCACAGACGCCGACCCCGACGGTGGCGCCCATGCGGTGGCCCTCCACCCTGCCGGGCTCCAGTCCCGAGTTTTCGAGGGCCTCGCGGGCGGCGAGCACGGCCAGCAGGCTGAAGCGGTCCATCGAGACGGTCTGCTTGCGGTCCAGCCCGTGCTCCGGCAGGGCCTTGATCTCGCAGCCGGTGCGGACCTTGATGTCATGCAGGGACTGGTTCCCGATCGGCCCGATGGCCGAGCGCCCGGCGCGCATTTCCTGCCAGATGGCCCCGGCGCTGGTGCCCAGGCCGCAGATTCCACCCAGCCCGGTGATGACGACGCGTGCGGCCATGGAGGACGATCAGGCTTTCTGCTTGGCGATCAGCGCGCGAACGGCCTCGACGATGTCGCCGACGTTCTTCAGGTTGCTCCAGGCGTCGGAGGTGCTCATCTCGATCTCGATGCCGTAGGCTTCCTCGAGGTCGAAGATGATCTCCGTCAGTTCAAGGGAGTGGATGCCGAGCGCGGTGAGTTCGGTCTTTTCCGTGATTTCCTCGCCGTCGGGCTCCGCATGAGCCTTGATCTTCGCGATGATATCCTGGGCCAGCTCGTCAGCCATACGCATCCTTCCCCATGCCACGCGGTGCCCGAAGGCTTGGCCCTGTATAGAAACCGAAACCGCGGGAGGCAACAAGCCATATCGACAAAGCGGGCGCGTGCTTAACCGTCCGCAACGGCGGATCGCATGCCGAAGGGCTCAGCCGGCCGGCTTGGCCGCGGCGTAGACGGTCACCTTCTTCGGCCCGTCGAAGGCAACGGCGAGCACGTCGGCGACCAGCACGCGCTTGGAATCGATGGCGTGGTAGAGCAGCGCGTTCGCCTCGACCTCCTGGCGCAGCAGCGCGATCTCGTCGCGGTGCTGCTCGATCTTCTTGGCGATCTCTGGCGGCGGCCCGCCCTCGCTGCGGGCGGTGTCGGCGAGGAAGACGATATCGACATGATCGACGCTGGAGGTCTTGCGCACCATGCTGGTCGCCTCGGCCGTGGTGTCGATGGCGGCCAGCACCCTCGCCTGTTCGTCCGCCGCCGTCTTCTCCTCTTCGCTGATGCCGGAGCCGACGATGCTCTTGACCGTGGTATCGTCGAGGCTCTGGGCCGCTGCGGGCGCCGCCAGTGCGGTGAAAGCGGTCAATACCATGGCGATTTGTCTTGCAGTGTGATGCAAGGATACTCTCCCTCAATTCATGCCGATCCTTGCGCCGGGTCTTCCCGACGTCTTGCGGAAACGGGACGGGATCGGCATGGTTCCCTGCAATCTTGTCGCAACCGCGACACGGCAAGGAAAAACCGGAAAGGAAGACGATGGGTGCCCAGCGCTACAACGGAAGCTGCCAGTGCGGCGCGGTCCGCTACGAGGTGACGGCCGATCTGGACAACACCGTAAGCTGCAACTGCTCGCGCTGCGGGCGGCTGGGCTCGATCCTCACTTTCGCGCCCGCGCAGGATTTCAGCCTGCTTTCGGGCGAGGACAGCCTGAGCGAGTACCTGTTCAACCGCCATGCCATCCATCACCTGTTCTGCAAGGTCTGCGGCATCCAGTCCTTCGCCCGCGGCTCGACGCCCGACGGCAAGGCGATGATCGCCGTCAACGCCCGCTGCCTCGAGGGGGTCGAGCCCGACCAGCTCAATCCCAAGAAGGTCGACGGCCGCAGTTTCTGAGCGACGCGATGCCTGCCGAAACGCTTCCCTCCGCGCACGACATCTTCCCGCACCTGCGCATCGTCATGGGCATGGTGGTCGGCCTTGGCGTCACCCGGCTGTTGTCGGGCGTGGCGCGCATCGTCCAGCATCCGAACCAGTACAAGCTTTACCCGGTACATCTTGCCTGGGTCGCCCTGCTCCTGCTCATGCTGGTGCATTTCTGGTGGTGGGAATTCGGCCTCTACGCCATCCCCGACTGGACCTTCGGCAAGTACCTTTTCATCATCTTCTACGCCGTCGTGCTTTTCCTGCTCAGCGCGCTGCTGTTTCCCGATTCGCTTGCCGACTACGCCAGCTACGAGGATTTCTTCTTCAAGCGGCGAGCGTGGTTCTTCGGCCTGCTGGCGCTGACCTATGTGCTCGATATCGCGGATACGCTGATGAAGGGCGAGGCGCATTTCGCCCGCTTCGGCAGCGAGTATCTGGTGCGCACGCCGGTCTTCATCCTGCTCTGCCTTGCGGCGATATGGACCTCCAACCGGCGTTTCCATGCCCTGTTCGTCGCCGCCGCGCTGGTCTATCAGGTGTCGTGGATTTTGCGCCTGTTCGACACCATCGTGTAGCGGCAGGCAAAAAAGAGGAACGCCTCCGTGAAACTCAACATCCAGACGGATTTCACCAAGTTTCCGCGTGCGACATCGGTGGTGCGCGCCGCCGATGCAGGGCCAGCCCAGCCCTTCGAAACCGCAGCCCTTGCCCATGACGAGCGGCAGCTACGCCGCCGCGTGGTTGAGCTGGCCGGCGGCGACAAGGTTCTGGCGGACCTGCTCGAACCCGTCACGCTGGAAGACGGCGACCGCCTCGTGCTGGAAGACGGCCGCCAGGTCGGCATCGTCGCCGCCGCCGAGGAGGTCTACGAGGTGCGCGGCCGCGACGGCGTCCATCTCGCCGAACTCGCCTGGCATCTCGGCGAGCGGCATCTCGCCGTCGCCGTCGACACGGACCGCATCCTCGTCCTGCGCGATCCCGCCGTCAGGGCCGCGCTGGAAAAGCTCGGTGCCGAGGTCAAGGAAGGCTCAGCGGCTTTCCGGCCGCTGCACAGCGCCCATGAGGGGCATCATCATCACGACCACGACCACCATCATGGCCATGGCGGGCACGACCATCACCACGGGCATGGCGAGCCCGATGCGTTCGGCCGCCTTCCCGGTGACCCGCATTACGGGCACAACCATGCCTGATTGCCGAGGGGCGGGCGCGACTTCGCCCTCCAATCCGGCTGACGAGGTCTTCCGCCCATGATCGTGCTCGCCTTCGCCCTCTCGGCGGTCCTGCTTCTCATCACTGCCGCCCATGTCTATTGGGGCATCGGCGGCATCTGGCCGGGCAGCGACGGCGCCTCCTGCGCCCGCGCAGTGGTCGGCTTCCGCGGCGTCGACGCCATGCCCTCGTCCTTCGCCTGCTTCGCCGTCGCCGCCTGCCTGTGCTTCATCACCTTGTGGCCGCTGGCGCTGGAGGGCGTGTTCGCCACGCCCTTCGATCACGCCGGACTGGCGGCGACCGCCGTCATGATCGGCCTGGCGTTCCTTGCGCGCGGCATCCTCGGCTTCATGCCCTGGTGGCGGCGCCTTGCCCCCGAACAGCCTTTCGCGCGGCTGGATCGGCGCTTCTATTCGCCGCTCTGCCTGCTCATCGCCGCCGGCTTCCTGGTGCTTGGCTTTTCCGCATTTCCCGCCTGAGCCGCGCTCCCGCTGCTGCACCAACCGAAACCGGTTGCCCGCGCGGGCGCCGCACGTCATCCTGCGGCAAACGGGAGAACACGCCGATGTCAGTCGCCAGCCTGCGCAAGGAAAACCTCACCAACCTGCCGTTCGCCGAGGAGCGCGCCGACATGGCCGCCGCCTTCCGCTGGACGGCGCGGCTCAACATGCACGAGGCGGTGGCCAACCACTTTTCGCTCGCCGTCAATGACGACGGCACGCAGTTCCTGATGAACCCGAACCAGGTGCATTTCTCGCGCGTCAAGGCGAGCGACCTTCTGCTGATCGACGCCAACGATCCCGAGACGCTGTCGGGGCCGGATGCGCCGGACCCGACCGCCTGGGGTCTGCACGGCGCCATCCACCGCAACGTGCGGCATGCGCGCTGCGTCATGCACGTCCACTCCATCCACGCCACCGTGCTCGCCTCGCTGGCGGATTCGCGCCTGCCGCCGATCGACCAGAACTGCGCCACCTTCTTCAACCGGCACGTCGTCGACGCCCACTATGGCGGGCTGGCCTTCGAGGAGGAGGGGGAGCGCTGCTCGGCGCTGCTGGCCGACCCGAAGAACAAGGTCATGGTCATGGGTAACCACGGCGTGCTGGTCATCGGCGACACGGTGGCCGACGCCTTCAACCGCATGTTCTATTTCGAGCGCGCCGCCGAGACCTACATCAAGGCGCTGTGGACGGGCCGGCCGCTGCGGGTGCTGTCAGATGAAATCGCCGAGAAGACGGCCGCCGAACTCGACGCCTATCCCGGCCAGGCCGATAGGCACCTTGCCGAACTGAAGGCGATCCTCGACGAGGAAGGCTCGAACTACCGGCATTGAGCGGATGTTGCCTTTTCCCGTAAACGGGGCGAGGGAAGAGCGCGTTCCTACACGAGCCCCAGCGCTACCCGCAGCTCGTCCGCCGAGTTCACCGTAACCGCCCCGTCCGGCCCCTTCATTCCCGGCCGCTCCGGCCAGAAGATCGCTTTCATGCCGGCGGCGAGCCCGGCGCTGGCGCCGATGACGCTGTCTTCCACCACCGCCGCCTCGGCCGGCTCGACATCGACCAGCCAGGCGGCGCGCAGGAAGGGCTCGGCATGCGGCTTGCCTTCGCGCACGTCGTTGCGGCTCACCGTCTTCATGCCCGGATAGAGGAGGCCGACGGCACTCAGGTTGGCGTCGACGACCATGCGGTCCGAGTTCGACACCACCGCCTGCGGAATACCCAGCGCCTTCAGGTCGCGAAAAACCTCGATGGCGCCGGGCCGCGGCCTGAGGCCCGAAAGATCGGCGAGGTAGTGGCTGTACTTGCGCTCGATCCAGTCGGGAAAGGGCAGGTCGAGGCCGAATTCCTCGCGCATCATCGCATAGATATGCGCCGCCGTCTGGCCGAGCGCGCGTTCGTGCAGGTCGGCCGGCGGCTCCAGCCCTTCGCTGCGCATGGCCGCGGCAAGGGCCGCCGCATGCAGCGGCTCGCTGTCGACCAGCGTTCCGTCCATGTCCCAGAAGACCGCTTTCGGCGTCATGACCCTTCCAATCGGTTTGCGGCAGAAAGGAATAGACCGTTTGGCGCGCGCCACCAACCCTTTCCTGATAACGTGGCAAATGTCGGGCGATTCCATCGGCCGCCTTGCGGGCAATTGTCTCCCATGAAGGGCAATTGCGTATCGACACAATCCCTGCGAAACTGGATCGGGGAGAAAGGGAGCGCCATGAACGCGCGACAGGAAGGCGGCGGCGGCCATAGCCGGCTCGACGACGCAGCCCGCGCCGGCTGGCTCTATTACGTCGCCGGCAACACGCAGGACCAGATCGCCGCCAAGCTCGGCATCTCGCGCCAGACGGCGCAGCGGCTGGTGTCGCTCGCCGTCTCCGAGGGCCTGGTCAAGGTCCGGCTCGATCACCCGATCGCAGCCTGCCTCGACCTTGCCGCGCAACTGCGCAGCCGCTTCGCCCTCGACCTCGTCGAGGTCGTGCCGAGCGATCCCGGCTCGTCATCCACCACCATCGGCGTCGCCGAGGCCGCCGCTGCCGAGATCGAGCGCTGGCTGCGCAAGCCCGAGCCGATCGTGCTGGCGATCGGTACCGGGCGCACGCTGAAGGCGGCCATCGAGCAATTGCCGCCGATGGAATGTCCGCAGCACAAGGTCGTGTCGCTGACGGGCAACATCTCGCCCGACGGCTCGGCCGCCTTCTACAACGTCATCTTCACCATGGCCGACCGCATCAAGGCGCGCTCCTTCCCCATGCCGTTGCCGGTCATCGCCTCGTCGCCACAGGAGCGGGAAATGCTGCTTGGCCAGCCGATGATCCAGCCTACACTGGACCTTGCGGCGCGCGCCGACGTCACCTTCGTCGGCATCGGCGATCTCGGCCCGCAGGCGCCGCTCTACGAGGACGGCTTCGTTTCCGAAAGCGAACTCAAGGCGCTGCACAAGGCCGGCGGCATCGCCGAAATCGTCGGCTGGGTGTTCGACCGCGAGGGCCGGCTGATCGAGGGCATCACCAACGACCGTGTATCCTCCGCGCCGCTGCCGTCGCGCGAGAAGTCGCTGGTGGTGGCGCTGGCCATGGGCGAGAAGAAGCTGCCCGGCATCCTCGCCGCGGTCAACCGGCGCCTCGTCAACGGACTGATCACGGACGAACGCACCGCGTCGGCGCTTCTGTCCGCATGAAGGGCCATTCGACGTGCGACCTCTGTAGGCGACGGGCGATCTCCTCCTCCCCGTCGCACAGGCCGATATCGCGCTGGACATAGGCGGAAAGGTCGCGCACGTCGATCAGGGATTGCCGCCGCCGCCCGCCCGCCGAAAGCCGCGAAAGCAGCGAGCCGGTGGGTGTCGAAAAGAGCTTGTCGAGCATCGTGGTCATGGGTTCCAACCTTCGCTATGCTTGAAGCCGTTTGATGACTGAGGATGGAATCTCGGTGCGTTCGCGCCTATTTTCCAATTGAATCTCGATCATCATCCATAAGCAGGATTTATGCGTATGGGCCTTCAACTTCCGCCCCTGGCGGCGATCCGGGCGTTCGAGGCGGTGGCGCGCCACCTGTCCTTCACCAGGGCGGCCGAGGAACTCGGCATGACGCAGGCGGCGGTGAGCTATCAGATCAAGCTGCTGGAGGAGCGCGTCGGCGCGCCGCTGTTCCTGCGCAAGCCGCGCCAGATCGCGCTGACCGACACCGGCCAGCGCATGGCGCCGAAGGTGGCCGAAGCCTTCGCCCTGCTCGGCGAGGCCTATACGGACGCGCGCGGCGGCGCCGACGGCGTTCTGTGCGTCTCGACGCTGCTCACCTTCGCGGCCAACTGGCTGGCGCAGCATCTCGGTCTTTTCCAACTCGCGCACCCTTCGCTTGCGGTGCGCGTCGATACTTCCAACCGGGTCGTCGATTTCGCCCGCGAGGAGGTCGATGTCGCCATCCGCTCCGGCAGCGGAAAGTGGCCGGGCGTCGAAACCCACATGCTGTTCCGCGCCGATTTCACGCCGGTGCTCAGCCCCAGGCTCGCCGCGAGCATCGGCGGCGTGAAGGCGCCGACCGACCTCCTGAAACTGCCGATCCTCGATCCCGGCGACATCTGGTGGAAGCAGTGGTTCGAACTGGCCGGCGTCGAGGCCGACGGGCTGGCGGAGCGCCCTGGCACGTCGATGGGCGCGCAGGCCTACGAGGCCAATGCCGCGATCGCTGGCCAGGGCGTGGCGATCGTCACCCGCGCACTGTTCAAGGTGGAGATAGCCGACGGCAGGCTGATCCAGCCCTTCGATATCGTCGGCGACGACGGCCATGCCTACTGGCTGGTCTATCCGAGCGGCCGGCGCAACGTTCCGAAGATCCGCCTTTTCCGCGAGTGGATCCTGGCCGAAGTGAAGGATTCGCTTGGCCCCTGACGGCGCGCGCCGGCTTTTCCCCGATCCGCACAATCTGCTGCCGCACGCACTGCTGCAACGCAGCAACGAATCCGCTTGACATAATTCATTCTAAGTGAGTAATTGCCCAAGAAGAAAGCAATTGCTCATTTCATCTGGGAGGATTTCGATGAAACTTCGCACGCTCGTTCTTGGCCTGTGCTCGGCCAGCGCGCTGGCCTTCGCCGCGCACGCCGAATCCATCACCATTGCCACCGTCAACAACGGCGACATGATCCGCATGCAGAAGCTGACGGACGACTTCACCAAGAAGAACCCCGACATCCAGCTGAACTGGGTGACGCTGGAGGAGAACGTGCTGCGCGAGCGCGTCACCACCGACATCGCCACC
>JBQCHN010000156.1:0-46516 GCA_051954615.1 Mesorhizobium sp. | reverse complement strand
CAACGAGGGCGCGGTGATCCTGGGGCTGCTGCACTTCCTTTTGCCCTACATGATCCTCAACGTCTATGTGAGCCTGGAAAGCATCGACCGCACGCTGATCTCTGCGGCCCGCTCCATGGGTTGCACCAGCGCGCAGGCTTTCCGCGAGGTGACGCTGCCGCTGTCGCTGCCCGGCCTCGCCGCCGGCCTCTTGCTCTGCTTCGTGCTGGCGGCCGGCTCCTACGTGACGCCGCAACTGCTCGGCGCCGGGCGCGACGCCCTGTTCGGCAACCTCATCTACGACACCATCATGGGCCAGCTGAACTGGCCGATGGGTGCCACGCTTTCCATCGTCCTGTTCGTCGTGCTCGGCTTCTTCGCCGCCATCTACACCCGCTACATGGGCATGTCGCAGATCGTGAAGGGGCTCGGCGGATGACCGCGCGGACGGGAGACAAGGAAGGTAGATGGGCCTGGCGGCTGACCGGCTTCATCACCGTCTGCGTCTACATCTTCATGTTCGCGCCGATCATCGCCACCGTCGTCCTGTCGTTCAACTCCTCGATGTTCGGCGGCTTCCCGATGACCGGCTTTTCCCTGCAGTGGTACGTCAAGCTGTTGGGCAACGAGCAGGTGCTGGCCGCCTTCCGCACCTCGCTGTGGATCGCGGTGGTGACAGCCATCGTCACCACCGCCGTCGGGCTGGTGACGGCCTTCGCGCTGGTCCGCTTCGATTTCCGCGGCAAGCAGATACTGTCGACGCTGGTGATCCTGCCGGCGCTTGTGCCCGAAACCATCCTCGGCGTCGGCCTGCTGGTGCTGATCAAGGCGGTCGACCAGCCGCGCACGCTGCTCATTCTGGTGCTCGGCCACATCCTGCTGGCCGTTCCCTATGTCGTGCTGATCGTCCAGGCGCGCATGGTCGGCGTGCGGCGCGTCTACGAGGAAGCAGCCCTTTCGCTCGGCGCCTCGCGCCTGGCCTCCTTCCGCGAGATCACGCTGCCGCTGCTGCTTCCGGCGGTGATCGCCGGCGCGCTGCTCGCCTTCACCATCTCCTTCGACAACACGTCGGCCAGCCTGTTCTGGCGGCCGGCCGGCGTCGAGACGATGCCGACGCAGATCCTGTCGATGCTCAAGATATCGATCAGTCCCGAGATTAACGCGCTCGGCACCGTCATGATCCTGGTGACGGTCGGCATTCCGCTGATCGGCGGCCTGATCCTGCAAAGCCTTACCCGATTGAAAAGACGTGGTGAACCCAAGGAGGAAACGCAATGAAACTCACCGACACCAAGCGGCTGGAAAGGCTGCACGATCGCTACATGAACGGCGGCCTCGACCGCCGCGCCTTCCTCGGCCTGACCGCCGCCGCCGCGACGTCCGTCGGCCTGTCGATGCCGTGGATGGGACGCGCGCTCGCCGCCGTCACCGAAGTGCGCTTCGACGGCTGGGGCGGCACCGTGCAGGACGCGCTCGATAAATACGCTTTCCAGCCCTACACCAAAAAGACCAGCATCAAGGTGGTGCAGGGCACGTTCGGCGACGAGAACGAGATCATCACCAAGGTCAAGACGGCGAAGCCCGGCGACTTCCAGGTCGTCCATTCGTCAGGCGTCAACTATTACATCAAATACGTCAACGCCGGCATGACCTCGGAGATCAACGAGGCCAACATCCCGAACATGGCGAACGTGCTGCAGCCGATGATCGAGCCGTTCCGCAAGTTGACGCCGAAGCTGTCGGCCGTCCCTTATGATTATGGCACCACCGGCATCGCCTACAACACGGACGTGATCTCCGCCGAAGAGGCGAAGGAACAGGGTGTCAAGATGCTGTTCGACAAGAAGTACGCCGGCAAGATCGGCGGCTATGCCGACATGACGACGCGCGTCTGGTATGCCGCGCTCGCCACTGGGCAGGACCCGAACAAGATCGAGGACATGGACGCCGTCTGGGCCAAGGTGCGCGAACAGCGCGATATCGCCAAGAAGTTCTGGGGTTCGGGCGCCGAACTGATGGACCTGCTCTCCAAGGGCGAGATCGTGGTGACCGACGCCTGGTCGGGCCGCGTCGCTTCCCTGCAGGACCAGGGGCATCCGATCGGCTACCTCGACCCCAAGGGTTCCTACGCGTGGATGGAGGACATGCTCGTCCTGAAGGGTTCGCCGATGGCGGAATGCGAGGAACTGATCAACTTCATGCTCGAGACGGATACGTCAATCGCCGTCGCCGAAGGTCAGGGCTATCCGCCTTCGCTCGATCCCACCAAGGTGAAGCTCACCGAGAAGATCGAGAAACTTCCGGCTTTCGATTCGACCGGGAAAATGGAAGCGCTGACCTTCGCCGATCCGAAATACTGGGCGGACAACGAGGACGCCTGGCAGAAGCAGTGGGACCGTATCGCGAAGGGCGCCTGAGCGCATGACAACCACCCAGCAAACGCCCCGGCCGGCTTCGGCCGGGGTTTTGGCCCAGGCGGCGGATGGCTCCGCCGCCGGCGCGGACCGGCACGCGGTCGAGTTCCGCGACGTCCAGATTGCCTATGGCAAGTTCGTTGCCGTACGCGATTTCTCGCTGTCGATCGCCAAGGGCAGCTTCATCACGCTGCTCGGCCCCTCCGGCTGCGGCAAGACGACGATCCTGCGATCCATCGCCGGGCTGGTCGACATAAGCAGCGGCCAGATTTCTATCGGTGGTCGCCGCGTCGACGACGTGCCGATCTACAAGCGCAACATTGGCCTCGTTTTCCAGAGCTATGCGCTGTTTCCGCACAAGTCCGTCTTCGACAACGTCGCCTTCGGCCTGAAATACCGCAACGTGCCCAGGGCCGAGATCACCCGCAAGGTTGGCCAGGCACTGGAGATGGTGCGGCTGCCGGGCAGCGAGAAGAAGCTGCCGTCGCAGCTTTCGGGCGGCCAGCAGCAGCGCATCGCGCTGGCGCGCGCCATCGTCTTCGAGCCCGAGGTGCTGCTTCTCGACGAGCCGCTGTCGGCGCTCGACGCCAACATGCGCGAGGAGATGCGCGTCGAGATCAAGAAGATCCAGAAGGCGACCGGCATCACCGCGATCTTCGTCACGCACGACCAGGAAGAAGCGCTGTCCATGTCGGATCGGATCGTCGTCATGAACGCCGGTTCGATGGAACAGATCGGCACGCCGCAGGAAGTCTACGATACGCCGGCCACCGCCTTCGTCGCCGACTTCCTCGGCAAGGCGAACATGCTGGCCGGCACTGTGAGCGCCGTCGACGCGACGAAAGCCACCGTTGCGCTGGCGGCCGGGCAATCCGTTTCGGTCGTTTCCCCCCGGCCGCTTGCGCAGGGCGCCACGGTAACGGTCGTCGTACGGCCGCAGAAACTGTCGGTCGCCCCGGGCTCTGGCGAAAACCGGCTGTCGGGCCGCGTCGTCTCCACCTCCTATCTCGGCGGCAGCGCAATCTACGAGATTGATCTCGGCGGCAAGACGATCGTCCGCGCCAACAACGCCATAGCCGGCCGGCTGGCGCGCGAAGGCGAGACTGTCGAGATCGGCTTCGATCCCGCCGGCTGCGTGCTTCTGGACGACAAGGGGCTGCGCATCGCCTGAGGCGAGACCGGCCGCGCGTCAGTCGAAATCGTACACCGTCTCGGCGGCGACGAATCCCCGGCAGCAATAGGCTACCGGGCCGGACATGACCGCCATCGTGCCGTGAATCTCGATCTGCAGCGGTCCGGCCGGCAGATGCACGGTGAAGCGATCGCTTGTCGTGAGGCCTTTGCGGCGTGCGGCGAAGGCGGCGACGCAGGCGCCGGTGCCGCAGGCCTGGGTGGCGATGCCGGGTCTCTCCCAAACAACGAGCCGGATCGTATGGTCGTCCACGAGTTTAGCGACGCCGACATTCACGCCCTCCGGAAACAGCGGGTCGTCGTGGATGGGCGCTGCGTCCCGCGCCAGGTCGACGACGGAGAGATCGTCGACGAAGAAAACGGCATGCGGGTTACCGATCCACAGGCCCATGCCGTGCCGCAGCGGGCCGCTTTCGACCGGCAGGTCTGCCATGTCGACCTCGCGTGCAAGCGGAAAATCGCGCCAGTTCCAGCCGATGGGGCCAAGCTCGACACTGACTTCCATGGCGCCGGTGCGGCGGCATTTCAGCATGCCACATCTCGTTTCCAGGACAAGCGCGTCCGCTCCGCTTTCCTTCATCAGCAGATGGGCGACGCAGCGTGTGGCGTTGCCGCAGGCCGAGACTTCGCGGCCGTCGATGTTGAAGATGCGCATGGCGGCGGGTGCGCCGGCTGCAACGCCGTCCGCCGACGGTGGCTCGATGGTCAGCACCTGGTCGCCGCCGACGCCGACCTGGGGGTCGCAGATCCTGACGATGTCGCTGCGCGTGAAGGCGCGGCGATCCTCGCGGCGGTCGAAGATGACGAAATGGTTGCGCAACCCGTGCATCTTGACGAACGGCCGCTCACCGCTTTTCACCGTCGGCGCCGGCCTCGCAAGGGTCAGGGTATCGGTCATCGCGTCTTTCCAGATCCGGAAAGCAAGGCGGCGGCCGTCCGCTCTGCCCCGGCATGATGAGAAACCGGACCAGCCTACACGGATCGGCGGACAGGCAACAGGTGCGGATGCCGATCGGGCCCCGACAAAAGGAAGGGCCAGCCGAAACGACGCGATTTCCAAATCGGCACCGTCGTCCGGTGCCGATTTGCCTGTGCCGCCCCTACGCATCGCAATTGAGCAAGGGCGGGAGATCCATCTCTTTGTTTTAGCCGGGTTTGTGCAACGCCGGACGATTCCGTCTGGTTGCAAAATGCTCTACGGTACCGCTCGGGGGCTGACTCGCGGCAGCCGGAAGCGCCGCCTCGGTCGAATGCCATCGGAGTGGGACGTTGAATATTCTTGCTAGATTGTATCTCCTCGTTCTGGCCCTCATCGGCCTCGGTCTGGCCGCCGCCGGCGCGTGGTTGATAGGCCTCGGCGGCTCGCCTTATTACTGCATTGCCGGCATCGCCTATCTGGTCTCGGCCTTCCTGCTCATGCGCGGCAAGGCAGCCGGCGCGTGGCTGGCCGTGCTTGTCGCCATCCTGTCGGCACCCTGGGCGTGGTGGGAGGCAGGCAACGATTTCTGGGGGCTGTTCGCGCGGCTGATGTCGCCGATCGCCCTGGCCGGCTTTGCGCTGCTCTTCGCGCCATGGCTTGGCGGCGGCATTCGCCGCGCCACCGCTTTCGGCGGGGCGGTCCTTGCCGCCATTCTCTTCGCGGTGGGCTTCGGCATGGCTTTCGTGCCCCACGGCATCGTCAGCCCGTCGCCGGAAATCGCCGCCTACACGCCGGCCAAGGGCGACAACGCCCCGGCGGACTGGACGTCCTACGGGCGCACCACCGAGGGCCTGCGTTATTCGCCCTTCGACCAGATCAACCGCGACAATGTCGGCCAGCTAGAGCTCGCCTGGACCTATCGCACCGACAACAACGGCATCGGCCTCGACCAGAACACGCCGCTGCAGATCGGCAACCTCGTTTATTCCTGCAACACCAGCAACGTCATCGCCGCCCTCGACGCCGATACAGGCAAGCCGGCCTGGAAGTTCGATCCCAAGGCGTCGGCGCCGTTCTGGCAGCGTTGCCGCGGGCTGGGCTACTACAAGGTGCCGCAGACCGAGGAGGTGGCCGGCAAGCTCTGCAACGAGCGCATCATCGAAACGACGATCGATGCCCGCCTGCTCGCCATCGACGCCAAGACGGGCGAACCGTGCCCCGAATTCGGCGAGAACGGCACGGTGGCTCTCTCCCAGGGCATGGGCGAGGTGAAGTCGGGCTTCTATTTCCAGACCTCGGCGCCGCTGGTTGCGCGCAACCTCATCGTCATCGGCGGCTGGGTGGTCGACAACCAGGAGGTCGGCGAGCCGTCCGGCGTCATTCGCGCCTTCAACGTCGTCACCGGCGCGCTCGAATGGGCGTGGGACCTCGGCAATCCCTCGATCACCAAGCTGCCTCCGGAAGGCCAGACCTATACGCGCGGCACACCCAACATGTGGACGACGGCCGCCTTCGACGACAAGCTCGGCCTGATCTATGCGCCGCTCGGCAACACCACGCCGGATTACTACGGCGCCAATCGCCCGGCTTTCTCGGACGAGTACAACGCCACGCTCGTCGCCCTCGACGTGACGACCGGGCGCGAGCGCTGGAAGTTCCAGACCGTCCATCACGACATCTGGGACTACGACCTGCCGTCGCAGCCGGCCCTGCTCGACGTGCCGGACGGCAAGGGCGGTACGGCGCCTGCCGTGCTCCAGACCACCAAGCGCGGGCAGCTCTTCCTGCTCGACCGCGAGACCGGCGAGCCGCTGGCCGAGGTGCAGGAAAAGCCCGTGCCGCAAACCGGTGGCGCGCCTGAGGAGAAGCTTTCGCCGACGCAGCCCTATTCGGTCGGCATGCCGACCATCGGCGCCGAACGGCTGACCGAGCGCTCGATGTGGGGGCTGACCATGTTTGACCAGCTCGCTTGCCGAATCCAGTTCCGCAAGCTGCGCTATGAAGGCGATTTCACGCCGGTCGGCCTCGGCTACACGATCGAACAGCCCGGCAACATCGGCGGCCTGAACTGGGGCAGCGTGTCGGTCGACGTCCCCAACAACCGCGTTTTCATGAACGACGTCAGGGCGCCGAGCATCTTCTCGCTGGTGCCGCGCGAAGATTATCCCGAATTCGCCAAGAAGGCCCATGCCGACGGCACCGGCCACGGCCCATCGCCGCAGCAGGGCACGCCCTACGGCATGGCGACGGAGATGTGGACCTCGCCGCTTGGCGTGCCTTGCGTCCATCCGCCCTTCGGCACCATCACCGCCGTCGACATGACGACGCGCAAGATCGCCTGGCAGGTACCGGCCGGCACCGCCGAGCAGCTTGGCCCGCTGGGCTTCAAGTCGCACCTGCCGATGCCGATGGGCCTGCCGACCTATGCCGGGACCAGTGCCAGCGCCGGCGGGCTCGTCTTCTTCGCCGGCTTCCAGGACTATTATCTGCGCGCCTACGACGCGGCCGACGGCAAGGAACTGTGGAAATACCCGTTGCCCGTCGGCTCCAGCGCCACGCCGATGACCTACGTGTCGCCGGCGACCGGAAAGCAGTACGTCCTGATTTCCGTCGGCGGAGCGCCGTACTCGGCCGACAAGGGCGACTACGTGATGGCCTTCACCTTGAAGGAGAAGCCCTGAAACCCGTCCGCAATGATTAGGAACAGCACTGCTGCTGCCAAGTTGGCTGCAGCAGTGCACGCTTTCCGAACGATCTCGCTGTTGACGATGACGACATGGAGGCTGTGATCAACCGTCAATTCGTACGGATATTGTTCATGGCACTTCTGACGTCCGGCCGAAGGCGTTTTGCGAGATAGAGTATATATCCCGCTGAAGTGGCGCGCATCCCCGTCGACGGGCTGCGAAGGATGGCCATCTAATGCTCGACTTTCAAGGAAAATGGTGCCCAGGGGCGGCATCACATTGTTATTGCTTCACTTTTCTGCTTGTCGCATCGCTTCTCAGCGTGCTTGTTACTGCTTTCTTATTCCGTTTCTCGCCGATGCTCCCTTTCTCACGCTTTCGCCCTGTAGCGCGCCGGCAAAAGGGGATGGTCAGGGGGACACAAAAAGGGGGTATAAACGGGCCATGGGAGCCATGCACAGACTCACCGCGAAGGCCGTTTCCTCGCTTCCGCCGGGCAAGCATGCCGATGGCGGCGGATTGTGGGTCTATAAGCGGGAAAATGGTGCACAATGGGTGCTCCGTTTTACGATCTACGGCAGGCGCCGGGAGATGGGGCTCGGCTCTGTAACCCTTGTGTCACTTAAGGAAGCGCGTGAGACGGCAAGCGAGTGCCGAAAGATGGTATACGCGGGGATTGACCCGATCAAGGAGCGTGTCCGCAAGCGCCGGGAAGACGCCCGCAATATCCACCTCCTGAAAAACGTTGCCGAAGACGCATTCGAAGCCCGGAAGGCCGAACTGAAAGGTGACGGCAAGGCTGGCCGGTGGTTCACCCCGCTCCAACTCCATATCCTCCCGAAGCTCGGCAAGGTGCCGGTGGCCGAGCTCGACCAGAAGGACATCCGCGATACGCTGGCGCCGATCTGGCACACTAAGGCGGAGACGGCGAGGAAGGCGCTCAATCGCCTCGCGATTGTCATGCGCCATGCCGCCGCGCTCGGCCTAGAAGTAGACATGCAGGCGACGGAAAAGGCTAAGGCCTTACTCGGCAAGTCCCGCCACAAGGCCGAGAACATTCCCGCCATGCCGTGGAAGGACGTGCCTGCTTTCTACCAGTCTCTGACCGATGGGACGGTGACTCATCTTGCATTGCGGCTCCTGATCCTCACGAGCGTTCGCTCCGGGCCGCTGCGACATATCCATGAGGATCAGATCGAGGGCGATGTATGGACGATCCCAGGTGAGGCCATGAAGGGCAGGCGGGACGCCACGCCGGATTTCCGAGTGCCTCTATCGACCGAAGCTCTTTCCGTGATCAACGAAGCCCGACGCCATGAGCGTGGCGGCTTCCTGTTTCCCAGCCAGCGCCGGGGTGTCATCAGCGACATGACTATGGGCATGTTCATGCAACGGGCAAAGCTGGTCTATCGGCCGCACGGCTTCCGGTCGTCATTGCGTGACTGGATCGAGGAAGCAACGGAAACCCCCTATGAGGTGGCAGAGACGGTCCTAGGCCATACGGTCGGCGGGTCGGTGGAACGCGCCTATCGTCGGACGGACTATTTGGAGCAGCGGCGAGTCCTCATGGAAAAGTGGGCGTCCCACGTGACAGGTAAGTCAAGCGCCGAAAAGCCCTCTAATGGCGTCTAGAAGTACGGATATTTTCTGCGTCGTCTTTCGATCTCGGCAAGTGCCGTCCGACCGGCGGACGTCAGTGTAAGCATCTCCGTCTCGCCCTTTTCTGACTTTGTAACTTCGACGAAGCCGCGCAACACCAGGCGATCGACGGTGACAGGCCCGGCCATAGCAATCGTGGAAACGTGCTGCGGCTCGGCTGGCTTTGAGAGCAGCTGATCCATCACGCGCCGCTCGCGATGTTCCAATTCACTTCCATGTAGCTCAGACTCCCACTGGGCCAACACCTTCGCATGCCGAATGGCTCGCTGCGTGTCCGTCTCCCCGCTGTCTCGATGCACTTTGTCGGATCTGTAAAGGGCGGTTTTTCTACCCCAAATCGGCAACCTTGGCCTGTCGGCTATGCTGCTTTCCCACTCATTAAGCTGTTCGTCTGGCTCGCCTTGGTGAGTGTTGCCGGCAAGATCAGCGATTTCAGGCACCAGGCGTATCGTGACATCACCAATCTGCACGATCGGAATATATCCCGCGCGAGCCGCGCCTTTACATAGGGCGGTTACCTGGCGGGCGGTGAGGTCGAGCTTTCTTGGCATCCTACCGGGTAATAATCATACGTGCGGGACGTAGGTGGTCGACTAGGCTGCGCCCTTCTTTGTCTGCTGCCTTGCGATTTCAAGCGCACGATCAATTTCAACGTTCGCAAGCGCTTCTAAGATTTCCCCTTGAAGCTCTCTCGGTGCGGCGCGGAGTTCGTTCCATTCCTCCGCCGTTGGACGGTGGCTCGGCTGCTCGCTTCCGGCAAGCATTCCATTTTTTTCAAGTTCGTTGACGATCGTGCGCATTGCCAATTCTGTACGGCGACCAACGACATCGCTCAATAGATTGCCCAATGGCGTTTCTGGAACGATCAGATCCGTATCAGGATCAATATTGCTGGTTTGACCCGAGAGATACGATTCCTCAACGTGGACATTCTGATCGCCCATCTCATTGATGAGACGCTCTATTTCTTCCCTTTCCCGGCTACGCCCGATTGTAATTTCCGAGGACAATCGTGAAATTTCTAAAAGAAGCCGAAGCAGAATTTCACGATCACTTAGATCGGCCACCTTTTGCCAGCCCATGAAGTCTTTCTCGACGCCTTCACTGGCGAGTTTAACAAACCGAGCCAGTTCATCACGTTCTTCGCGGATTGTGCCAAGCCGAGTGCGCGCTTGACGGAGGAAGTTTTCCATCTTCGCTGCTTTAGCTTCCGCGGCGGCAACTTTGTCAGACAGATCGCCGGCATTTTTCAAAAGTTCGGCGAAACTCTCATTGGTGCGCTGGTAGTGCCTATTCTGTTTTTCTAGACGCGCCCGTTCGGCGTCCGAAACCATCAGGCGTTTCTCATAGACTGATGCTCGCCCTGCATGCTCTCGAACCTCCTTTCGGAGGGTTTCGATCTCTGACCGTAGCTCGCGCTCCACTTGATCTGCCCGGGTCAGTGCCGTCGCAAGAAGGCTTATCCTCGGGTAGTCTTCGAGCCGGGCCACGATCTCGGCGTTCATTGAGCGATTGTTCGTTTTAGCCGAGGCTTCAATTTGATCACGCAGCTCCGGCGTGAAGCGCAATTTAAATTGCGGGTCCGTCTGCTTTGGCGTGGCCATACCTTTTCCCCAGATATCTCACTGAGCGCCTCTATGAACCAAAAAGGTCCTTGACGCCACATGAACCATTAAGGTACCACGGACCAATTAGGTACGTAGTTAACAGAGGATCAAGGATGGAGACGCCGCACCAGTTTAAAATTCGGCTTCCTTCTGACGCCAAGGCCTTCGTCGAGGCCGAAGCTCGGGAGAACGCCAGTTCTCAGAATTCGGAAATCATCCGCGCCATTCGAGAGCGGATGAAAGCAAAAGGCGCGGCATCGGCTGCAACCGACCCGCGCCACGTCACCGTCAACCCCTGAGAGGATTAGAAGATGAACCAGACAGAACATAGCACCGGTTCGCCGGAAGTTCAAACGGCGGTCGAAACACGCGACATAGGCGATGCCATCGACATTCTCGTGCAGGCCATGAGCATCAACCGGGTGATGTGGGCCGCTGCACCCAATGTTTGCGAAGGCAAGGACGAACGCGACGGCATGATGTTCATCATCGATCACGTCGACGACCTTCTCAAGGACGTGAAGACCATCCTCTACGCCAACATTCAGCGTGGGGCCGTCCAATGAGCATCACCCGCCGACTGTTTCTTGGCCGAGCCGCCGTCATTGGCACTGCAGTCACCGCCGTCCCCGTGGCCGCATCGGAACCTGAAACGACGCCGCACGAGCTTGCTATCTGGCATGTTCGCGAATTGGAACGCCTCGTTCGGGAGGATGGCGGCTGGGACATTGCCGTCATGGCAATCGCAAAATACGCGAACCATCAAGATTGCCGGATGATCAGCGTTCGGCCCAGCGGGCGCTTGACGTGTGACGATAACATGTTCGCGCCGGAAGGCGGTGCGAAATGAGCCGCCCCGTTCATCCGCTCGGGTTCAAGACCGAAGGATTGCCGCTTACGCAGCTTCGCGCCTTGGCGGACGCCCTTACCACAATGAGCAACGTGGCCAGCGGCCTGCAAGAGTGGGGTCTGTTCAGCGACGGCAGCGGGTACACCGAAGCCGGCCGCATGGTGGAAGACCTTCGCGTCAAGATCGGATGCGAACTAGACGACATCCGCGACGAAGTTGCGGCCAGAAAGGTCACATCGCGAGTTGAGGCAGACGCCAAGTTCGACATCATCCTGGCGGCAAACTGCTGGGGCGGTGAGGAACGCGCGGCTGTCGTTGCAAGACTGGCGAAGGAGTCGGCTGATCTCGACTGGCAACTGGTGTGTAAGGCCGCCGACGGAAAGGCGGCGACGAAATGAAGAACACCGCGCTTTCTGCTGCCATCGATCCCCTTCTGACTGTCAAAGAAGTCGCAGCTCTGCTGAAAATAAGCGTGCCGACGATCTATCGCGAAATGGACCGGGGGCATCTCCCCCGGCCCGTCAAGCTGGGCGCCTGCTCCCGATGGCCGCAATCCGAAATTCTCGCGGCCATTAAGGCGGCGGGGGAACGGCGGGTCGCATGAGCGCGATAGACGACGCCATGAACGCCGAGCAGGAACGCGCCTTCTACGCATGGCGTGATCTCCGGGCGAAGGCACTGGAGACGGGCGACAAGGCGGACGCCCATGCGGCGGGTAAGGCCTTCGCCGATTTCTTCTACACCTATGTCGCCAACACCTATCGGCCGTCCACCAAGTCGGAGCCGGGCGACCAGTGAAGATCAAGCAGGAAATACCTGACGGCGCCTACGTGCCCGAGATCGAACAGGACGTGCTTGGCACCATCCTGTTCGGCGGAGATTTCCGCAAGGTGGCCCACTTCCTGCGGGAAGACCATTTCATTCCCGAGATCCATCGCGTCATCTTCCGGGCGATCCGCGCCGCGCACGACAACTACGGCTCGACCATGATGCCGGTCGTCTCGCGCCTGATCCCCGACGATGTGGCGATGCTGTTCAGCCAGACGACAGACAGGACGCCGATGGCGTATCTGGCTGATCTGGCCGGCGCCGTTGTCGTCGGCCCGCCGGGACTGGAGCGCGGCGCCAAGGCAGTCGTGTCCCAATGGGCTCGCCTGCGATCCGCCGAGATCGGCCGGATACTTCGGGACACGGCGCACGACGCCACGACCGACCCGAAGGCTATTCTTCAAGGCGCCGCGGCCGACATCGACAACGTGGCTGCCGAGCTGAGGGCTGGGCCGACGCGCAAAACGATGTCCACTATGGATGCCGCGACCGAGGCGGCGCTTGAAGACATTCGGGCGGCCATGGCGAAGGGTGGCGGCCTAACGGGCCATACGTGGGGCCTGACGGATATCAATCAGGCAACTGGCGGTATCCATCCCGGCGAAATGGTGATCGTGGGCGCCCGGCCGTCGATGGGCAAAACCGCCTTCGCACTGTCGGTTGCCTTGCGCACCGCCGCCACGGGCGTTGGCGTCGGCTTTCTCTCGTTGGAAATGGGCGCCAAGAAGCTCGCCATGCGTCGGCTGACTGACGTCGCCTATGACTGGCAAGTCAAGGTGCCCTACACCGACCTGATCAAGGGAACGTTGTCCGAGAGCGATCTTGCCGCGATCACCAGCGCCAATCAGGACGCCGACAACCTTCCGCTCTGGATTGAGGAACAATCCGGCCTGACCGTGAGCGACATGCGCGTGAAGGTCGAACGGATGCTGGAGCTTTCGGCCAAACGCAGCAATCCCCTCGGCGTGCTGATCGTGGACTATCTGCAGTTGGTCAAGCCGTCGGGCCGGTATGCTGGAAACCGTGTCGGCGAGGTCAGCGAAATCTCCTGGGCGCTTCGGGAAATGGGCCGCGAGTTCGGCCTAGGCGTCATCGCGCTCTCGCAGCTCTCGCGACAGGTCGAAACCCGCGACGACAAGCGTCCTCAGCTATCGGACCTCCGCGACTCCGGTTCCCTCGAGCAGGACGCCGATATGGTCGCCTTCCTCTACCGGGAAGCCTACTACCTCGAAAAGGCGAAGGGAAAAGACAAGGACAAGGAAGACGAGCGCATTCAACGTCTGATCGATGTACGCAATGACCTCGAATTCATCATTACCAAGCAGCGCAACGGCCCGACGAAGACGATCAAGCTGTTCGTGGACATCGCCTGCTCGGCCGTAAGAAACGCGGCGAGGTTCTGATGGCCAAGCAGCAAAGTCGCTCATGGTCGTGGCGCCATGCCATCGTCAAATCCGGCCTGCCGCCGACAACGCGGCATGTCCTTCTGACCATTTCCGTGTTCATGAACGATGCCGGCGACGGCTGCTATCCGACGACGAAGCAGTTGGCCGAGGCCACCGGGCTGTCCGAGCGTGCAATCTGCACACACATTGAAATCGCGAAACAAGGTGGATGGCTGACCGTAACAGTACACGGCTTCAAGGGTCAGAAATGGAAAAATCACCAGTATGAGGCGGCTTGGCCAGAAGCCGAAGGCGCTGAAGGTGGTTCAGCACGTTCCGACAAAAAGGCACTGAACGACGTTCAGCAGCAAGGCACTGAACTAGGTTCAGCAGCTTCGAGAAAGGCACTGAACGTCGTTCCAAAAGGCACTGAACCTAACGACAAAAAGGCACTGAACGACGTTCAGTCTACCAGTCCAGTAACCACTCCAATAACCAGTAGTATGTCCGAACGGGGTTCGGACGCTTCCGCGCCGAAGGGAAAAAAGCAGACATATCCGGAGGCCTTCGAAGCGTTCTGGCGAGACTATCCACGCACGCCGAACATGTCGAAGCTGAAGGCACTGGCCGGTTGGAAACGCCTGACCCTTCAGGAGCAGACTGACTGCCATCGAGCAGTGCCGCTCTATCTGGCTTTCCTAGCCTCGAAACCTGACCATCCGAAGATGCACGCCTCGACGTTCATCAACGAGAGACGGTTCGAGGGATTCAACGAACAAGCCACCACTTTCTCGCCGGTTCGCGTGATCACCGACGACAATTGGCAAAAGCGCCTCAACTACGGGCGCGAGCATCGACAGTGGCACGTCGGCTCATGGGGCCCGTTCCCTGGTGCCGCCGACTGCCGGGTTCCTGAACATCTTCTTCAACCGAGCGACGGCCAAGGCTGGACCGTATGGGAGGCATGATCATGACAAAAACCACGACATGGTTCGGCGTCTACACCGATCGCGGCACGCTGATCGACGTGACGCCGAGCGAATTCCACGCCCAAGAAATCGCCGACGCCCGGACGAAGGAAAAGCGCATCAAGCATGTCGTTCTCCCCGTCGTCATCACTCCGGTGGCGAAATGACGCCTCAGGTCGAGCACGGTTTCATCATCACGAAGCCCGACGGCAGGCCGTGGGACGAATACCTGTACCCGACGCGGGAAGCTGCGGAGCGGATCGCGATGTTCAACAGCACGCTCCGGGTCTATCCCGCGCGCCGCGTGTTCAGCCTGAGGCAGGCGACCGCGACGACGGTAACGGGGCGTCGTGACCTCATCATCGATCGAGGGGAAACGTGATGTCAGGCAGGATTGCTTTCCGCCAGCATATTCGCCTGCTCAAGCAGCGATACGAAGGAGCGCCGCGCGTCGTCGGGCGTCACAGCACCGGCCGCCGCTTTTTCCAGCACGTCTCGAACCTCAACAAACAGGCCCGCTCTGGCATCGTGGGGCCAGCGACGAAGAATGGCACAGGCATCCTCGACCGTGTTGACGGACAGAACCTGCAGGTCGAGTGCCCGCACCCAAACGCTCGCTTTGAAACGCATGTCCCCTCTCCCCGCCATGTCGGCGCGCGCCAACAACGTCGAACTGTGCAGGAGGTTGCATGAACGTCGACGAGCGCCGAGCCCGCGAGGAATACGACCGGCTTAACCCTTGGCGTCCCATGATCGAGGCCAAGCCGGACGGCACGGTCTGCGAGCTGCTGTTCAACGACATGGTTGGCTACTTCGACGCCGACGCCTTTCGGTATTTCCTCGACCACGACGGCAACTGGTACCGGATCGATCCGCCTGGCCGAATCCTCCCCTCGCCCTACCCGATGAACTGGCGTCCTGCGTTCGCGAAGCTGACGCCGGAACGTCGCCACTATCTCAAGAAGCAGGCAGCACGAGCATGAAGCGAGTGAAGGATCCCCAGCCGCCGAAGCCGGGCATCCGCATCGACGGCGGCAAGCGCCGCGATCTGAACGGGAGCCGCGTGGCCGGTCGCATGGCGGGGATTGTCAAACCGCCCCGGTCACCCGAGGAAGTGGCGGCGTCGGCCAGGGCCCATCGCAAAGCCGATGAGATGGCGCAGCGGAACGCATCCAGGCTGATCCGTGACGACGGCGGGAAGGAAGGCGCTCGCCTGACCAAGGTCAAGGTGAAGATATCGAGCGACCGGACGGCACACCGAACCGTTCGCTGCCGCACCGGCACATTCGAGTGGCGCTATGGCCGGAAGCAGACTGCCCTGTTCCATGCCGGCAACCAGTTCGCCATCCTGTGGGAGCGGGCCGGCATAGCCGTGGCGAGTTCAGCCGACTTCCTGCGCGGCACGGCGTCAGGATATCCGACAGGCGTCAGTGACGGACGTGTGGCGGCGATCGACGCGCTGCGTGGCCTTGTCGAGAAGCTGGGCCACTTCTCGTTCGAACGGCTGATGATGTACTGCGTCCACGGCATGACGGCTTCGGAGATCGCCAAGCTGGAGCGGTGCAGCGGTCGGGAGATCGGAATGGTACTGAACAACGACCTTCGGCAGTGCGCCATCCACTTTAAGTTCCTGGGCAATGCCACCGGTCGAATTCGTTCCACCTCCGAAATGACTTGACCCTTTGTCGCAATGACCCTATATGGGTAGCCATGGTGCATCATTGCGCCGGTGACCCGCCCACGAGGCGGGTTTTTCGTTTCGGCCATTTTGCTTCGTGGAAATGATTCGACCGAATAGAGGCCGGGCGGCATTAGGCTCCCGTTCTGTGCCGTAGATTGCGCTTGATGTGCGGCAGCGTATCCTCCACGAGGATGTCTCGCCGGCGCGCATAGGCCGTAAACACGTTCCTAGTTTCTTCGGTGGTTGCCCTGTCCGCAAGTGCATCGCGGCACGCCGCTACGGTCGCTTCCCATGCCTCGTCCCGTTCGCAGGCGGGACGATCATCCAGATATGCCAAAGCGCATTTGGCAGATCGAATTTTGCACGGAAAGCCCAGCCCGACCAGAATCGTGACGGGTGTGCTGAACACGGCATCGCTCATGGGGATAAGTTCCTCCGAAATCTGTTTTCTGGAGCCGATGAACGCGCGTCGAAGCGATTGGTTGCGGGAGAATGGCAAGCACAATGCGCTCCGCTCCTACATGCCTTAGGACAGGGCCAAAGCTAGCACCAAACCGACTATAGTGCTGAACGTGATAGCTGGCCGCGAAGGTGGCGTCGGTTTTTGAATGGAGAGATTTTTCGCCCTCGACCTTGCCGCTGCTCGTCGAGCGTGGACTTGGCCTATCTCGATAGCGCGCACTTTCCACTCCGGGAGTAGAGGTTCGGCACGCTTGATGACGGGCAGCAGAATTGAGCCGCGAACAGGCGCTTTCACTTGCTGGATCCTCGGCTTCTTATCGCGGTTTGCCTTCGGCAGCGCTCGCACCGCCGTCGGGAAGGTTCGGGAGCGGGTCATCCTCGACATAGGCACCAGGTTTCCTATTAGGCACCGAAGCGTGGGCATCCTTTGAACGCTCCGCGATCGCCGGGCCAGCCCCCGCCACCTGCTCGGTGGAAGGGCTAGGCGATCCTGCGAACGGTGGATTTTGCCCGTCGGAATGCCTGGTCTTTTCGTCGACGTCATCGACGGGCTCAGAATTGCCGAACGGCGTCGGCGGAAGCTTGTTGGTAGCGGCGTCCTGCGACACATCTTCGTTCGCGTCGGGCTGCTTCTTCTCCACCGGCTCGCGGGCACCTGTCTCGTAATTTGGGTCGTCGGGCATGGTTGATTCCTCCAGACCAGACGAACACCGGTGATGGCAGAAAGGTTCCGCCGGTTTCGATCACTGCGAGTTTCAGAAGAAAGTCACCCTTCCCGCAGTCTCTTCGCCCGATTGAGTTGGACCTTCGTTAGCGGCAAACGACACCGCTATAAAAGCTGCCACCAAGCATATGACCAGAGCGACGGAGACCGGCAGATTGTGCATGACCACTATCTATCGCTCGCCAGCCATTGATCGAAGGTCATTTGGCGCACCGCTCGCTCACGCAAGCCGACAGCGTTAGCATTTCGTAAACGACGCCGCTTAAGTGTAGCTTCGCCTGCAGATAGCCGCGTCTAGACTATGGTTTTCCAACCATTGCGTCCGTCACCTCGCGGCCTGTGTGTAGCGGATGAATCAGCTTGGCAAGGTCGAAACCCTGCCGTCGCGCCTCGTTTAGATATTCAGCTTCCGTCGCTTCGGATAGCCGCGGCTGGCGAGAGAGAACCCAGAGATATTTTCGATCCGGCGTTCCGACCAAGGCCGTGCGGTATTCCGGGTCGATCTTGAGGATCCAGTAATCGCCTTTGGTAAATGGTATCCAGCGGACGAATTCGGGCAGGAAGGTAACCTTGAGGCGCGAGTTGGCGTCGTCAACAGGGATCGCCTCGCCGACGGCTTGGGAAGGCTTCCCGTCATCATCGAAGCATCTGTTGTCGACCCTGACGTTTCCGTCATCGTTGAGCGAATAGTTGGCCGTGATGTCGGTTGCTGTCTCGTCTTCCCACCTGAGTGGCAGGCGGCAAATCTCGTACCAGCGGCCAAGATATTTGTTCAGGTCAAGCTGAGGAATGGCAGTCACATCGGTCATCGTCGGGTCTCCGTGGAGCAGCGTAACGCGGCGCCACAACACGAGTTCCGCGGAGGTACTGGCGATGCCAAGCAAGTCAACAGTCCACCATCCTGCCGGCATAGGCGATAGGCAGCAGCGCTCGTCTCGTCCAGCGTGAAGAAGCTAGAGGCTGCAAGATCGGCGCCGATAGCGCAGGCAGACCCATCAACCCGAACCATCCGTGGAATGCCTGACGTATGATCAATGCAGGAAAGTTTGGTTGTCCTTCAACTCCACAGGCGGACGATTGTCCGGCGATGGAGCTGGTAGCAGAGCACGGCTCCGGTTCTCATCGACAACACGAGGCATCATACGCCAAGCGGCGTACATGGCTGCGGCAAGTAGGGCTAGACGGATCATTAAGGCCTCCTATCGCCAACAAATGGCCGCGAACTGAGTTTGTTCCAAATGCCGAGCAAGCCCCCAGTCCACCGCATGCCCGGCGTCGGTGACAGAAAGCAGCAGCGCCGCATCTACGACCAGTCGCGCGACAAGCAGGAATGGCGCGGCTGGTACAAGACGGCACGGTGGCAAGCGACCAGAGAGCGCCAGCTTACCGCCGAGCCGCTATGCCGAATGTGCCGGGAAGCAGGCAGGCTGACCCCGGCGACGGTGTGCGATCACATCGAGCGGCATGGTGGCGATCCGGTGAGGTTCTGGAAGGGACCGTTCCAGTCGCTCTGCACGCCCTGCCATTCGAGCGATAAGCAGCGGGAAGAGAATACCTTCCGTGGCTAACTTACGTCCCGCCGATTTGGCCAAGCGTCGCAGATCATCCGCTGAGCCATTTCGAACGCGCATCGCCGGTGAAGCAGAACATGCGCGTAACGTCCCGTATCTGGCATCACAAGGTCGTATCGCACCGTGGGACCTTGGGATGGATCGCCACAGCAGATGCATGTCTCAACGACGTCAAAGGCGGCCCTCTGCTTCGCTGCTTCCGCCGATTTGAAATAGGTCATCGTCTCCCCCCTCGCTGATCGAGGCTCGCACGGAAATGGCACCACGCCAATTGCGCATGGGAGGGGGCATCGAAAGTCCACAGGGCTGGGGGCCTAGACCGGTCCGGGGTAAAGTTTTCCCGCCGTCAAAATGAAACCAAAAATGTAGGAGATGCGCCAATCTTCTCCATTTTCACGGTTTTGTCAATAGGATCAGCATCTTATGGCCGGCAGAAAGCGCACGCCTGATCACCTGAAAGTCGTCGCCGGTACCGATCGGCCGGATCGAATGAACCCGGACGCACCGAAACCGTCTGCCGATCTTCCGGACGCTCCGGAATGGCTTTCGCCGCGCGGCGCGGACATCTTCGAGCAGTTGGTGGCGATCCTCGGACCGATGGGTGTCGGATCGTCCAGCGATGCCGCCATGCTCGCGCTTGCGGCATCCCGGCTGGAAGAAGTCGAGATATGCACGGCCATGATCGAGGATGGCGGCCGCACCTTTGTGAGCAATACCACCTATGACGACGATGGTCGCGTTGTCAGCCAGCAGATCAAGGGACACCCAGCCGTTGCGCAGCGTAGTGAGGCTATGCGGCATGCGCAGTCTCTCCTGGCCGAGTTTGGCCTTTCGCCAGCGGCGCGCTCCAAAGTCTCGGTGAGCAAGCCCGATGGTAAAAACCCGTTCGCCACGCTCGCCGGCTGAGTTCCCGCACGTCGCAGCCGGAAATCGCTACGCCAAGGACGTCGTCGACGGCAGGATTCCAGCCTGCAAGTGGGTAATCCTCGCCTGCAAGCGTCATCTCGACGATCTCGAATCGAGCAAGGGCCATAACTATCCCTACCGGTTCGATCCGAAGGCCGCCGAGAAGTGGTGCCAGTTCCTCGAATTGCTGCCGCATACGAAAGGTGAATGGGCGCGCCGCGGCGAAAAGCTGAAGCTTGAGCCATGGCAGTGCTTCAAGACGATCTGCATCTTCGGATGGCTGAGGAAGCAGGACGGCTTGAGGCGCTTCCGCAAGGCGCTGATCCTGGAGCCGAGAAAGAACGCGAAATCGACATGGGCGGCCGGCGTTGGCCTCGGCATGATGTCGATCGACGGCGACCACGGCGCAGAGGTTTATTCCGGCGCGACGACCGAAAAGCAGGCCTGGGAGGTATTCAAGCCGGCCCGGCTGATGGCGATGAAGACGCCGGCCTTCGTTCAGCACTTCGGCGTGACCGTCGGAGCGAAGAACATTCACCGTCTGGCGGATGGATCGAAGTTCGAGCCGCTGATCGGTGATCCGGGCGATGGTGCCTCGCCATCCTGCGCCATCGTCGACGAGTACCATGAACATGCGACTGACCGGATGGTCGACACGATGGAAACGGGCATGGGTGCCCGTGAGCAGCCGTTGCTGCTCATCATCACGACCGCTGGCGACAATCTGTCAGGGCCGTGCTTCGCCGCGGTGCAGGACGCCGAGAAGGTGCTGGAAGGCGTCGTCGAGAACGACGAGCTTTTCGCCCTCATATTCACCGTCGATAAGGATGACGACTGGAGTTCCGACCTCGCGCTGAGAAAGGCGAATCCGAACTACGACGTCAGCGTCAAGGGTGAATTCCTGCGGGCTCGCCAGCGTGACGCGAAGCAGAACCCGCGCAAACTCGGGGTGTTCAAGACCAAACACCTGAACCTGTGGGTGCAGGCTCGCAACGCCTACTTCGATATCCAGAAGTGGCGGGACAGCGCCGACCCGAACCTGAAGCTGGAGGATTTCCGGGGCAGGCCCTGCAAGATCGGCCTCGATCTGGCGTCCACCATCGACATCGCGGCGATGGAACTGACGTTCGAGCACGAAGGCGGATATGCCCGGTTCGGTCGGTATTACCTGCCCGAAGCGACGATCGAACTGCCGGAGAACGGCCACTATCGGGGCTGGCGGGACGCGCCGGAAGGTTGGATCACGCAGACCGACGGCGACATGATCGATTATGTCACGATCCGGGACGACATTGTCGGACTCCAAGACGAGGAAGGCCTCGGCCTGATCATCGACGAGATCGCCTTCGATCCGCACCAGGCGCACATGATGATGGCCGAACTGCGTGAGGAAGGCATTCCCTGCATCGAGGTACGGCCGCTGGTCCTGAACTTTTCGCCGGCCATGAAGCAGATGGACGGGCTGATCCGGTCACACAAGATCGTCCACAACGGCGACCCGGTGTTCACATGGATGCTGTCGAACGTGGTGGCGAAGGCTGACGCCAAGGACAACGTCTATCCTCGCAAGGACCGTGAGCAGAACAAGATCGACGGTCCCGTCGCGCACATGATGTGCCAGGCCCGCTGGATGGCTGCTGAAGAAACGACCCGACCGGCACTGGAGTTCCTATGACAACCTGGCGGGATCGAGTAGCCGGCTTGATTGCCGGACGGAACGTCGCTGATGCGGTGCCGGTCGAGAGGGTTGAGCCGGTGCTTGCGCATTCGGATCAGGATCCTCTGCCGCAAATCACCCGCAATTCGTCCAGTTGGACCGATTTCGTCGAGACGATGGGCAAGCTGCCGGCGCCAACCGAGCGTACGGCTCTGACTGTCTCGGCCATCTACGCTTCCGTCAATCTAATCGCCGGGGCAATCGCGGCGCTGCCGATCAACATATATCGGGTGAACATCGAGAACGGCGAGCGCGATCGCATCTACGACGACGATCTGCATTGGGTGTTCAACGAGCAAATGACGCCGCGCTGGACGGCGGCGAGCGGCTGGGAATTCCTCTGCCAATCGCTGCTGCTGCATGGCGATGCCTTCGCGGTGATCGAGCGTCGGGGAAGTGGTACGCCAAAAGGCCTGACTCCGGTTCACCCGAAGCGAGTTACCGTAGCGGCCTATCCAGACGGCTCGAGGCTGGTCTACGCCGTCGAGCCAGAGGTGATCGGCGGCAATAAGGATGTGCGCAAGGTCTACGACCAGGACGACATCTTGCATGTCCCCGGATTTGGCTTCGATGGATTGCGCGGGCTATCACCGCTGCGGCACGCGCTTCGCATGACTGGCGCGTCGTCGATCGCGATGCAGGATTTCTCGGCCAACTTCTACGCCAATTCGGCCCGGCCCGACTATGCGTTGGGCACGGATAGCACGCTCACCAAGCCGCAGGTCGACGATCTGCGCAAGGAGATCGAAGAAAAGCACCAGGGAACGCAGAACTCACATCGGCCGATGCTGCTGCATGGCGGGTTGAAGTTCATGCCTATCACCATGCCGATAAAGGACATGGAACTGGTCGCCATGCGTCAATTCCAGATCGAGGAAATCGCCCGTATCTACGGCGTGCCTCCGTTCATGATCGGTCACAACGAGAAGACGACTTCCTGGGGCTCCGGCGTCGAGGCCATGGCAATCGGGTTCGTCCGCTTCACGCTGCGCCAGCACCTCAACAAGTTCCAGAACGAGATCAACCGCAAGCTCTTTCGCACGGCCGCGAGGGTGGCCGAGTTCGATACCGCCGACCTGGAGCGCGCCGACACGAAGTCGCTGTTCGAAGCCCTGCGCATTGCGGTCGGCCGCGCCGGTGAGCCGAAGATCATGAGCGTCAACGAAGCCCGCGGCCACCTTCGGCTGAAGCGCACCAAGGACGGCGACGACATGGGCATCAATCCGGGCAAGTCGCCCGCACCGCAGAAGGAACCAGCGGCATGAACAAGCTCCGGGCCTTGCTGGCCTCGAACAAAAAGCGCGGGTCATTCCGCGCCGAGGGCAACACGATCTACATCTACGACATGATCGTCGCCGACGACTTCGAAGCGGAGTGGTTCGGCGGCGTCTCTCCGTCGGCGTTCATCGACGCGTTGTCTGGCATCAAAGGCGACGTGGCGATCCGGATCAATTCGCCCGGCGGGGACGTGTTCGGCGCGGTGGCGATCTGCCAGGCAATGCGCGAGCACGAGGGTGCGATCACCGTCCAGGTCGATGGGTACGCGGCTTCCGCAGCGTCGGTCATTGCGGTTGCAGCACCCAAGGTGATCATGGCGCCAGGCTCCTTCATGATGATCCATCAGGCGTCAACCCTTGCATGGGGAAACGCAGATGATTTCGTCGGCGTCGTCGACTTGCTCGAAAAGGTCGACGGGACCATTGCCGAGTCCTACGCCAAGAAGAGCGGCGGCGATGTCGCACAGTTCCGCGATCTGATGGCCAAGGAAACATGGTTCACCGCTTCCGAAGCCGTCGAGATCGGCATCGCCGATGCCGTTGCCGAAGACAAACCGAGGGCAACGGCCAAATGGGACATGAGCGCATTTACGGCCGCGCCCAAGCTGCCCGAGCCCCCCGTTGAGACTGAACCGGCCAAGCCGGCGAACATTGACCAGCGCGTCCGGCAGCACGCCGCGCGCATGCTGGAACGAGCTGCCTAAGCGCGCTGCGCTGAGCAGATAACGGCCGCCGTCGCGGCCAAATTTCCACAATCTGAAAGGAACACGAAATGTCTATCCAGGCATTGCGAGAGCAGCGCGCGGCCAAAGCCAAGGCGTTGAAGGAACTGGTCGAGAAAGAGGACTGGAAGGTTGACGCGGACCAGCCCGTCTATGATGCCGGCATGGCCGAGATCGACGCGCTGGACGCGCAGATCGCGCGCATTACGGCGGTCAACGAGCGTGTCGCCAACGAGGCGCTGAACAACAGCGTCATCGAAGCGGCCGAACGAGCAGGCAAGGACAAGAAGTCGGCGGGCGCCGAGGTCTATGCCAAGTGGCTGCGCGGCGGCGACAAGGCGCTGACGGATGCCGATTGGGCAACTGTCCGCAACACCATGTCGACGACGACGCAGAGCGAGGGCGGCTACACCGTTGCGACGGAAGTGGCGACCTCGGTTCTGGAGGCGCTGGAGGCCTATGGCGGCATGCGCGCCGTGGCCGACATCATCAAGACCTCGATGGGCAATCCGATGTCGTTCCCGACTTCGGACGGCACGTCCGAGGAAGGTGAGATCGTTGCCGAGAATACCGCGGCCACCGATCTCGACGTCGACTTCGGAACGCTCGGCCTGCCGGTCTACAAGTATTCGTCGAAGGTGGTCACGGTCCCGTGGGAACTGCTTCAGGACAGCAATGTCGATATCGAGGCATTCGTGCGCGGCCGTCTGGTGACGCGTCTCGGGCGTATCACCAACAAGCATTTCACCACTGGCAGCGGCACGAGCCAGCCCAAGGGCGTCATCACTGCGGCAGCGGTTGGTGTGACGGCCGCCAACAGCACGTCGCAGGTAACGAATGTCACCTACGATTCGCTGGTCGACCTTCAGCATTCCGTCGATCCGGCCTATCGCGAGGGCGGAAAGTGTCAGTTCATGATGAACGACGACACTGTTCGCATCGTTCGCAAGATCAAGGATAGCCAGGAGCGCCCGATCTTCGTTCCCGGCTACGAGACGAATGTGCCGGGCGGCGCACCGGATCGTCTCCTTGGCGATCCGATCCGTGTCAACCAGAGCGTCGCCAAGATGGCGGCCAGCGCGAAGTCGATCGCCTACGGCGACTTCAGCTACTACAAAATCCGCGACGTGATGGCGATCGAGATGTTCCGTTTCACGGACTCTGCCTACACCAAGAAGGGCCAGGTCGGCTTCCTCGCCTGGATGCGCTCCGGTGGCAATCTGATCGATGTTGGCGGCGCCGTGAAGGTGTTCGTCAACGCGGCTTCGTAAGCCGGCAACGATATCGCCGGGCTGGTAGCACGGCCCGGCGTCCTTCCTCGACAACCAGTGATGGAGAACACCCATGAGCGGTGAGAAGAACGAAGCTGCCAAGCAGGGCAAGCAGAAGGCCGTGCGACTTAAGGCCTTCTACAGCGGCCGGGATGGTTCGCTGGCGCCGGGCACGGTTATCGCGCTCGACGCAGACGAAGCCGAACGCCTAATCGGCCTTGGAGCGGCCGTCGAGCACAAGGAAGAAGCCAAGACCGAGGAAAAGGCCTGATCCATGGCTGTCCGGGTCGTAGTCCCTCCCGATCCAGTCGTGACGCCGGCAGATGTTGCCGGCGTCCACGCCGCTGACGATCCCACCGTTCGCGCGCTGATCCAGGCTGTGACCGAAGGGATTGACGGGCCGGACGGATGGCTCGGCCGGGCGCTTGGGAAACAGACGCTGGAACTCACGTTGCCGGCGTTCTGCGGTCGGAATCTTGGGCTACCTTGTCCGCCGGTCATCGCGGACACCGTGACCGTAAAATACCTCGATCCAAGTGGCGTAGAGCAGACCATCGACGTCGCGAATTACAAGGTGATCGACAATCGCGTTTGGCTGCACAGCGGCTTTTCGTTTCCCGCCGTTCAATGCGCGCCGGATGCCGTGCGCATTCGCTACGACGCCGGCTACAATGGTGCTGGGCCGGGCGAAACTGGAGCCGTTCCCGAGCGCGCCCGACAGGCGATCATACTGTCCGTTCAAGACCTCCTTCGAACCGGGGCAGTAACGCCTGGCCTCCGCTCGGAAACCGTCGAAGGCGTCGGCGCGCAGACCTTTCTCGACGCCGACAAGGTAACGGCCATTGTCGAGCGGACGTGCAACCGGCTGCTGTCGACGCTCAGGATTTATGCGCTGTGAAGCCGGCCACTGCTATCGACATGCTGGACCGGCAGTTGGCCGCGCATGGCGAGGATTGCATCCTGCGCCGGAAGGAAGGCAATCCGCTCGTCGCTAAAGATTGCACCGTCCGTGCCTCAGTGCGCGACCTGACGGCGGCGGAACTCGTCGGCACCGGCATGCAGGCAGCGTCCGAGGTCATCATGTCCATGACGCAGGTACTCGCCGCCGGCTGGCCGGCTGGTCATGTCGTGACGGCTGGCGCCGTCGATCCCCGTATTCCCCGCGCGAACGACTTCATGGTGATCAAGGGCAGGCAACGGCAGGTGAAAATCGCGAAGCCGAAGGCAATCAACGATGTTGTCGTGCGCGTCGTTCTGACGGTGGAAGGCTGATGGCCACGGGCTTCGAGTTCTTCGAGCGCGATCTGCGTGTCGCCACGGCCGGCATGGAGCCCGAAGCGATCAACCAGGCCGTTGCCGTTTTCGCCAAGCAGGAAGTGCGCCGGCTGATCGCTGAGGGTGCGGCCTCGCCTCGGTATGAGCGCTACGTTAACGGCGTCCACGGCGCTCCCGAGGAATCGTACCGGGCGCCCGGCGCCATCGTCTATGAGTTCACGAACTGGCCGCTGGTCATCAACGCCGTGCTGGAGGAGCTGAAGAAGCGCGGTCCGCGTCCGCGAACCGGCCAGTTCGACAACTCCTTTGTTGTCATCGTCGGCGGCAGGGTGCTGGTCACCGACTACAGCAAGATCAGGTCGGATGCGGAGGTCATCATCCTGAATGCCACGCCCTACAGCCGCAAAGCCGAGGTCGGCCGACTGGGCATTCCCGAACAGCGCCTGTTCAAGGGCACGGCCCGCGTCATCGCCAGCCGGTTCAATGGCGCTTTCACGGTGACGAGCCGGTTCCTGAACGTGCCGTCGGGCATCCATTCGCTGATGCCATACCACCTCAAGAACCGCGGCCGAAGCAACGACAGGATCAGCCGGAAATCTGGCGTCCTGACCTACCCGGCAATCATCATCAATCCGGTGGCCTGATGTCGAGCCCTTCCGCCTTCACTGCGTTCAAGACGGTGCTCGAAGCTTACGCGGCCGGTGCTGGCGCGCTACCGGTGCGGTACGAGAACGAATTCGTGCAGGACCTACTCGACGCTGGAACGCCGGCATGGGTCTACGTCGAGGTGTGGGGCGACCGGTACTATCAGGACACGCAAGGCGCTCCGGGCGCCAATGTGTGGGCCGAGGATGGCACCACGAACATCCATGTGATGGTGCCGAGCGGTGACGGCAGCTCCGACGCGCGCGGCCACTGCGTCACGCTGATGAACCTGTTTCGCGAGAAGCCGGTCAGCAGCATCTTCATGCCGGAAATGTCGGTCGGCGCCGGTCAGCCGGGCCGCGACTTCCCAAACTACTACGCCATGACGCTCACGATCTCGTGGATGCGTCGGGACATCACTTCCGCCTGAACCGGCAGCGCCGGCCAATCTCAAAACTGAAGGAGAAGCGCCATGAGCTTTGCTGATGGTTCACAGGTACGCCTTGCCGACGTGTCGGAGGCCGTCATTGGCACCATTCCGGCGACGCCGGCATTCCAGATTATGCGTTACCGCTCGTCCAGCATCCGCTTGGCGAAGCAGGTCGATATCTCGGACGAGGTGCGTGCCGACCGCAACGTTCCCGGCATCACCGACGTTGGCCGCAACGTCGCCGGTTCGATCGAGACGCGCTTCAGCTACGGCACCTATGATGCCTGGCTGGAGCGTCTGCTGTGCTCGGCATTCTCGACGAACGTCCTGAAGAACGGCGTCACCCACAAGACCGGCACGCTGGAAGCGACCTATGAACAGGGCGCCACCGACAGCTACATCCGGTATCGCGGCTGCCGCTGGAATACGCTCGACCTCAACCTTCGCTCTCGCCAGCCCGTGCAGGCGACATGGGGCATCATGGGCATCGGCAGCCCCACGCCGACCACGACCATCATCACCGGCGCCACTTATGCGCCTGCGACCACGACGGAAGACTTCAACGCTGGCCTCAACGTCGCGAACCTGTCGATCCTGTCGACGGCCCTGGTTTCGACACCCAAGGTCCAGGCGCTGTCGATGCGCATCAACAACAACACCTACCAGGTGGACGTCGTCGGGCAGTACGACCCCTATGGGCACGGCCTCGGTCGTTTCGAGGTCACCGGCAACATGACGGTGCTGTTCGAAAGCCTCGCCGCCTATCAGGCTATCCTCGACCACGACGACATCGCCATCGGCTTCGATCTCGGTGACGCCGCCGGCAACAAGTACACCTTCTCCGTTCCGAAGGTGAAGTTCAACGATGGCGGTCCCGGAATGCCCGGCAATGGCCAGCCTGTCGTACTGGAGGTGCCGTATCAGGCCTTCTTCGACTCCAGCAGCAGCGCTTCGATCTCCATCACGAAGACGGACGCATGACCATGACGAAGCGCGTGAAAACCGAGCAGCCGGCCGATGCTGGACCGGAAGCGATCCTGCCGCTGACCGACTTCCGTGGGGATCCTTGGGGCACCGGCGACGAAAACGCAGTTGCCTTCCGGGCCGGGGTCATGTCTTCGCCGGTGCCGGCCGCTTTCGCGCAGCGCATGCGCGATGATGGAAAGGCCGCGGGTCCGAAGACCGCCACCATTGCCGCCGACAAGGCAACCGATCAGTCCGAACACGAATGAACGGTGGCGATATGGCGAACGAGAACCGCCCATACGACCCCTGCGCGGCAGAAATCAGGGCTTTGTTTGCATACCCAGACACCAAGACGCCATCTGTTCAAATGCCTGGGCAACTCGCTCACCGTGTTCAGGAGCGCTTCCGTCTTCTGATCCATCGCGCACTTGATTGGCGGTTTTGGTGAGAACTCCAGCCGCTTCGGCTTGCGTGATGATGCCTTTCTCAATCATCAGATAGAGGACGTTGAGGATTGCCATCGCATTGCCGTTCGCCATCGCGCCCAACGGCATGTCCCATGAATTCACTTCCATACGCCCCTCCCTGCTGTTGCAGGGGTAGCCTAGGCACTTTCTGACCCAAAGGACATCATCATGACGATCAAGCTCGGCAGCCTTGCGGCTGACCTGACCAAGGAACGCGACGGCGAGTGGGTAGAGCCGAAGGAATGGCCCGGCCTCAATCCCGAAAAGCCAATGGAGCAGACGCCGCTTCCCGGTGTCGCCTTCAATGTCCGTTCGACTAACTATCCGGCCTATGTCACCGCGCGCCAGGCGGCACTCGAAGACCTGAAGAAGGACTATCCCGACGACAAGGTTCCGCCCGAGGTCGCCGCCCGCATCGAGGGCCAGCTTGCGGTCGAGCATCTGCTTATCGACTGGCGCGGCTTCGATATCGCCTATTCCGCCGACGCGGTGAAGACGATCCTCGCCGCCGAGGAGCATCGCGTCCTGCGCTCGATGATCTACTGGTGCGCCGGTCGGGTCGGGAAGCGTCGTGTCGAGTTCGTCAAGGATGCCGCAAAAAACTCCGGAGCGCCTTCCGCTGGCAAATAAGCCGGAAGGCGCCTGAACACGAAGAGTGGGTCAAGGAACTCATCAAGGCGTATCCCGGCGAACGATGGCTGGAGCGTGCTGTTGAAAAACCGCCTGCCGGTTCGGAGTCGGAAGCGTGGCACGCCTTCTACGTGCGGGCGTGGCAGGCTCTCCGGTTCGACCGGCAGTATTTTGCATTCGGCGGTGAAACGCCGATCAGCTTCCTGGCGCTGGATCGATACGCCCAGCGCTATGGCATCGAGGGCGAGGCATTCGACAGGTTCCTCGCCTTCATGACCGAGATCGACGACGAGTGGCTGGATCACCACCGCAAGTCGCAGGCCGATAAATCCGACAAGTAGCTTCGGAGCAATCCATTGGTTCAGCAGATTTCGGCGTTGATCGTCCAGCCGGCGGTCGATGCCTCGAAATATACTGCCGGGGCGCAGGAGAAGGTCACCGCCGACAAGGCGATGGCGGCCTCATCGCGCGAAGCCGGCGCCGCTGCGGTCGATACCTCGGCGAAGATCAACGTTAGCGGCGATGTTCTCGCGCGTCTGTCGCGTCAGTTTGTGGACGGCTACGCGAACGAACAGCGTTTTGCCCAGGGGCTCAATCAGCTCAGTCGAGGTCTGGATTCCGGCAAGATCAGCATGGAGGGTGCCGAACGGATCCTGATCGGCATGAACCAGCGCCTTGGCCTCACCGCCGATGTCACGCAGGTCGCTGCTAAGGGGCAGATGGCATTGGCCTCGGCCGTCGAGCGCGCCAACGCTCAGATCGCCCGACAGGCCGCTGAACTGGCGAACGCCGATACCGTCAATCGCCGCTTCAATGCCGCGAACTCGAACGTCATCTCGGCCGGTCAGCGCCAAGCCGCCGGCTTCAATGCCGGCCAGCAGTTGCAGGACATCGGCATGATGGCGTTGACAGGCCAGAATGTCGGCGTCTTGGCGCTCCAGCAGGGTCCACAGTTGGCGACCGCCATTCAGCAAGGCGGCGGTCTCGGCACCGTTGTTTCCGGACTGGGTTCGCTGCTGAGCCTCACCACGCTTCTCACCATCGGGTTCACCGCGGCCGGTGCTGCAGCGATCCAGTGGTTCGTGAAAGGTCGCGAAGGCGCGAAGTCACTGGAGGAGAAGCTCAAGGACCACTCCGCCACGCTGAGCCGCTTGAAACAGCAGTATGGCGAACTCGGCGATGCCTCGAAGAACGTCGGTGGCCCCGTCGGCGGTATCACCTATACCGAGGCGCAGGCCCGTGGCGACGTCGACACTCTACGTGCAGCTATCCGCTCACAGTCCGGCGACCTTTCGAAGGAGTTTATCGGCGGTGGATTCCTCCGCGGCGGCCTGTTCGGATCGAACACCGGCGGTCTCGATACGCTGCTTTCCACGCGCGGCTCGCCCTTCCAGTCCGTTGTCGATGATCTCCTCAAATCGGTCAGGGACGGCAACGGCGGTCTGGAAAAGTTCGACGCCAACCTGAACAAGGTCTTCGACGATCTGCGCGGCAAGTCGAATGATCCGGCCAAGCTTGCCGAAGAAATGCAGCGGCTTTCCGATGCCGCGCTGGATGCCTTCTCGGTCACCGGCAAGATGTCGCCGTTCCAGAGCGAGATCGATCGACTTCTGCTCGGCCTGAAGGAAGGCAACAGCGATCTCTCCAGCTTCGCGACGAACGTCCGACGCATCGGTGAGTTGAACGGGATCGGGAAGCAGGCCGACGATGCGATCCTGGCTGCCAAGGAAGTCGTTAATCTCGCCGAGAAGCTGAAGGAGGTCGAGCAGATACTGCGCCGCATCGACCACGAGAACACGCGGCCTGGTCTCCGCGACCAGCGTGAGCTTCGCCGTTATGTCGCCGGTCGCGACGCCGACGCTCGCACACTCGACCAGCAGTTCGCAGCCGATCAGCAGCTCGCACGCGCCCGCACCAACGCGGAACGGCTCGCCGCGGTTGAAGCGCAGGTCCGCGCACGTGTTCGCGAGGATGGTGACAGCGGCGGCGGCCTACAGGCGCGCGTCAACCGTGCTTTGACGGAGGAGCGCACCCGGCAGGAGGTTGAAGCCCGTGACGCCGCGATCCAGCGCAGCCAGGCCATCGAACGCTCGCTCCAGCAGCAGCGCCTTGAGCTCGATCTCATCGGCAAGACCGGTGGCGAGCAGGCGAAGCTTCGTTATGAGTTCGAGCGCATGCAGGAACTGCGCGAGCAAGCCGCGCGCACCGGGGAGCCGATTGACCGCAAGGAGGTCGAAAACATCAAGGCTGCCGCCGAAGCGATGGGTCGATATGCCGATGCGCTTGCCCGGGCGCAGCTCGGCGATGAGTTGTCCTTTGAGCGCAGCCAGTTTTTCCGCTCCCCGCTGGACCAGCAGATCGCGTCACGTCAGCGCAGCGCTGGACTTCCGATCGACATGGGCTCGCCGGAAGCGATGCAGATGCGTCAGCTCGACCGTATGGAGCGTGTCTATGAGCGCGGCATGTCGTTCTGGGACGACTTCGAGAACGGCATCAAGCGCGGCGACGACTTCGGCAAGGCGCTCGGCGATGCGATCCGCAATGCGGTGATCGAGGAACTGACCGATGTTGCCCGCAACGCGTTCAGCAACTTCCTGAAGGAAGGCATCCGGGTGCTGATGCCGGGTGCAGGCGGTGGCTCGTCCGGATCGCTCGGCGGTTCAATCGTCGGATCGATCCTTGGCGGCGCCAATGACAATTATGCTGCGCCCGCCGGCGCCGTGATGCGCATGCCGTTGCCGGCGATCGGGTCCGGTTCCGGCTATAGCGTTGCCAACGCGACCAGCTTCATTCAGCAGTACGCCGCATCTATCGGCATCGATCCCGCCACCGCCTTGAAGGTGGCGCGCTCCGAAGGTCTCGGCGCCGGCATCTGGCAGTCCAACTATGTCAAAGGAGGATTCCGCGAACCGTCCTTCGGCCCCTTTCAGCTCCTCAAGGGTGGCGCTGGCACCGGCTTCGGGACAGGGCTCGGCAACGCCTTCCAGCGACAGACAGGTCTCGACCCCGCCGATCCGGCGAACTGGCAGCAGTCCACGGCCTTCGCGCTCGATCAGGCAAAGGCGAATGGCTGGGGCGCGTGGTTTGGCGCACAGAAGCAGGGCATCACCGGCTTCATGGGCATCGATCGCAACGTGTCGAAGGCCAGCCAGGCGCTCGACAAGTTGGCGACGAGTTCGGTCGACACCGCGAAAACCCTTGAAGGCGGTCTCGGCAAGCTCGGAAGCTCGCTCGGTCAATTCCCGGCCGCTCCTTCAGGTGGCGCCGGCGGCCTTCTCGGTTCGCTGTTCGGCGGGTTGAACTCGGCGTTCAGCGGGTCGAAGGCTTACAGCTGGCTTTCCGCCAATCCGGGCAACTACATCGGGCTTTTCGACAGCGGCGGCTCGATCCTAAATGGGAACGTCGTTCCCTTCGGCCCGAAAACCCGGAGCCTCGGGAACGGCGTCTTCGCCGACAGCGGGTTCGGCCCCGGGCACTTCCCGGCGATCCTCGAGGAGACCGAGAGCGTCCTGACCCGTGACATGATGGGTCGAACGATGCGCGCCCTCAGAGGTGTCGCCAACCAGAATTCCGGTGGTGGCGGCAGCGCGCCTTCGGGCATCGCCGATGTCCGTGTTTTCGTCGACCAGGACGGAAACTGGCAGGCAAAGGTGGAGAAGATTTCGCAGGGCCCGGCCCGGCAGGAATCAAACCGGGCCGTCGGCAACTACGCCTACCAGCAGTCCAACGGCGGAGCGAAGGCTGATGACCATCGCTATCAGCGGCTGAAGAGGCGCGTCTGACATGACCGTATATACCGGCGTGCCGACGCTCGATATCGACTTCATCAAGCCGGCCCGCGTGTCCTTCGATACGCCCGGCGGCGGTATTGAAGGTGGCCGCAACAGCCTCGGCGAGAGCATCACCATCGGCCTGTCTGGCGGCCCGACTCTGGCCGGTGCTTACGAGAACTGCTGGGTGCAGACGCCGGAAGAGCATGAGTACGCGAACTGGGTCGCCGCGCGTATGAACGGCTCGTTTCGGTTCATGGTGGTGCCGTTCCTGACCGATTGGATGGGGCCGTTCCCTGTATTGTCCGGTTACCCTCCGGTGCCGCAACCGATCATCAACGGCATCCCCCACAGCGACGGTGCTCTGTTCTCGGATGGCGCCGGCTATAGCCAAGCCACGGTGTTCGGAACGTTCGCGCAGGCAGCCGCGCAGAACGCTGGGCAAGTCGTCGTCAATGTCTACGGCGCCACCCGCAATCTTCGCCACTCCGACTGGATGAGCACCTATCATTCGGTCAAGGGGTGGCGGGCCTGGAGATATTGGGAGTGCAATGATCCCATCGACGTGACCGAGACCATCGAGGGCGTTTCGTATACCGGCAAACAATACACGCTCGCTATCGACGTGCCGCTTCGGCAAGCGGTCGAGGCAGGCCAGAGGATCGAACTCGCTCGGCCGCGCTGCGTGATGAAGTTCCCGGCCGGTGTCACGCTCCCGTGGGAGATAACCGGCTTCTGGCAGTCTCGGCCATCCATGCGATTCGTCGAGGCGTTCTGATGTCGGAGCTGCCCCTCAACGTCATCGCTGCGCTGCGCGGTTCGCATCAACTCGGCATCTTCTTCCGGCTGGCGTTGGAGCCCGAGCCATTGCGCCTGTGGCTCGGCGTCAACGATATCCCAGCCGGCATTGCGAGCGTCGATCCGACGACGCAGGAAACTTATCTCGGCGGCGGCATCCTTCAGGATGTGCCGATGCTGGAGGCGGTGCTGAACGGCGTCGCCGATCGCGCCGAGTTCATCATATCGGGCGTCGATCCCGCGACCATGGCGCGCTGGAACCTCGACGATATCAAGGTGCGGGGCAAGGCGTTCCACGTCGGGATCACGACGCTCGACGACTACTATCAGCCGATGTCGCCGATCATCCCGATGACGACCGGTCGGGCGTCACGCATCACCGAGGCTCAGCCGCCTGTCACCGGCACAGACAGCCCGACCGTGACGCTGGCGCTGTCCGTCGGTTTCGGCATCACCACGCGGGACCGGACATCACAGGCGCTCTGGTCTTCACCGCACCATAAGGCCGCGCATCCCGGCGATCGCTTCTGCGACGGCACCGCCCGCATGGAGCGTGGCGCACCCGTGACCTGGCCGAAGTTCTAGGGCGCTATGCATCTCAACGACTATCTCGACGCGGCGTCGCGGCGGCCGTGGATATATGGCGGCGGCTTCGACGGCTGGCGGGGGCACGACTGCACGCTGTTCCTCGCGAACTGGGCTCACACCTTTGGTCGGGGCGATCCCGGCCTCTATCGCGGCAGCTATTCGACCAAGGAAGAAGCGGTCGCGATCATTGAGCGGGCGCGAGGGCTGGTTCCGCTGATCTCGACCGCGCTGGTCAACGTGGGCTGGCGCGGCCGAGAAGACACTCCACAGGACGGCGATATCGGCGTCGTCGTCTGCGCTGGCATCGATGTTGGAGCGATTTTCCGAAAGCGCCGCTGGATCATCGCCGACCAGCGCCAGCTCGCACATCTGCCCGGCAACCTGTTCGTACGCACGGTCTGGCATCCATGAACAATCACCTCCGCATGCGCAATCAGCGCCTCGGGCTGGAATGCTCGTCCTCGCCGCTGGCCTATGCCGCACATACCGGCTTTCTCGAATCCATCATCCTGACCGCCGTGACGAACTCGGCGGTGTTCTCGCTCGGCCCGGCAGCGGTGAGCCTCGTTTCGTCCGGCCTGACGGCGCTGGCGACCACAGCGATATCGCTCGGTATCAATTACCTTCTGAGCCCGAAGCCGCCGAAGCCGGCCGACGGCAAGGTACCACGCGAACAGCCGATGCCACCGGTCATCTTCGGTGTCGGTACCAACCGCATCGCCGGGGCCGCCATGCTGAAGGAGGAGAAGGACAACTATTACTATCTGATCCGCGCGATTGCGGGTCATCGAATCCACCAGTTCAAGAAGCACTGGCTGCATGACGACATCGTGGTGCTCAATGGTTCCGACATGGTTGATCGGTCGGCCGTCACCGGCGATGACCAGTGGCGATACGGCAAGAATTCCGATCTCGTGAAGATGCAGTACCGGGTCGGTCTTCCAACGGAGACTGCATATCCCGATGCCGTGGCGGCCTTCGCCGCCGAAGACATCTGGACGAACGACCATCGCGGCGACGGCACTGCCTCGGCTTTCATGCGCTGCAATGCCGTCAGCGCCAAGAGCTTTGCGTCGACCTATCCCTACGGGGCGCCGCAGCCGTCCGATGAGGTCGATATGGCGCTGGTGTGGGATTTCCGTGATCCCGGCCAAAGTCCTGATGATCAATCGACGTGGGCATTCTCGAAAAACGCGGCGCTCTGTTACGCGTGGTGGCTGTGTTTCTGCCCATACGGCCCTCGGCGGGACTATCGGCAGGCGCTCCTTCCATATCTCGATCGCTGGAAGCAAGAAGCGGACATCTGCGATGAGGATGTCCCGATCGCCGGCGGCGGGACGGAGAAGCGTTACGAGGTCAACACCTGGGCGACGACGGAGACCGATCCGATCGCGATCCAGAACACCATGCTGTCGGCCTGTGACGGTCACATCGCGCAGTATGGCGGTGGCGGCCTCATGCTCACGGTCGGCAAATTCCGTGACGAGCTGGTCGGCGAACTGACTGACGCCGATATCGTCGGCCACACCATACACAATGATGTCCTCGAGGAAGACGAGATCAACCGGCTGGTGCCGCGCTTCGTCTATCCGGCCACGGAATACACCGCGGCGGTTACCGACTATTTCGAGAGCACGGCAGATCAGGCCGATGTCGGGCAAGTACTTTCGGAGGAGGCCGACTATCAGGGCGTCCAGCAATGGCGCCAGGCACGCAGGCTGGGCAAGCGGGAATGGCAGCGCCTCCAGCAGAAGAAGTCCGGCACGCTCGATTGCCGCATGTCCGGTATCAACGAGGTCGTGAAGCGCTGGGTGCGGCTCAACACACCGATCCGACTGCCGGCGCTTAACGGCAAGATCATCGAGATCAAGCGCGCGTTTCTCGCTCTGAAGAACGGCGGGTTCCAGATCGAATGGGCGTTGCATCCGAACAACATCGAGGACTGGAACCCCGATACCGACGAGGGAGCCGCACCTCCCGTGCCGACCAAGCCGAATTCAAAGGGCGTGCCCGCCGCTGTCATCATTTCCGTCACGGCGATCGGCAACGGCTCGTCCGTCTTCCTTCGCGTCGTGGTCGGTGATCCTCTCGACAACACCGTGACGCCAGTCGTTCGCTACAGGATCAAGACGACGGGTCAGTGGGTTGAGCAGCAGTTCCCGACGGCCGTGCTTGCCGGCGGCGCCTACACCCTCGACACCGCGACGGTGCAGTCCAACGAGACGTTCGAAGTTGAGGCCGCCTTCATTGGGTCTCGCGGAACATACGGCGAGTGGAGCACTCCACCAGTCGAGATAGTCGCAGCTGTTGACCCTGTCGCACCAGTTGCTCTGCTGTCGTTCTCCGGAACGGGTGGCACCGCCAAGTTCACTGCCAATTTCGCTACTGCGAACGATCTGCACCTCGCGACCGTCGCGATCTTTCGTGTTCCTTCGGGCGGTGCCATTTCTCCCCGGCCGACGCCGGTATCTCAACCGGCGGTGTCACCCGGAATATCATATGCGATCCCTGTATCGGCCTCGGTCGGCACTTGGGACGTCTATGCCGAGCCGAGGAATCGATCTGGTCTCGCTGGTCCGATCTCCGGACCGTCGACCGTCTCCGTCAGCTAGCCCCGAAAACATTAGCCACCCCGGTCAAGGCCGGGGCATTTATCCATGGAGCAACACATGGCCGATCTCGCGCGCAACATCTGGGCTGACGGACCTGCGGCCTCACCGATCCAACCGCCGAAGGTCGAAATCCGTAAGTGGGGAACGCGCGTTGAGGGGTGGATCGACGCGCTCGCGACCAACAGCGCTGCAGCCAGGGCAACGAAGGCGCTCCTCGACGCCGATTTATCGTCCGTCGCTGACAGCCTGAGGTGGGTTCTCGAAGATCCCACGCCCGCCAACAACGGCATCTATCGAAAGATCGGCGGACCGGGAACCGGCTCTTGGCTGCGTGTCGCCGACCTTCCATACAACGTGATCTATGCGCAGAACACCGGCAGCGGCACGGCAAACGTGATTGTCGCAACGACCACAGTGCCGATCGGAATGGCTGCATACTCTCAGCTCGTATCGCTGCCGTTTGTCGCCGCTAATGGGCTTGGTGGGGTGACCGTCGCTATCAACGGAGATGCGCCGAGGGAACTCGTGACAAACACCGGCGAGGAGATTCCCGCGGGCTACCTGCAGCCCAAGATGTCGGCACTTTTGCAGATCGACAGCGACGGCAATTACAGGCTGTTTTCGTATGGCGATGCGAGCGCGATCCAGGCGGTGATTGAGGGGTTGCTGGTTTCGGCAACGGCAGAAGCAGACCGAGCCGAGCTTGCGGCTGGCGCTGTGGCCTCAGCGCCGCAATGGGCATTTCCTAGCAAGGGGGCGCTAGCGCTGTTCAGCCCGTCTGTCGCGCCGGATTTCGTCACCTTTGCGGGCTATTCCGCAGCTGGCGATGGTGGCGGGGCAATCTACCGCAAGGTGGCGGACGAACCTTCTCATGCGGGTAAGCAGCAGGACGGTGGCGGCCGGTGGTATGAACTGGCTGAGATCGCCCCGAAACCGGAGATGTTCGGCGCTGTCGGCGACGGCGTGTCTGATGACACCACCGCACTTGCAAACATGCTGGCCTATGCTCCCGCTGGCGCTGAGATCGATCTACGCAGGAAGGCGTTCAAGTACACGACGCTTTCCGTCACAAAGCGCGTGACGATCCGCAACGGCTCTCTGTTGTGCGATGCCACCACTGGTATTCAGATCAGCGTCGATCCTGCGGCGCGCCTCACAGCCTGCAACGTTAAGTTCACCGGAGGCGGCTCGGAAGATACTGTCGACACCAACCAGAACCACAGTCTGATTTCGCAGATCGGAGTATCGCGTAGCGTGCCCGGCGTCGGCATGGACATCGAAGGCTGCGAGTTCTCCGGATGCGGATACATTCTGCTCTTTTCGAAGTGGTGCAACGGTCACCGTTTCGTCGGCAACAAGTTCTCTGACTTCGCCTATGCCGGCTTCATGGTGCTGTCCTGCAACGATGGTATCGCCATGCACAATCGTGTCGAGGGACAGGACGCGGTTGGCATCGGCGGTGATGCCTACGGCATCTCGTTCACCCATTGGAGTCTCGACTACAACGACGATCCGAACGCGGGCACGCCGTTGGCCGCTAATCCCTTCTGCAACAACTGGCAGGTGCTCGGAAACACGATCATTGCGCCCAAGATATGGGAGGGCATCGACTTCCACGGTGGCTACAATAACGTCGTCGCGTTCAATCGGGTGTTCGGTGCTCAAAGCGGAATATTGCTTGGATGCGGCTCGGGAGATGCAGCCAACTACGCCGGTTGGAACAACACTATCAGCTTCAACCTCGTGCAGGCATCCAATGAAGATGGAACGGCAATTCCGGGCTTGGTCGCGATCTACGGCATCACTGTACAGGGTGGATCGGCCAGTCAGCACGACTGCGTGACTGTCACAAACAACATCATTCGCGGCTACGGCGGGCAGGTAAAATCAGGCGGCGTTGCGGTCCCCAACAATCTTGTCCCAGCGCTCAACATCAACGTCTACGTGCAGCGCCTGGTGTGTACCGGAAACACCGTTGCGGGCTGGTCAGGTTGTGCGATTTCCATATCGCAGGGCGCCGGATCGGCTGTGCTCGATAGCAATATGTTCTCGGGAATGAGAGATACCCAGGCCAGTTCGGCCGTAATCCGTTTTCAATCGGATGCTCCCGGCCGCTATTCGATCGACGGCTGTGTTCTGGACGACACCGGCAACGCGCCCGCCTTCGGCGTCGTCACTTCCAGCACCGTCAAGGCGCGCATCACCTACGGCAGCGACTTCCGCAGGGCAACAACGGAAGTTGCCGGCAGCTTCACCTCTCCGGGTGAAATACGAAAGACGCAATACGCGTAGCAAAAAAGGCCCGGCCACCGAGGGGGACTCGTGACCGGGCGAGGGAGTTGCCGTTTCCTGTTCTCGGCGCCGCAATCATAGGCCGCATCTGGCCGGACTGACAACCGTCAGCAACAGGTCACCTCCGGCACCACAGCCAGAAGCCACGGCACAGCCGCAAGGATGACCGCAGCCGCTACTGCGATCACCACGACATAGAACCAGTCCTGCTTTGAGAGCGGCGGGACCATAACGATCACCTCCCACGAGCCAACGGCGGCTGTGGGTATTCGTTCCGAAAGAAGGATCATCACCATGCCCAACGTGCCCACCGGCGCGGCGACTGCTGCTGCGCGTGATAAATACTACGTCTACCGCCCCATGCTCGACCTGATCGGCAAGAGCGAAGGCACCGACAAGAGCCGCGGCTACAACGAAACCCTTGGCTACGGCATGATGCTCGACGGCCGCGTCACGAAGGGCAAGGGGCCGATAGTCGATCTCGTTTCGATGACGCGCGAGCAGGTCGACAAGCTCCAGAGCCGCATGCTCAAGGATCCGGACAATCGCAAACTGCGCAGTTCAGCAGTGGGTCGGTTTCAGGAAATCCGCACCACGCGCCGGGCGATCGACAAGGCCTTGGGGCGAACCGGCAAGGAATTGTTCGACGCAGCCGGCCAGGACGAGGACGCCTGCTACCTGCTCGGTCAGCGCGGCATTGACAAATGGCTGGCCGGTCGACTGTCGCTCGACACCCTCATCCGCAACCTGGCGCAGGAATGGGCCTCGATCCCCAAGCCCGACGGCAAGGGCCACTATGCGGGCCAGAACGCGGGAGTGTCGGTCTCGCAGGTCAAGGCGGCGCTGGCCGAGGTCGCCAAGCGCCACGCCGAGGGTCAGCCCAAGATTGAGGTCAAGGTACCGGTCCCGGTCGACCAACCCGTTGTGCCGGAGAGGATCGACAACGAGGTGAAGAAGAAAACCAACCTGTGGGGCGGCATCACGTCATTCCTCGGCGCGGGCGGTGCTGGCCTGGCCGGCCTGCTCGGCGCTGACTGGCAGACCATCCTCGCCATTGGCGGCCTGTCTCTGGGCGGCCTCGTCGTCGTGATCCTGTTGCGCCGGCAGATCATCGCCGCCGTGCAGGATATTCGCGGCGCGGTGGAGGGCTGAGGCGGTGGGCGAGGTCAAGACGCAGCCGGTCGAAGAGAGACGAAAGAAAGCCTCCTATGTCGGGGTGCCGGCCATCTTCAAACTGAAACTGGCCTGCATGCACCTGAACCAAGCCTATGGCGAAGATTTCGGCTGTTATCTCGTCGGAAGCGCGCTGGAGCGTCCGGATTGGCGCGATGTCGATGTGGTGATGATCCTCGATGACGAGTCGTTCCGGCGCGAGTTTCCGGATGCGGAGGTTCGCGGCGGGGCTTTCGAGTGCGATCCGAAGTGGCTGATCCTGACCGTCGCGATCTCCGAGTGGATGAAGGCGCAGACCGGTTTACCTGTCGACTTCAAGTTCCAGCCGCAGACTTGGGCCAATGAACGGCACCTTGGCCGGCGCGATGCAATCGGCATGCGCATCATCAGGAGTAGGGAATGATGTTCGGCCTTCTGGACTGGATCAAGATCGGCGCCGGCTTCATCGGTGGCGCCCTGATCGCCGGAACCGTCGCCTACTTCATCGGCCATTGGATCGGCGAGAGCGACGGCTACGAGCGCTTCATCGCCGAACGGGCCGCCGCCAACGAGAAAGCCGAACTGGAAAGGAAGGGCGACGATGCCAAGCTTCAGGGCATGTCTGACTACGATCTGTGTGTTGCTGGCCTTCGCGATCAGCGGGTGTCAATCGGCGCCTGCGAACAGCTGCGCGGGCTTCAGTAAGAACAACCTCTCGCCGGCCGGGACCGTCGCGCTCATCCAGGCCGACCGGCCCAGCTACGAGCGCGTTCTTGGCAACGACCGAAACGGCGCCCGTCGCGGGTGCTGGAACTAGCAGTGCAGGAACAGGGCAACGGATCGATGGATGAACCCATGGAAGTCGAGATCGCACGCTTTGACGAACGGCTTAAGTCCATCGAGCGAATGCTGGGCGATATCGTCTCCGCTCAGAAGGAGGCCTCGGAAGGGCGACGCCGGGGCTATGAGGCGCAAGAGCGCACAGAGCGGGAGGTGATCGGTATCAACCATCGCCTGAGCGCGGTTGAGAAGTCGGTTGAGGCGATCCGGCCCACAACGGCAGAACTGGAGAAGGTCCGCGACCGTGTGATCTTCGCCGGCTCGCTCGGGAAGGCTATGTGGGGCGTCGGCAAGGCCCTGCTGGCTGCTGCGGCTGGAGCTGCTGGGGCTTACTACACGATGACAGGCCGGCCGCCGCCGTGACCTGCACGGCAAGATCAAACTCGGATCAAAGTAGCGCCCGCTCCGGTTCGCCGGGGTGGGCATTTTTGCGTTTGTGAGTAGGAGAGGTGTGCAGGACAGGTCAGCCGACCGTCGGCTCCCCATCAGGCGGCGTATCCAGCACGCCATATGCCCCCGACTTTGTGCCGGGAGCCTGCAGTTTTCCTTCAGCCAGCAATCCTCGACGGAGCAATTCGCGCACAGCCGCCGCTCGGCTTGGCATGCGCTGTTCGAAGCGCCAATTCTCCAAGGCTTCGAGTTCTTCAGAAGTCAGCATTATCTGCAATCGCTCTTGCCGCTCCAATTCCGCCATGACTGCCTCCCGGTCTAAAAATGAGTAACTGGCGCGTAATGCGTAGAATATGGATTTATCTTCTTGAGGGTCAATAGGGCCTTCGCTGCCAAGACACCTAAGACTATTTTTTTGCAAAACACGCTCAACGCCAATTATGCTAACTATCTGTTCTAATTAATTATTTTTGGTAATCTGGTTGCTTTTGGTCTGCAATAGGCGCACGCTTCGGTCAGGGTGGCATAAGGAGCCGATATGACCAACGCGAAATACGACGAGCTGCGCGAGGACGTCGCTGCCGCGGTGGATGAAGCGATAGCAGCCAGCCGGATCGTCAACGTGGCAGTTATCGCAGAGAGGATCAGACGCCGCCATGAACGACTTAACATCGCACTTGAGGACATAGAGCTTTTAGTGCTTCAGTGTGCCGAATACCGTCGTTTTCCTGTCGAGTTCGATGGGTCTCAGATTCTCGCTGATTGACGACAGAAAGGCCTTGACCTCTCAAACCGCAAGACCCGGCCAGTTTAGGCGGCGTTCTGCTAGACAAAACTTTTGAAATAATTATCAATATTCCGACCATAAGGAACGCGGTGATTGCAGACCCGTTTGGCGTGAAATACGTCAGGGGTATTACATGAAACACGTTCGTCAGTCGATCGAAGAGCTAAGGCGATACATTGCGACTTGTGAAGACCACGACGATCTTTACGAGGTCGACACGCTGCTAGGCGTGGCGCTTGAAGAAGTCCGGCGCAAGATCGCCGAGAAGCAGCGGGGCAGAAGCCCCACTATCCCGAAATAGTGGCTACACGGGGTCGGCGCCTGGCTCAACCAGGGCGGGCTTTTTGATTTTGCCGGAACAAATCCCTGCATCCGGTGTTTTGGCTCGCTCCTAAGCATCTCCCCGTTTGGCAGCCTCGGAGCAAAGCCCGCCCGGCTGCGAGAGACCGGGCGGGCGTTATTGTGTGTTAACCACCGGGCTTCACAAAATTGGCCGCGGCCTTGTAGCCGGATGTTCTGCCGGCTCATCTGGAATGTCCCGCTCAAGGAGTTGGCCGAAGACGACGACAGCTTCGCCGATGAGCCGGTGAAGCTCTTCGGGCGTGGTTTTGTCAAAATGCTGCTCAGCGTCCATAAGATCGACAAGCAGATCGACGCCGCGTTGGTGCAGTCGCATGACACCTCCCGATCTCTCCCGCCGCAAGTATCCAAGCACCGCTGCGCTACGAATGCAAACGGGTATCGATTCGAAGCATTGGGCGCTCCAATCGCGGTCGAAGCGAGTATCCCATTACGATCGAGGCCGGTTAAATGGCGACAACAATTCAACCTCATCCGCTGTGAGATCGAGGGTATAACGGAACCGCGATCCACTATTATAAAGGTCACCTGCAACAAGCAGAAGTGACGCCTCTCCCTCCGGGCCTATGGACACATCTTCGGATGTCACGGGGCGGTCGTAGATGACCTTCACCCTGTCGTTTCGTTTCGCCGGCTGCACGGAAATTCGCATGATCATTTTCCCCGCCTAAATGAATAACCTCGCGCCATCCGCTCAATTTGTCATTTCACTTTGACGTAGCCGACGCTTTCGTTCTCGGTGGAACAAAACCCAGTCATCTTTGTTCTTGTGGCTGCTCCCTTGCCATTCCCCCCTCAATGGCGCTGGGAGCAATGCCCGTCCGGCGGCTACTCCGGGCGGGCTTTTTGTTTAGCCTCAGGCCTGACCCGGGTGGACGCCTCTCAGCTTACGGGCTGCCTCGGTCAGCGTGGCGCGGCTGTTTCCGTGCTTGGCAATCAGATTGCGCACCTGTTGAGCGGTGATGCCGTTCTGTTGAGCGAAGTGCTCGACCTCGTAGTCTTCAGCAGCGGAAATGCGGTCTCGATCGCGGAAATCGCGCTTGCTCTTGTCATCGGCCATGGCTTTCCTGCCTTCCTGCGGTGGACTTAAACGCCGGCTGAAAGATTCGGTTGCCGGGCAGGAACGAATCCTCGCCCTCGTCGTTCGACTCGCCGCAGTTGCGAGTGTGTGTTGATGCGTGACGTTCCTTTCGAGAAGCCTCTGACCGTCGAGACCGCCCATGTTGGCCGTTACCTGACCATCACGGGCACGGAACAGGCCGCCGATTTCCTTTTGCACGAATGGCCCGGCAAACGCGGCTCAAAGCACCGTGCGGCCCTGCAAGCCGCGTTGGACGTGCTCGAACAGCGCAAGGCTGTCACCGAGGCGCGCCAAGCGTTCTTGGCCGCAGCCAAAGAGGCCGACGTGTTCGTACGGGACCAATGAGCAGCCACGCCTCAGGCCAGAACACAAAGCGCGCCCTGTCCGCGCGGCTCTTACCCGTCACAAGGTATATGTCGCATCCCGCACCTACGCTGGTAGCAGCGGAATGACCTCGGCCCGCGTCATCGTCGACGGGGAGGCCTACAAGGTGAGCTCTCGCCAACTGCAGCTTCTGGAAAAGGGGAAGACGCCTGCCGACCTCATGCTTGAGCCCGAGCGCATTGAAGGCGATGGGCGGAACACTTTAGAAAACTCCGCATTGTGATGGACGATCAAGAATCATGGTGATGTATGATGCAGATTGTCCGCACGGAAGTAGAGAGAGCTCCTGCCGGAAATGGGGAGCCCGCTACTCGTGTTACCTTTCGCGGTGAAGGCGGGGATAGCGTCGTAGTTGAGACGAGCGGAGAGCGGCCAGACGACGAGACCGCGATCGAAAAGGCCAAAGCCCTTCTCATCCAGACAGCGGTATTCGGAGATCCAGACCGTCAGGCGGATAGCGGCAACAGTCCGCTCGGGCCGGTAGAGCGCCAGAACAAGGACGGGGAATGGTTTGTGTTCGAGTATCGCGACGGCGATACCAGCAGACGCGTACCGCCGTCGTTGCTACCCGACCTGGACACTGCGCGAGAGGAAGCTGTCCGGTCGGCGATAGATTTGCTTGGCGACCTGAAGCAGGAGCTATCGCCTTCCGCTTGGTTGGTGAGAGCCTACAACGAAGCTGGAGCGCTGCTCTTTACGATCACCAAGGGCGAAGCAGAAGCTACCCAACTGGACGCGTCGCCATGAGTGAGCTTTATGCAACGGCCGGCTGATTAACGCGGCCAGCGCGCTCCTTGGCCTCTTTGCAAAGCTCCCGAAACTCCTCAACCTCCGCTTCGGTCAGGTGCTCGATCCCGATAAAATCGTTCTTGCCATTGCCAGACCTGATCAACTCATCGAGCTTAGCCTGAATTGCAGCTCCGTCGCGGTTCTGAGTGTTCTGGATCAGGAACACCATCAGGAAAGTAATAATCGTCGTCCCGGTGTTGATCACGAGTTGCCATGTTTCGGAGAAGCCGAAGAAGGGACCGGAAACCGCCCATATCACCACCGATGCGACACAGGTCGCAAAGGCCCAAGGCCGCCCCGTGGCGTGCGCGACGCCTTCCGCCATGCGGTTAAAAGTCTTTTCCATGTTAGACCCTTAGAAGAAAAGACCTCGGCAATCGCCGAGGTCCTTGATATTCGAGGATGACAGGTCAGGCGGCCTCTTCCATTGCCCGCTCATTGGCACCGCCTTCGCCGAGTGCGTTCAACGTCTCATCCGTCGCGGATTCTTCCTCCAGTGTCGCCTTGAGGAGCATCACGGCATCGTTCATGCCAAGCTGCTCGGCCCATGCGATCAGCGTTCCGTAACGGGCAATCTCGTAGTGCTCGACGGCCTGTGCGGCAGCGATAAGGCCAGCGTCGATTGCTGGGGAGCCGTCATATTCTTCGAGAATTTCGGATCCCTCTTCGATGATACCGTCGATTGCCGGACACGTCTTGCCACGAGCTGCTTTGCCCATGGCCTCGAAAATCTGCTCCAGTCGCTCTACCTGGCCTTCGGTCTCCTCTCGATGTTTCTGGAATGCCGCAGAGACCTCTTCGGATTCGGCGCCCTTCGCCATTTTAGGCAGGGCTTTGAGGATTTTCTTTTCAGCGTAATAGATGTCTTTTATTCCATCGAGAAACAGGTCTTCCAGTCCTTTGCTGGCAGCCTGCGATTTCTTGGTGGTCGCCACAATGCTCTCCCGAGTTTGATCGCCTCCTACGGTGAAGGCGCATCTCAACCTCGGCTGGCAGATTAGGTTCCAAGGATCGGCCAGCTTATTTGGCCGTGGTCTCTGCCGCTTCTCCAAAATGGTGGCATACGACGACGAATGAGCAGTTATACCGCACCCATGCAAACGACGGCGACATATGATTCGGAAGTAGGCACCTTCACCCTGACCAAGGGGCCATGGTCGGGAACCTTCCCGATCTCCGAGCTGCCGAAATGGCTCGACTTCTACCGTCGGCAGCGCGACCGTTATCCCGAACATGCGGCGTCCTACACCAGCGACGTTGAGGCGTTAGAGGAGCTGGCAGCACAGCTTGGCGACGCACGACCACCGAGCGCCTTGTTATGAACATGAATGGCTGATAGGTGTTAAGCATCGATCTTGGCTGTTAGCTTGTTTCAGCGCTTCGGCGCCTATCCGATCTTCCTTCTCAATTTCGAATGACTACGACGTTTGGCATGCAGCCAA
>JBQCHN010000155.1:0-5417 GCA_051954615.1 Mesorhizobium sp. | reverse complement strand
GGCCGGAATGCCTTGAACCGAAGGCTGGCCGTTCGGCAGCGTGCCGATGATGCCCGCCTCCGCCATCCAGACGAACAGGCCGGGGAAGGCCTTGCCGGAAAACAGCGGCACGACGAACGAGTCGCCGGCGAAGTTCTTCACGCCCGAGACGATGGTGCGGTTGGCGAACAGGATGGAGAGCGCGATCGTCATGCCGCGCAGGATATAGAGCGAAGCCAGCGTGACGATGAAGGACGGCAGGCGGGTGCGCACCACGATCAGCCCGTTGAGGAAGCCGATCAGCAGCGCACCGCAGAAGGCGAAGACCACGCTGATTTCGATCGGCCAGCCGAAATAGACGGTGGGGATGGCGATCATCATGCCGGCGAAGCCGATCATCGAGCCGACCGAAAGGTCGAACTCGCCGCCGACCATGAGAAGCGCGGCACCTGTGGCGATGATGGTGAGCTGCGCGGTGACGGTGATCCAGTTCATGATGCCGTCGGCGGCGAACATGCCGGTGCCGTGCGCGGTGGCGCCGAAGAACAGGAAGACCAGGACGGTGCCGGCGATGGCGCCCAGTTCAGGCCGCGACAAAAGCTTGCGCAGGCCGGATTGCTTTTGCAGGCGTTCGTCGGCGGGCCGTCCGGCAGCCGCGACGGTTGGATTCTCGGCCATCGCAGTCTCCCCGTCAGAAGATGAAGTGGAAGCGCGCGGCCGCTGGCTTTTGCTGGCCGCGCGTCTCGCCGTTGCTTAGCGGTATTCGCCCGCCAGCTTCTCGACCATCTCGATGTTCGCCTTGGTGACGAAGCCCGGCCCGGTGTTGATGTTGTTGGCCGGCAGCACTCCGTAGCGCTTGTACTCGGTCAGCAGAACCACCGGCAGGTAACCCTGCAGGTAGGGCTGCTGGTCGATCGCGGACTCGACGATGCCGTCCTTGATGCCCTGCGAGATATCGGCCGACAGGTCGAAGGTGATGAAGTTGTACTTCGACGTCTCGCCGGTGTCGCGCAGCAGCTTGATGGTCGGCTCGGCCGCGTTCGGGCCCAGCGTCAGGATGCCGTTGGTGCCCGGATGCGCGGTTAGGTACGCCTTGACCTTGTTGTAGACCCCTGTCGGATCCTGGCCGGAATCGACCATGTGGTCGCCGAGCGGCACGCCGAGCCCGTCCGCATAGCCCTGGCAGCGCTCCACCGAGGCGGCATTGGTGATGTAGTGGTTGACACAGACGAAGTCGGTGACGCCGGCCGCCTTGGCGCGCTCGCCCGCACCCTTGCCGGCGTCGTATTCGGGTTGGCCGATATGCATCAGCGCGCCGAGCTGCTTCGACTGGTCGGCGGTACCGGAATTGACAGTGATGACCGGGATGCCCTTGGCGATTGCGTCCTTGATCGCGCTCTGCAGCACGTCGAAGTCGGCGATGGTGGTGATGATGCCGTCGGGATTCGTCGCCGCCGCCTGCTGGATGATGCGTGCCATGTCGGCGATGTCGCCGGTCGGTGGATTGCGGTAGTCGACGGTGGTCTTGGTGTCGGCGGCGGCATTCTTCAGCGCGTTCTTGATGACGTTCCACCAGGAATCGGTGTCCGGCGCGTGGCTGACGAAGACGAAGTGCTCGCCGTCGGCATGCGCGGTGACAGCGCCGAGGCCGACCAGCAACGGCACGGTGGCGACTGCCGCCGCCAGAAGTTTCTTCAACTGAGTTCCCATGATCTCCTCCCTAGAGATTGCCGTGAAAATTGGAATTTATCTACCAAACGATCACTTTTTGGATTATGTATTCCATTTTTAGGTGATACGTCAAGCGGATCGCGAGGAAATCGCGGGGAACGGAAACGGCGGCTGTCGAAGCGCTCTTGCGCTGACCGGGCCGGGCGTGATTTTCCTCTCGGGAGACTGGTGCCGGCCGCGCCTTGCGGAAAGGAAAACGATGAGCGACGTGGAAACGATCAACGCCCCTCGCGACTTCGATTCGCTGCGCGCCGCGATCCTGGAGCGGCGCGACAGCCTGCCCAAGCGCATCGCCCAGGTCGCAGCCTATGCGCTCGACAACCCCGACGACATCGCCTTCGGCACCGCCGCCTCCATCGCCACTTTGGCGGGCGTGCAGCCGTCGACCCTCGTGCGCTTCGCCCAGCAACTCGGCTTCGACGGTTTCACCGCCATGCAGGCGGTGTTCCGCGAGCGGCTGCGCGAGCGCACCTCCTCCTACGACGAGCGGCTGTCGACGCTGCGCGCCAAGGCTGACGCCGGCGCCGGCCACCGCGCCGTATTCGACGGCTTCGTCACGGCGGCGTCGACTTCGCTGGCCGATATTGCGCGCAGCATCGACGAGGCGCATCTGGAACAGGCCGTCGACCTGCTGGCCGGGGCGGGCACGGTCTATATCCTCGCCAAGCGCCGCTCCTATCCGGTCGCCTCCTATCTCGCCTATGCGCTGGGCAAGCTGAAGATCCGCAGCCAACTCATCGAATCGGCCGGCGGCCTGAATGCCGAGATGATCGGCTTCGCCACGCAAAGGGACGCCGCTATTGCCATTTCCTTCTCGCCCTATGCGTCTGCCACCGTCGACGAGGCGCGCGCGATCGCCAGGCAAGGCGTGCCGGTCGTCGCCATCACCGACAGCGCGTTCTCGCCGCTGGCGCAGGTTGCCACGGTCTGGTTCGAGGTTGCGGAAGCCGATTTCGGCGGTTTCCGCTCGCTTTCGGCCACCATGGCGCTGGCCATGGCCATCGCCGTCTCCGTTGCGGAAAAGCGCCGCGCCTCCGGCGGCAAAAGATAACCGCGACGGGTGATCCCTCGTAGGGAATGTACGTTCCATATTGACTGTAATATGGAATTGATATTTCATCTGCGCGGATATACCGGACGGTAACCGGCAGCACGAAGAGATTCGGAGACAGGGAGGTGCGGGTGAACGAAGCTGCCGACAAGCCGCTTGACGTCATCGCCATCGGCCGCGCTTCCGTGGATCTTTACGGCCAGCAGATCGGCTCGCGGCTGGAGGACATCGCCTCCTTCGCCAAGTCGGTCGGCGGCTGTCCCGCCAATATCGCCATCGGCACGGCCCGGCTCGGCCTGAAATCGGCGCTGCTGACGCGAGTCGGCGACGAACAGATGGGCCGATTCATCCGCGAACAACTTGTGCGCGAGGGCGTCTCCGTTGCGGCGCTCAAGACCGATCCCGAGCGGTTGACGGCGTTGGTGCTCCTGTCGGTCGAAGACGAGGGCGTCTCGCCGATGATCTTCGTGCGTACCGACTGCGCCGACATGGCGCTGGAGCCGGACGACGTCGATGAGGCCTTCGTCGCCTCGGCGCGCGCCGTCGTCGTCACCGGCACGCATTTCTCCAGACCAAACACCGCCGCTGCCCAGCGCAAGGCCATGCGCGTCATGAAGCAGAGCGGCGGCAAGGTCGTCTTCGACATCGCCTACCGGCCGAACCTGTGGGGTCTGGCCGGCCATGCCGAAGGCTTCGGCCGTTACGTGAAATCGGACCGCGTCTCGACCGAGATGAAGGCGGTATTGCCTGAGTGCGATCTGATCGTTGGCACCGAGGAGGAGGTGCTGATCGCCTCGGGCGAGAGCGACCTGCTTGTGGCGCTGAAGACGATCCGCGCGCTCACGCCGGCAACGATAGTGCTCAAGCGTGGCGCCATGGGCTGCATCGTCTATGATGGGCCGATCCCGGACGATCTCGAATCCGGCATCGTCGGCAAGGGTTTCCCGATCGAGGTCTACAACGTGCTCGGCGCCGGCGATGCCTTCATGTCCGGCTTCCTGCGCGGCTGGCTCGGCGGCGAAAGCCTGGAGACGGCGGCCACCTGGGCCAATGCCTGCGGCGCCTTCGCCGTGTCGCGGCTGCTGTGCTCGCCGGAATATCCGACCTTCGAGGAACTGACCTTCTTCCTCGATCATGGCAGCAGGCATCACGGGCTGCGAAAGGACGAGGCCATCGCCCATATCCATTGGGCGACGACGCGCCGGCGTGAAATTCCCTCGCTGATGGCCTTCGCCATCGATCATCGTGTGCAGCTGGAAGTGGTGGCCGGGAAGGCCGGCGCCGACGCCTCCCGCATCGACGCTTTCAAGGTGCTGGCGGTGAAGGCGGCGGCGCAAGTTGCCAATGGCCGCGACGGCTACGGCATGCTGATCGACGAACGATACGGTCGCGAGGCGTTGTTCGAGTTCGCCCGCCATCCCTTCGCCTGGCTCGGACGGCCGGTGGAACTGCCTAGCTCGCGACCGCTGCGCTTCGAGTTTTCGCAGGACATCGGCTCGCAGCTTGTCGAATGGCCGGTGACGCACTGCATCAAGTGCCTGTGCTTCTATCATCCCGACGACCCACCGCCGCTGAAGCAGGAACAGCAGGAGAAGCTGCGCGGTTTGTTCGATGCCGCCCGCAAGGTCGGGCGCGAACTGCTGGTCGAGATCATCGCTTCCAAAAATGGCCCGGTCGACGACCGCACGGTGCCACGCGCGCTGGAGGAGCTTTATGCGCTCGGCATCAAGCCGGACTGGTGGAAATTGGAACCGCAACGGTCGCCAGCTGCCTGGAAGGCCATCGAGGCGACGATCACCAAAAACGATCCGTGGTGCCGCGGCGTCGTGCTGCTCGGGCTGGAAGCGCCGCAGGGCGAGCTGGAACTCGCTTTCGCTGCCACGGCGGACGTGTCGATGGTCAAGGGTTTTGCGGTCGGCCGCACGCTCTTCATCGACGCCGCCGAGAAATGGTTCGCCGGCGCACTATCGGATGAGGAAGCGATTGCCGACATGGCCGCCCGCTTCGACGCGCTCACCCGCGCATGGCTTGCCGCGCGCGGCCGCAAGGCGGCATAACAGGCGGGGAGGACCGACATGACCAAGACCATCCGCCTTACCATGGCGCAGGCGCTGACGCGCTTCCTTGCCCGGCAGATGACTGAGATCGACGGTCAAAAACTGCCGATCTTCGGCGGCGTCTGGGCGATCTTCGGCCACGGCAATGTCGCCGGCATCGGCGAGGCGCTGTACGGCGAGCGCGAGGCTTTGCCCACCTTCCGCGCCCATAACGAGCAGGCCATGACCCATGCGGCCATCGCCTATGCCAAGGCGAATTTCCGCCGCCGCTTCATGGCCGCCACGACCTCCATCGGCCCCGGCGCGCTCAACATGGTCACCGCCGCAGCCCTTGCCCACGTCAACCGGCTGCCGGTCCTGCTCCTGCCCGGCGATGTCTTCGCCAACCGCATCCCCGATCCGGTCCTGCAGCAGGCCGAGGATTTTTCCGACGGCACCGCCACCGTCAACGACTGTTTTCGCCCGGTATCGCGCTATTTCGACCGCATCAGCCGGCCCGAGCAGATCGTGCCGGCGCTCAACCGCGCCATGCAGGTGCTGACCGATCCGGCCGAATGCGGGCCGGTGACGCTGGCGCTGTGCCAGGACGTGCAGGCCGA
>JBQCHN010000154.1:0-12833 GCA_051954615.1 Mesorhizobium sp. | reverse complement strand
GTTGATGGCCTGGATGTCGATCGAGGGCGCGGCGCGCCGCAGGTCCGGCCGGCGCCGGAATTCCTGGATGGTGACGCGCTCTTCGGGGCGTATGCGTTTGCGCGGCTCGACGTCCAGCCGGCGCATGATCTGGTCGGAAGTCGGCGCGGCGCGGCTCTGTGCGAAGGCAAGGCCGGGCGTGGCGAGCAATGCGGCGATGCCGGTCAGGACGTGGCGACGATCCATCGTGATCTCCTTGGTCGTTTGTTCCGGCCGCCTCTTTGCCCTCCGCAACCTGAAGATTGGCTGAACGGGCCTGACCGGCAAAAACATCGATTGACGGAAACGGCCAAAGGCTCGACAAGCAAGCCGCGCGGACGTGGTGGAACTGGTAGACACAAGGGACTTAAAATCCCTCGGAGCAATCCGTACGGGTTCGATCCCCGTCGTCCGCACCAGCCTTCATGGTCGCCGTGCGGCGGAATATCGGTAAAGCGGGAGCGCGAAACGGCTGGCGGGCTCGCCCCTCTGAGCCCCGAGCCGCGCGCCGGCTGAAATGTCCCGCGCCCCCTCTGTATCTTTACGGGACAACGGCGGAAGCTTCCAATGAAACGAAAACTTAACCTTAGCGGCTAAGGTTAATTCTCCGGCTCACTTGGCGTCGAGAAAATCCAGCACCGCCTGACTGTATTCGTCCGGCGCCTGCAGCATGGCGAAATGGCTGGCATTCGGCAGGATGATCTCCCTGGCGCCGGGGATGACGGAGGCCATGTAATCGGTGTGCTTGCGCAGAATCGCCTCGTCGTGGTCGCCCGCGACGACGGCGATCGGCGTGGTGATTTTGGCCAGCTCCTCCTTCGACCAGTTGGGCTGCGTCTCCCACATCTTCGAAATCTGGGCGACGAAGGCGTCGTACTGGTCCGGCGTCTTGGACAGTTTCTTGTAGTCGCGGCCGGAGCGGTCGATGTAGGCGGCGAAGGTCTTGTTGGTCAAAACGCCGGGATCGACGCCGTCGGTGGTGACGTTGGCGGCCTGCGCGAACACTTTCGTCAGCCGTTCGGGGTGATGCAGGGCGATGTCGATGCCGATGATGCCGCCATCGCTCCAGCCGACGAGCGCCGTCTTGTCGATCTTGAGATGGTCGAGCAAAGCGAGATAGTCGGAGGCCATCAGGTCGTAGCCGAAGGGCTCCTCAGTGCGGGTCGAGCGGCCGTGGCCGCGCGAATCGGCGACGATCACCTTGTGCGTTTTGGAAAGCGTTGCCACCTGGCTGGCCCAGATGTCCGCGTGGCCGAGGCCACCGTGGATGAGCAGCACCGGATCGCCCTTGCCGAACACGGCGTAATACATTTCGATGCCGTTGACCGGCGCATAGCCGCTCTCGTCGGCCTTCGGCATCGGCGCGGGTTCCGGCAGGGTCTGCCAGCGTTCCTCGGCACTGGCTAGGCCGGGCAGGACGAACAGGGCAAGGACGGACAGCAAAAGGGAAAGGCGGGTCATGGCGAGCTCCCTCAATGGATGCCGAATGAACCGCTTTCCTTGGCGGAAAGTCAACAAAGCCAACTGGTCAAATCCGGCGCGGCTTGGCAGAGTCACCGCGAAGATTCTTCAGAAACGGTGATGCTGTGAAAAAACCAAGGCCATGGTCCGAGATGGCGACGGAGTTGGTGGATGTGGCGACCGGCCGCAAGCCGGCCGATCTCGTCGTGCGGGGCGGTCGCTGGGTGAACGTCTATTCCGGCGAAATCGTGCGGGATACCGACATCGCCGTCGTCGGCGGTCGCTTCGCCTATTGCGGGCCGGATGCCAGCCACGCGATCGGTGACAAGACCGTGGTGGTCGAGGCGCAAGGGCGCTATCTGGTGCCCGGCCTGTGCGACGCGCACATGCATGTCGAGAGCGGCATGGTGACGGTGACCGAGTTCTGCCGCGCGGTCATCCCGCACGGCACCACCTCCATGTTCATCGACCCGCACGAGATCGCCAACGTGCTCGGCCTTGCCGGTGTCCGGCTGATGCACGACGAGGCGCTGGCGATGCCGATCAATGTCCATGTGCAGATGCCGTCCTGCGTGCCGTCCGCACCGGGGCTGGAGAATCCCGGCGCCGTCTTGACGGTGAAGGACGTCGAGGAGGCGATGGGCTGGGAAAACATCATCGGCCTGGGCGAGGTGATGAATTTTCCCGGCGTCGCCGCCAACGATCCGGTGATGGCGGGCGAGATCGCCGCCACCATGCGCGCCGGCCGCACAGTCGGCGGCCACTATGCCTCGCCCGATCTCGGCCCGGCCTTCCACGGCTATGTGGCCGGCGGCCCGGAAGACGACCATGAAGGCACGCGCGCCGAGGACGCCATCGCCCGCGTCCGCCAGGGCATGCGCGCGATGCTCAGGCTGGGGTCCGCCTGGTACGACGTCGCTGCACAGGTCAAGGCGGTGACCGAGAGCGGGCTCGATCCGCGCAACTTCATCCTGTGCACCGACGACAGCCATTCCGGCACGCTGGTCGAGGAAGGCCACATGGACCGCGTCGTGCGCCATGCGATCCGGCAGGGCCTGAAGCCGGTGACCGTGATCCAGATGGCGACGCTCAACACCGCCCAGCATTTCAGGCTGGAGCGCGAACTGGGTTCCATTGCGCCCGGCCGGCTGGCCGATTTCCTCATCGTCTCCGACCTCGCCGAAATGGCCATCGACGACGTCTATGCGCGCGGCGTATTGCTGGCAAGCAAAGGAAGGCTGGCAATCGATATTCCCGCCTATGACTACCCTGCGACGGCGAAGAACACGGTGCGGCTGGGCAAGACGCTGGCAGCGGCCGATTTCGATATCGCCGCACCCGCCGGCGCCAACGAGGCGCGGGTACGCGTCATCGGCGTCATCGAGAACCAGGCGCCGACCAAGGCGCTGGAGGCGGACCTAGCCGTAGAAAACGGGCTGGTGGCGATGGATCGCGCCAACGATATCTGCCAGATCGCGCTGGTCGAACGCCATCGCGGCACGGGCGGTGTCACCAACGCCTTCGTTTCCGGCTTCGGTTACACCGAGGATTGCGCCATCGCCTCCTCGGTGGCGCATGACAGCCACCACATCATCGTCGTCGGCACCAACAAGCAGGACATGGCGCTGGCCGCCAACCGGCTGGCCGAGGTCGGCGGCGGCGTCGTGCTTTACTCGAAGGGCAGGGAACTGGCGCTGGTCGAAATGCCGATCGCCGGCCTGATGTCGGACGAGCGTGCCGAGATCGTCGCCGCCAAGGCGCACAAACTGGTGGAGGCCATGCGTTCGGTCGGCTGCACGCTGAACAACGCCTACATGCAGCACTCGCTGCTGGCGCTGGTGGTCATTCCCGAACTGCGCATTTCCGATATCGGTCTGGTGGACGTGCGGACGTTCGAGAAGGTGGAACTGTTTGTGTAGGGCAGTAAGGCGGTAAGGCAGTAAGGCGGTACGGGAAAGCAAAGGGCGGTCGAAATTCCTCTTCCCTACTGCCTTACCGCCGTATTGCCCTACTGCCTTATTCTCCCCCCGTCGCCACCGACAGCACCTTGAACGGCGTGGTGATGATGATCTGCGCGACCGAGCCGACCGCCTGGCCGAGGCCGTTGCCGAGCTGCTCGATCGGCTGGCCGGGCAGGGGAGCGCCGGTGGCGAGTGCGGCGGGCGTTTTCAGCTGGTCGCCGAGCAGTTGCACGAGCATCGGGTTGTCGGCGAACTTGGCGTGGTTGAGCCTGTCGGCGCCCTTGGTGTTGGTGAGGTCGGCGACGACGACACCGTATTGCGCGAGGTCGGCGGCGTCGCCGTAGTCGCCGACGCGCGGCTTGTCCCCCGAGATGAAGCCGGAAAGCTTGAGCGCGCGGTCGTCGCCGGAAAGCAGGATGGCGAAGGGCTTGTCCGGCTTGCCGTAGCGCATCATCTGCTTCTTGAACACGTCGACGTCGATGTCGGGCGAAGCCAGCACCACGTAGCCGAGCTTGTCGTCGAGGTCACGGTTGCCTTCGATGGCCAGCTGGCGCAACGCCTCCATCGTCACCCATGTGCCCATGGAGTGGGCGACGATATCGATGCTTTTGGCCTTGGTGCGGGCCAGCATCTTCAGCGTTGCCTCAAGGTCGTCGCGGGCGGCGTTGGCGCTTTCCTTGTCGTAGACATAGCCGGTGATCTTGCCGGCTGAAGCCCAGGAAAACAGCACCGGCGTGCCCTTGTAGCCAGTGTCGTGGGCGATCTGGGTGATGCGGTAGACGCCGTCGTCGAAGCCATTGTTGAAGCCGTGCACGAACACCAGAACCCGGTCGCCGCGCCGGGCGATGTCGGCGCCGACCGCCTTCTGGAACTGGCCTGCATCGCCGTAGAGGGTGACGCGCGAAGCGGAAAAATCCTTGGCCGGGTCGCTGGGGGCGGATCCTCTGGCCCGCTCGATGGCGCCGACCTTGTGGACCTTCGGCACCGTCATTTCGACCTCGGCGAAGCTCGACGTCAGCGAGCGGTCGCCGTCGAACACCTGGCGCGGGCGCTTCGTGGCCTTCTGGCGCGTGGTGACGACGAAGATGTCGTGCGTCGCGGCGATCGCCGATGCCGGCGCCTCGACCGCCGTCTTGTTCAGGAGGTCATGCGTGTTGCGGCCGGCGCAGCCGGTGACCAGCAGCGCGAGTGCGACGATGAAAGCGATCTTTCCCTGCACCGGCGCGGACCTCGCTGGCGAACGCGACACATGACGACCCCGCCTGCATAAAGCCGACCGCCGCTCCGGTCCAGCCCGCAGGCTACATTGCGCCCGGGCTGGCCTGCTGGTTCAGCTGGATGATGCGGTCGGTCACTTCGCGGTCGCTGGCATAGCCGTCGTCCTGCCTCAACCGCTTACCGAGCAGCGTCACCAGGTCCGGATTGTCGGCGAATTTGGTGTGGTTGAACCTGTCGCCGGCCTTGGCGCCGGACATGTCCACCACGGTCACGCCATAGCTGGTGAGGTCGGTGGCGGCGTTCTTGTAGTCGCCGACACGCGGCTGCGAACCGGCAATCATGCTGGAGAGGCGCAGCGCGCGGTCGTCGTCGGAGAGCAGCACGATGAACGGCTTGTCCGGCTTGCCGTAGCGCTGCATCTGGCTCTTGAACACGTCGACGTCGATGTCGGGCGAGGCGAGCACCACATCGCCGAGTTTGCCGCCGAGATTGCGGTTGCCCTCGATGGCAAGCTGGCGCAACGCTTCCATCGTCACCCATGTGCCCATCGAATGCGCCACGAGGTCGATGCGGCGCGCACCCGACTGCGCCAGCAGCCTCAGCGTCGCCTCGAGCTGGTCGCGTGCCGCGGCAGCACTTTCCTTGTCGTAGACATAACCTGTCGTGCTGGCGCCCGAGGCCCAGGAAAACAGAACCGGCGTACCGGGATAGCCGGAATCGTGAACGATCTGGGTGAGGCGGTAGACGGCATCATCGAAGCCGGTGTTGTAGCCGTGCACGAATACCATGACGCGCCCGCCGCGCGCGGCGATGTCGGTGTTCAGCGCCGACTGGAACTTGGCCGCGCTGTCGTAGCCGGTCGCCTGCGAGGCCATGAAATATTTCGACGGATCGTCGGACTTGCCGCGGCTCTTGCGCTCGATCTTGCCGGTCTCGTGGCTTTTCGGCACGGTGATGTTGACGCGCGCGAAGCTGAGCAGCGCCGAGCGCTCGCCGTCGAACACCTTGTTGGGATCGTCGGAGCGCTTGCGCGTGGTGGCGATGAAGATGGCGTGGTTGCCGGAGATGTCGGCGATCGAAGCCGTCACCACGGCGCTGCCCAGCAACCCCTCCGGCTTGTGGCCGGCGCAGCCGGCGACAAGGACCGCAAGCACGGCGGCAAGAAGCGTTTTCGGCAGCACTTTCAAGTCCACTTCACTCCGCCATCGGCGCCAGTCCGCGGCTCAAACCCTGATATTTTCGTAAAAAATCTCCCGACAGGGCAAGTGCGGCCAAAGTAAGTCGAGGTGCGTCGAAATCGGCCGGGACATGAGCGCCGGCGGCAGACTGTTGCGCAAAAGTCCGAATGGCGTCAGGAACGCAATCTCGATTGCACAGGAAAGATCGCCATGACCAGCTTCGCCGAAAAGGTTTCCAGCGCGGCTGCCGCCATGCGCGAGCTTTTCCCCGAGACGCCGTTGCAGGAAAATCCATATCTCTCGCGCAAATACGGCGCGCGGATCCTGCTGAAGCGCGAGGACCTGACGCCGGTGCGCTCCTACAAGATCAGGGGCGCCTTCAATTTCTTCCGCAAGGCGCTGGCCGCCGGCAACAAGGCCGAGCTTTTCGTCTGCGCCTCGGCCGGCAACCACGCGCAGGGCTTTGCCTATGTCTGCCGCCATTTCGGCAAGAAGGGCGTGGTGTTCATGCCGGTCACCACGCCGCAGCAGAAGATCGACAAGACGCGCCTGTTCGGTGGCGATTTCGTCGAGATCCGGCTGGTCGGCGATTTCTTCGACGACTGCTACCGCGCAGCCCTGGAATTCACCTCCGAAAGCGGCGCGCACATGGTGCCGCCCTTCGACCACAAGGACATCATTGAGGGACAGGCGACGGTCGCCCATGAGATCGCCGGGCAGATCGGTGCCCGCATGCCCGACATCCTCATGCTGCCGGTTGGCGGCGGCGGGCTGGCGGCGGGCATTTCGCACTATTTCGCCGAGCAGGGCAGGGAATGCCGCTATGTCTTTTGCGAGCCGGCCGGCGCGCCGAGCCTGAAAGAGAGTCTCGGCGCCGGCCGCCGCGTCAAGCTTGCCAAAGTTGACAACTTCGTCGACGGCGCGGCGGTGGCCGAGATCGGCCGCGAACCGCTGCGCTTCCTCAAGGATTTTCCCGCCGACGCGGTGCGGCTGGTGCCGGAAAACCGGCTTTGCGCCACGATGATCGAGATGCTCAACGTCGAGGGCGTGGTGCTGGAGCCCGCCGGCGCGCTGGCCATCGATGCACTGAAGGATTTTGCCAGGAAGGAGATCAGGGGCAAGACGATCGTCTGCGTCGTCTCCGGCGGTAATTTCGACTTCGAGCGCCTGCCGGACGTGAAGGAGCGGGCGCTGCGCTTCGAAGGCCTGAAGAAGTATTTCGTCATCCGCTTCCCGCAACGGCCGGGCGCCTTGCGCGACTTCCTCGAAATGCTGGGGCCGGACGACGACATCGCCCGCTTCGAGTACCTGAAGAAGTCGGCGCGCAATTTCGGCTCGGTGCTGATCGGCATCGAGACGAAGGAGAGGCGCAATTTCGACCTGCTGACCGCTCGTTTCGACACCAACGGCGTGCAGTATCAGGACATCACCGACAACGAGACGCTGGCGGGCTTCATCATATGACGGCGAGGGGGAAGATTTTCGTCGCGCTGTTTTCCGGCATCAATGTCGGCGGTAATCGCATCGTCAAAATGGCCGAATTGCGCGCCTTCTTCGAGACGCTCGGCTTCACCGCCGTGCAAAGCTATGTGCAGAGCGGCAACGTCGTCTTCCGGGCGGCCGAAGGCGACGTCGACAAACTGGCCGGGACGATCGAGGATGCTTTCGAGACGGAATGGGGCTTCCGCTCGCGCATCATGGTGCGGGACGCCGATTGGCTCGCGCGCCGCGTCGCCGAGAACCCATATCCCGAAGTCGTCGACGAGCCGAAGAAGCTTCACCTCTATACGCTGGAGCGCCAGCCGACCGAAGAAGAGGAAAAGCGGCTGGCGGACAAATGCACCGGGCCGGAACACTTCACCGTTAAGGGCGACGCCTTCTACCTCAAGGCGCCGAACGGACTCGGCCATTCCGAATTCGCCAACCTGATCCCACGCACGCTGAAAGTGCCCGGTACGGCACGTAACTGGCGCACCGTGCTGACGCTGCTGGAAATGGCGAAGGCGGCGGGATAGGCGAAGCTCAGCCGGCGTCGCGCTTCCAGTCGAAGACAAGTTCCTCGCGAAAGGCGAAACGCTTGATGTGGTCGGCCACCACCGTCTCCAGCCGCTCCAATGCTTCGACGTCCTGGGCGGTTACCGCGATGTGCAGCGCTTCGGCATCGGCATCCATCACGGTGCGGCCCAGCGAAAGCTCGATCGTCCCGTGAGCCGGATCGAACGCGACCGGAAACTTGTGCGCCCAGTGCTTGCACAACTGCTGGAGATATTTGCTGGCCTGCCCGGTGGCGACGTCGGCGCGGCTCGTCGCATGGTCTTTCCTCTCGGCCTACCAGGCGCCGGTGTTGGCCATCGAGGCCCACGGCTCGGCCGGCGCCTTGGGCTGGCCCTTTTGCAGGAGTTCGATGGAGATGCCGTCCGGCGAGCGGATGAAGGCCATGTGGCCGTCGCGCGGTGGCCGGTTGATGGTGATGCCGCTGTCCATCAGGCGCTGGCACAGCGCGTAGATGTCGTCCACCTCGTAGGCCAGGTGACCGAAATTGCGGCCGCCCTTGTACTCTTCCGGATCCCAGTTGTAAGTCAGTTCCACCAGCGGCGCATGCTCGGCCCGGCCGCTTTGCTCGTCCTCCGGCGCGGCGAGGAAGATCAGCGTGAAGCGCCCCTTGTCGTTCTCGATGCGCCGCACCTCCTTGAGGCCGAGCTTGTTGCAGTAGAAGTCGAGCGAGGCATCGACGTCGGCGACACGGACCATCGTGTGCAGGTAGCGCATGGGTATCTCCGGAATTGCGGCTGGCGGTTCGGGACGCAACATAGGGTGGGTGTATCGGGGCGGCAACCGCCAAGTATTCGCCGCTGGAAATGACAGCAAAACAGGCGACAATCAACGAGCCGTGAAAAAACCCCGCGCAGGTCTTGCACACCCCGGAAGCGCAAGTGTTAATCTGGCGTCAAGAATCAGTTTGCTGCACTGACGAAGAAAGGGGGCGCTCGATGGGGGAAAAGGCCTCTTGGATGGGGCAGGATGCGACAGCGGTGGGACACGACGAGGCCGGCGATGGCGCCGATCTTCAGGAAGTCTCTGGCGCAATCAAGTGGTTCGACGTTGCCAAGGGATATGGCTTCATCCTGCCCGACGACGGCGTCACTGGCGATATCCTCCTTCATGTCACCTGCCTGCGGCGCGACGGCTTCCAGACCGCGCTTGAGGGCGCGCGCGTGGTTTGCCTGGTGCGCAAGGGGGATCGCGGCCTGCAGGCGTTCCGCGTCCTGTCGATGGATATCACCACCGCCGTCCATCCCGCCGAGATGCAGGAACAGCGCACGCACGTCACCGTCACGCCCGAGAGCGGGCTGGAGCGGGCGCTGGTCAAGTGGTTCAACCGCACCAAGGGCTTCGGCTTCCTGACGCGCGGAGAGGGCACCGAGGACATCTTCGTTCACATGGAGACGCTGCGCCGCTACGGCGTCACCGAGTTGCGGCCGGGACAGGTGGTGCTGGTGCGCTTCGGCCGTGGTGACAAGGGGCTAATGGCTGCCGAGATTCATCCGGACGTCGGGACCTTGCCTGTCGCGCACTGAGCGGATGGCGGAGCGATGCAGAGGGGCCGCGCTTGCGCGGCCTTTGTTTTGCCGGTCGTCACCGCGGCGAGGGCCGTCGGCTTGGCTTGGCTTTGCCGCGGCTGCATGCTTGATGGGCATGCCACGTTTCCGGCCCTTTCCGTCCCGATAAGGGGCCGAGGACCGGGAAGATTATTGGACGAGAGCAGGACATTGCAATGGCGCGTTTTGGCTGGCTGAAGGCACCGGCGCTCTGCCTCGGAGCGATCCTTGCGATAGTGGCGTTGCTGCGGCCCGCATGGTCAGGGCCGGCTGAAGGCCAGCCGATGATCCTGCCGGTCGATCCTGCGCCGCTGGTGGCGGTTACAAACCGGGGTGAGCGTCCTTTCACCATCGAGATCGCCGACGATTCCGGCGAGCGGCAGGCCGGCCTGATGTTCCGGCAGGATATGGCGGACGACCACGGCATGCTGTTCGTCTTCGAGGCCACCCAGCCGGTCGGTTTCTGGATGAGGAACACGCCGATGCCGCTCGACCTGATCTTCATCGGTCAGGACGGCCGTATCAAGGCGATTCGCCAGGGCGAGCCGTTTTCGGAAGCCGTCATCTCGCCGGACGAGCCGGTGCGCTTCGTGTTGGAACTGAAATCCGGCACGGCCGAGAAGAACGGTATTGCCGACGGCGATCTGGTCAGGCATCCGGCCATCGCGGCCGCTCCCGTTCCCAGCGAGCCGCCGCCCGACAACGGCGACGCGCCGAACGTCAACGACGGGCAGGGCACGGCGAAATGACGGTTCAGGACACGACGCTGCAATTCTTCCGCCACGACGGCTTCGATCTGGCCTATCTGGACCGTCGGCCGTCATCCGGCGACGGCGATCCGGTGCTGATGATCCACGGCTTCGCCTCCAGCCATTATGTCAACTGGGTGGCGCCCGGCTGGTTCAAGACGCTCAACGACGCCGGCTACCGGGCGATCGCGCTCGACAATCGCGGCCACGGTTCGTCTTCCAAGAGCTATGAGGCTTCCGACTACACGCCGGCGCGCATGGCTGGCGATGCGGCTGCACTTCTCGACCATCTCGGCATCGGGCGGGCGTACGTCATGGGCTATTCGATGGGTGCGCGCGTTTCCGCCTTCATGGCGCTCTCCGATCCGGACAAGGTCGCGACGCTGGTGCTGGGCGGGCTCGGCATCGGGCTGGTCGATGGCGTCGGCGACTGGGACCCGATCGGCGAGGCGCTGCTGGCCGAGGATGCAGCCAGCATCACCCATGCGCGCGGAAAGACCTTCCGGGCGTTCGCCGACCAGACGCGCAGCGACCGCCGCGCGCTCGCCGCCTGCATTATCGGCTCGCGCGACGAACTGACCGAGGACCAGGTGGCGCTGATCGCCCAGCCGACGCTGATCGCCGTCGGCACGAAGGACGACATCGCCGGCTCGGCCGAGGAGCTTGCCGCGCTGATGCCGAACGCCACGGCCTTCGCCATCGAAGGGCGTGACCACATGCTGTCGGTCGGCGACAGGAGCTTCAAGCAGCGCGTGCTGGAATTCTATGCGGAAAATGCGCTGTAGGGCGCACGCTGTTTTATCCCGTACGGGCTTTGGTGCCTCGGACTTGAAGCTCCGAAACGGGTGCGGATAAAGCCGCTACAGAGGCTGCCCCGCCAACCTCTCAACCGACCGTGCCATGTTCGCCCGCGCCCGCGCTTCGAACCGGTTCCGGAATTCCGGCGTATGGAAAATGTGCGGGCGGGCGAGGAGGTTTTTCAGCACCGCGCCGCGCCCGGCCTTCCAGGCCGGCTCGTCCACCCAGTGGTATTCGCGTCGCACCGCCTGTTCGTAGGCATCGAAGACATCCGGCTCGGCGCCCAGGATGGACAGGTCCATGTCTAGCAGCAGGGCGGCGTCGCGAACATGATCCGGATCGGTGAGGGCAGCGACCTCGTGCGTGGCCGTCGCCTCGATCATCGTGGCGATGCGGGCCAGACGGGCTTCATCCGTTCGACCGGCGAGTTTGCTGCGGGCAAGGCCGGCGCTCCGTGTCTCGTTGTCCTTGGCCCGGCTGTCGTAGATGCTGTCGTGGAACCAGATCGCTGCTTCCACCGCCTCCGGATCGGACAGGGCAGGGCGGTATTCGGCGGCCAGCGCCAGCAGCGCCTCGATGTGGGCAAGGCCGTGATAGTGGCGCCCGGGCGCGCGATAGAGGCCGGCAAGCTCGACCTTCAGCGCAGCGTCGAGCAGCGGCGCGCTCATCGGCCGGAAAACCTCGGTTGCCGCTTCTCGCGGAAGGCGGCACGGCCTTCGGCGTAGTCGGCGCTCTCGAAGGTTCGCGCGCCGGCTACCCGCGCCGCTTCCGCATCGGCGGCGACGTCGCTCAGTGTGGCGCGAATGGAAAGCTTGGAAGCCAGAACCGACAATGGCGCGTTGGCGGCGATCGAGGCTGCGATGCTTGAAGCGCGAGCCTCCAACTCGTCTGTTGGCACAACCTCCAGGATCAATCCGGCCGCCAGCGCCGTCTTCGCATCGATGCGGGCGCCGGTGAATGTGAGGTAGCGCGCCATCTGCGGCCCCGCCGCCGCGACGATGTCCTGCATGGCGTCTTGCGGATAGGCCAGCCCCAGCCGCGCCGCCGGCACCGAAAACAGCGCGTCGGGCGCGGCGATCCTCAAATCGGCGGCTGCCGCGAGGCCGAAACCGCCGCCGAAACAGACGCCGCGGATTGCGGCGATCACCGGCACGCGCGCGTTGCGCACCGCTGCGAAAGCGGCGGAGTTGGCCGTCTCGTAGGCCTCGGCGTTGCCGGCGCCGCGCAGCGTGTCGAATTCAGCGATATCGGCGCCGGCGGAAAAATCGCTGCCGGCACCCGTGAACACGATGGCGCGTGTTTCAGCCGAGGCGGAGAGGGTCTCGAAGAGCCGGGAAAGCTCCAGCCACAGCGCGTGGCTGATGGCATTCTTGCGGCGTGGCCGGTTGAGCGTCACCGTGGCGACGCCGCCGGCCATGCGGACCATCAAGGGTTCCTGTTCCATTGCCGGTTGATTTTGCATCATCACAAACCACTTGAAGACAGGATAAGGAAAATTCAGTTCACGCCTGTTATCATCTGGCTTATATCAGCGGCCGGATAAGGCAAGCGGCAGCGGAGGCCTTCGATGAACAGCATGACCATGGCCCGCCCGAACGGGCTCCAGCAGGCCGATCCGATCTGGCGCTCGGTCCGCGACGAGGCGATGACCACGGTGGAACGCGACCCGCTGCTGGCGGCGTTCCTCTATTCCACCATCCTCAACCAGGACAGCCTGGAAGAAGCGGTGATCCATCGGCTGGCCGAACGGCTGGCGCATGAGGACGTCGGCGCCGACCTGATCCGCCAGACCTTCAAGGCGATGCTGGCCGACGATCCGAACTGGTCGTCGGTGGTGCGCGTCGACATCCA
>JBQCHN010000153.1:0-4918 GCA_051954615.1 Mesorhizobium sp. | reverse complement strand
ATCGGCTTTTTTCTCCTTGTTGAGCGCGGCGCGCAGGTCTTCAAGTGCCGTGACATCGACCTCCTCGACATAGGTGATGTGCGGGATGCGCGATTTGGCGATCCGCATCTTTTCGGCGATCTTACGCCGAAGCCCGACGACTTTGATTTCCTCGACGGTATCGTTTCGCGCGATGCCGCCGGCGGTGGTCGGGGCCACTTGGGGGCCATATGCGAAGAAGGCGTCGAGATCCTCATGACCGATGCGGCCCGCGGGACCGCTGCCGGCGACTTGGCGCAGGTCGATGCCGGCCTCTTTGGCGCGAAGACGGACCGCCGGCGAGGCGAGAGGCTTCTCGCCCTCGGTGCGAGGGGCGCCGGTCGTGCGAATTGTGGCCGAGGGCGGCGCACCCCCACCTCTGTCCCCTCCCGACAAGGGGGAGGGGGACGCCGGCGCGGCCGGCGGCGCGCTGTCCTCCGACGGGTGGCTCTTGGCTGGTGCTGATGGTGAAGGGGCGGTGACCTGTTCCCCTCCCCCTTGTGGGGAGGGGTTAGGGGCGGGGGTGCGCTTTGCGGAAGAGTCTGGCTCTACCGCAGGCGATCCAGCCTTCACATTCCCATCGCCCGCCACCTTCAACCGCACAATGGGCGAGCCGATGGCAACGGTGTCGCCGATCCCGGCGCCCAGCCACAGCACCTCGCCATCGACGGGCGAGGGGATTTCCACGGTCGCCTTGTCGGTCATGACGGCAGCCAGCATCTGGTCCTCGCGCACGAGGTCGCCGACCTTGACGTGCCATTCGACAAGCTCGGCCTCGGCGACGCCCTCGCCGACATCCGGAAGCTTGATCACATGCTCGCCCATGCCTCAGGCCTCCATGGTTTCAATGAGCGCCCGGCCGACGCGCGTGGGGCCGGGAAAATAGTCCCACTCCTGTGCGTGCGGGTAGGGCGTATCCCAGCCGGCGACGCGCGCCACCGGTGCTTCCAGATGATAGAAGCAGTGTTCCTGCACCAGTGCGGCCAGCTCGGCGCCGAAGCCGGAGGTCATCGTCGCCTCATGCACGACGACGCAGCGGCCGGTCTTGGTCACCGAGGCGACGATGACGTCGAGATCGAGTGGCAGCAGCGTCCTGAGGTCGATCACCTCGGCGTCGATGCCGGTTTCCTCGGCTGCGGCCTGCGCGACATAGACCATCGTGCCGTAGGCGAGCACGGTGACGGCAGCGCCGGGCCGCCGCACCACCGCCTTGCCGAGCGGCACCGTGTAGTGGCCGTCCGGCACCTCGCCGAGTTCATGCTTGGACCATGCCGTCACCGGCCGTTCGTGATGGCCGTCGAAGGGACCGTTGTAGAGCCGCTTCGGTTCGAGGAAGATCACCGGGTCGGGGTCTTCGATCGCCGCGATCAGCAAGCCCTTGGCGTCGTGGGGATTGGACGGGACGACCGTCTTCAGGCCGGAGACGTGGGTGAACAGCGCTTCCGGGCTCTGGCTGTGCGTCTGGCCGCCGAAGATGCCTCCGCCGGTGGGCATCCGCACCACGATGGGGCAGGTGAAGTCGCCGTTGGAGCGATAGCGGATGCGCGCCGCCTCCTGGGTGAGCTGGTCGTAGGCCGGGTACATGTAGTCGGCGAACTGGATCTCGACGCAGGGCCGCAAGCCGTAGGCGGCCATGCCGATGGCGGTGCCGACGATGCCGCTCTCGTTGATCGGCGCGTCGAAGCAGCGGGTCTTGCCGTATTTCGCCTGCAGGCCTTGCGTGCAGCGGAAGACACCGCCGAAGAAGCCGACATCCTCGCCGAACACCACCACCTTCTCGTCGCGCCCCATGGAGACGTCCATGGCGTCGCGGATGGCCTCGATCATCGTCTTGCGGGGCATCTTTACACTCCCGCCTGCTGGCGCTGGCGCCGGAGGTGCGGCGGCATTTCTGCGTAGAGACCCTCGAACATGTCGCGCACCGAGGGCTTGTTGCCGGAATGCAGCGTGCCGTGCTTTTCCGCCTCGCGCTGGGCGGCGATCACCGTGTCGAGGATTTCGGCCTCCGCTTGCGCGTGGCGTTCGTCCGACCAGACGCCGCGCAGGACGAGATGGTTCTTCAGCCGCACGATGGGATCGCCCAGCGGCCAGGCGTCCGATTCCGCCTTCGGCCGGTAGGCGGACGGATCGTCGGAGGTCGAATGCGCGCCGGCCCGGTAGGTGACGTGCTCGATCAGCGTCGGGCCGAAATTGGCGCGGGCGCGTTCGGCCGCCCATTTCGCCACAGCATGGACGGCGAGATAGTCGTTGCCGTCGACGCGCAGCGCCGGAATGCCGAAGCCGAGGCCGCGCGCGGCGAAGGTGCCGGCGCCGCCGCGGGCGATGCCCTGGAAGGTCGAGATGGCCCACTGATTGTTGACGACGTTGAGGATGACGGGCGCCTTGTAGGTTGAGGCGAAGACCAGCGCGGAATGGAAATCGCTCTCGGCGGTCGAGCCGTCGCCGATCCAGGCGGCGGCGATCTTCGTGTCGCCGCTGATCGCCGAGGCCATCGCCCAGCCGACCGCCTGGACGTATTGCGTGGCGAGGTTGCCGGAGATCGAGAAGAAGCCGTGCTCCTTCGAGGAATACATGATCGGCAGTTGCCGCCCCTTCAGCGGGTCCGCCTCGTTGGAATAGATCTGGTTCATCATGGTGACCATCGGGTAGCCGTCGGCGATGAGCAGCCCCGCTTGTCGATAAGTCGGGAAATTCATGTCGCCCGGCGAAAGCGCCTTGCGGAAGGCGGTGCTGACCGCCTCTTCGCCCAGATGCTGCATGTAGAAGGAGGTCTTGCCTTGCCGCTGCGCCATCTGCATGCGGGCGTCGAAGGCGCGCAGCGTCATCATATGGCGCAGTCCTTCCAGCAGTTCGTCGTCGGTCAGCAGGCCGGCCCACGGGCCGACCGCCTCGCCGGAGCGGTTCAGCACGCGGATGATGGAGAAGGCGAGATCGCGGATGTCGCGCGGATCGACGTCGATGGGCGGGCGCGGCACCGAGCCCGCCTTGGGAATGGGGACGTTGGAGAAATCCGGTGTGCCGCCAGGGCGCACTTCCGGCTCCGGAACGTGGAAACGCAGAGCGTTAGTCATGACCGTCCTCCTCCCGTCGGCGCGATCTTCGCACATCCTGACCGCCAAGGCAGCGGCAATCGATTGCCGCCCGCAGGCGTCAGCGTGAGCGCCGAATGTGACAGGAAACAGACGTAATTTCCCGTCTTTCGCACCGGCCCCCGGGCAACAAAGCACTCTCGCGTGTGGCTGGTTCGGCACGAAAATGCCGAGCCTCGAACGACGCGCAGCCGGGCCTCGACTTGGGCCGTGCCTGTGGTAGAGCGAAGCCATGGCGCAGAAAAAGGCATTCGAGGTCGATTCGTGGCTGGCGCGGCCGGACCCGCGCTTTACCATCGTGCTGATCTACGGGCCGGATCGCGGCCTGGTCTCGGAACGCGCCCTGGGCTTCGCCGAGAAGACCAGCCTGCCGCTCGACGACCCCTTCACGGTCGTGAAGCTGGACGCCGGCGAGGCCGAGCGCGACGAGGGCCGGCTGCTGGACGAGGCGCGCACCGTCTCGATGTTCTCCGACCGGCGATTGCTGTGGGTGCGCAACGCGGGCGCGCAGAAAAGCCTGGCGGAAGACGTCAAGGCGCTGGTGGCCGAGCCGCCGCGCGACGCCATCGTGCTGATCGAGGCCGGGGACCTGAAAAAAGGTGCAGCCCTGCGCAGCGCGGTGGAAGGCGCCGCCTCGGCCATGGCGCTGCCCTGCTATGCCGACGAGGCGCGCGATGTAGACGGCGTCATCGATGCCGAATTGCAGAAAGCCGGCATGACGATTTCGCTGGAGGCACGGCAGGCGCTGCGCCGCAATCTCGGCGGCGACCGGCTGGCGACGCGCGGTGAGATCGAGAAGCTGGTTCTCTATTGCCATGGACAGGACGCGATCGGCCTGGAGGACGTGCGGGCGCTGGCCGGCGACGTCTCAGGCCAATCCTTCGACGATGCGGTGGACGCCGTGCTCGAAGGCCGGATCGACGCATTCGACGCCGCCTTCACGCGGCAGTGCCAGGCCGGCACCCATCCCTTCGTGGCGCTGTCGGCCGCCATGCGGCAGTTGCAGGCGATCCAGGTCATGCGTGGCAAGATGGAGACGGAGGGACGCAACGCTGCGGCCATCGTCGCAGGCCACAAGCCGCCGGTGTTCTTTGCTCGCCGCAAGCTGGTGGAAAAGGTGCTGGAGCGCTGGAGCGGCGAGGGTCTGGCGCGAGCGCTGGAGCGATTGCAGGGCGCGGTGTTGCAGACGCGTCGCCGCCCCGACCTGTCGACGCCGTTGGCCAGGCAGGCGCTGCTTGCCATCGCCGCCGAAAGCGCCCGGCTCGGGCGAGGCGGCGGGCGTTAGGATTTAGTGGTCCTTCGGCTTGTTCGCTTCGAAGGCAGCCTGCTTTTCCGGCGACGCCTCGGTCTGGTGTAGCGACTGCCATTCCGCGTAGGGCATGCCGTAGACGATCTCGCGCGACTCCTCCTTGGAGAGCGCGACGCCTTCGGCCTCCGCCGCCTCGCGATACCAGTTGGACAGGCAGTTGCGGCAGAAGCCGGCGAGGTTCATCAGGTCTATGTTCTGCACGTCGGTGCGCTGGCGAAGGTGGCCGACAAGCCGGCGGAAGGCGGCGGCCTCGAAATCGCGCTGCTGCTCCGGGTTAAGCCCAGGGGTGAGCTTGTCCATGGCGTTGCTCCTTTCGCTGCGCCGCCGGCCGCTCACAGCGGACCGGTGCGCGAGCCGTACATCTTGACCTCATGTATATCGGCACGGGCGTTGATCGCTTCAACGATCGGCGCCAGCCGCGCCGCCCAGTCGAGCGCGCCGGCCTCGTCGGCGATCAGGTCCTGCCGGATTTCGATCAGCGCGTGGGCGAAGCCGTTGACGA
>JBQCHN010000152.1:0-3413 GCA_051954615.1 Mesorhizobium sp. | reverse complement strand
CCGAATGCCAAGCGCGTTTCGGTGGTCGGCGACTTCAACGATTGGGACGGCCGCCGCCACCCCATGCGCCTGCGCCGCGACACCGGCATCTGGGAAATCTTCATTCCCGATATCGGCGCTGGCCGGCCCTACAAGTTCGAGGTCATCGGCGCGCAGGGCGTCCGGCTGCCGCTCAAGGCCGACCCCTTCGCTTTCCAGTCGGAGCTGAGGCCGGCCACGGCTTCGGTGACGGCCGAGCCGTCGCAGCACCAGTGGGGCGACGAGGCGCACCGCACGTTCTGGCGCGGCGCCGATCCGCGGCGCCAGCCGATGGCGATCTACGAGGTTCATGCCGGCTCCTGGGAACGCAACGAGGACGGCACTTTCCTGACCTGGGACGAACTGGCCGACCGGCTGATCCCCTATGTGGTCGACATGGGCTTCACTCATATCGAGTTCCTGCCGATCTCCGAGCACCCCTACGATCCGTCCTGGGGCTACCAGACGACCGGCCTCTATGCGCCGTCGGCGCGCTTCGGCGATCCCGATGGCTTCGCCCGCTTCGTCGACGGCGCCCACCGCGCCGGCGTCGGCGTCATCCTCGACTGGGTGCCGGCGCATTTCCCCGTAGACCAGTTCGGGCTGGTGCGCTTCGACGGCACCGCGCTCTACGAGCACGAGGACCCGCGCAAGGGTTTTCACCCCGACTGGAACACGCTGATCTACAATTTCGGCCGCCGCGAGGTCATCGAATTCCTCGTCAACAACGCCCTCTACTGGGCCGAGAAGTACCATGTCGACGGCCTGCGCGTGGATGCCGTCGCCTCCATGCTCTACCTCGATTATTCGCGGAAAGCGGGCGAATGGATCCCCAACGAGAAGGGTGGCCGTGAGAACCTCGAGGCCGTCGCGTTCCTCCAGCGGATGAACAAGGAGCTTTACGGCCATCACCCCGGCGTCGTTACTATCGCCGAGGAATCGACCTCATGGCCGAAAGTGTCGAAGCCGGTTCACGAAGGCGGGCTGGGCTTCGGCTTCAAGTGGAACATGGGCTTCATGCACGACACGCTGGAGTATTTCGCGCGCGAACCCGTCCACCGTCAGCATCATCACGACGACCTCACCTTCGGCCTGATGTACGCTTTCAGCGAGAATTTCGTGCTGCCGCTGTCGCATGATGAGGTGGTGCACGGCAAAGGCACGTTGATTTCCAAGATGGCGGGCGATGACTGGCAGAAGTTTGCCACGCTGCGCGCCTTCTATGCCTTCATGTGGGGCTATCCCGGCAAGAAGCTCCTGTTCATGGGGCAGGAATTCGCCCAACGCCGCGAATGGAGCGAGGCGAGGGCGCTCGACTGGAATCTGCTGCAATACGCCCTGCACAGCGGCATGCAGAAGGTGGTGAGGGACCTGAACGGCCTCTATCGCTCCTGTCCGGCCCTGCATGCGCGCGACTGCGAGCCGGAAGGGTTCGAATGGCTCATCGTCGACGACAAGCAGCGCTCCGTCTTTGCCTGGTTGCGCAAGGCGCCCGGCGCGAACCCCGTCGCGGTCGTCTCCAATTTCACGCCGGTGCCGCGCGAGAATTATCGCTTGCCGCTGCCGCACGCCGGAACGTGGCGTGAAATCGTCAACACCGATGCCGCCGACTATGGCGGTTCCGGCATGGGCAACGGCGAGGCCGTGAAGGCCATAGCCGAAGGCGAGGGGGCGGCGGCTCTGCTCACCTTGCCGCCGCTTGCCACATTTATGCTCGAATTCGTTCCCGAATGAGGGTCTTGGGAGGGTAACATGGCAGATATGAAACGAACCCAGCCGCTGGCCCGCGATGCGATGGCCTACGTGCTGGCCGGCGGGCGGGGCAGCCGGCTGAAGGAATTGACCGACCGGCGCGCCAAGCCGGGCGTCTATTTCGGAGTCAAGACCCGCATCATCGATTTCGCGCTGTCCAATGCGCTGTATTCCGGCATCCGCCGCCTCGGCGTGTCGACGCAGTACAAGGCTCATTCCCTGATCCGGCACCTGCAGCGCGGCTGGAATTTCCTGCGGCCGGAACGCAACGAGAGCTTCGACATTCTGCCGGCAAGCCAGCGCGTGTCGGAAACCCAGTGGTACGAGGGCACCGCCGACGCCGTCTACCAGAACATCGACATCATCGAGAGCTACAATCCTGAGTTCATGGTCATCCTGGCCGGCGACCACATCTACAAGATGGACTACGAGTTGATGCTGCGCCAGCACGTAGACGCCAACGCCGACGTCACCGTGGGTTGCCTGGAAGTGCCGCGCATGGAGGCGACGGGTTTCGGCGTCATGCATGTCGATGGCAAGGACAACATCATCGCCTTCGTCGAGAAGCCGGCCGACCCGCCCGGCATCCCCGACAAGCCGGACTTCGCGCTGGCCTCGATGGGCATCTATGTCTTCCGCACGAAATTCCTCATGCAGTTGTTGCGCGAGGATGCAGCCGATCCGAATTCCAGCCGCGATTTCGGCAAGGACATTATCCCGAAGATCGTCAAGGGCGGCAAGGCGATCGCCCACCGCTTCGCCAAGTCCTGCGTGCGCTCCAGCCAGGAAGCGCTGCCATACTGGCGCGACGTCGGCACGGTCGACGCCTATTGGGAGGCCAATATCGACCTGACGGATGTGACGCCCGAACTCGATCTCTACGACCGCGACTGGCCGATCTGGACCTATGCCGAACTGAAGCCGCCGGCGAAGTTCGTGCATGACGAGGAGGGGCGCCGAGGCGAGGCGATCTCGTCCCTGGTGTCGGGCGATTGCATCGTCTCCGGCGCCTCGCTGCGCCGCAGCCTGATCTTCACCGGCGCGCGCATCAATTCCTATTCCAAGCTGGAAGAGGTGGTGATGCTGCCTGACTGCACCGTCGGTCGCAACGCGCGGCTGAAGCGCGTTGTCATCGACCACGGCGTCAAGATCCCCGAAGGGCTGGTGGTCGGCGAAGACCCGGCGCTGGACGCCAAACGCTTCCGCGTATCGGAAAAGGGCATCTGCCTGATCACCCAGCCGATGATCGACAAGCTGGGATGACGGTTCCGGAAGCAGGCCGAATGACTGACAAAAACATGCAGGTGCTCTCCGTCGCGTCCGAAATCTTCCCGCTGGTCAAGACCGGCGGCCTGGCGGACGTCGCCGGCGCGCTGCCCATCGCTCTGGAAGCAAAGGGCGTTGCCATGCGCTCGCTCGTGCCCGGCTATCCGGTGGTGATGGATGCGCTGAAGCAGGCGACGATGGTGGCCGACTATCCTGCGCTGTTCGGCGGCAAGGCTTCCGTGCTGGCGGCCGGGGCGGCGGGGCTCGACCTTCTGGTGCTCGACGCGCCGCATCTGTTCGACCGCCCGGGCAGCCCCTATGGCGATGCGGCGGGCCGCGACTGGCCGGACAGTTGGCGCCGCTTCGCCGCGCTCAGC
>JBQCHN010000151.1:0-6667 GCA_051954615.1 Mesorhizobium sp. | reverse complement strand
GATGCGGTGGCGAAATGGCTTCCGCCGAACGGCTTCCTGTGCACCGTCCACCATCTGGAGGCGAAAGTCGGCGGAACGCACAGGATGTCCTTCCGCAACTTCACCACCGGCGAAAGCCATTCCTTCGGCGGAGAATACCTCGAACTCGTGCCCGGCGAGCGCCTTCGCTACACGGACAAGTTCGACGACGCCAACCTGCCCGGCGAGATGACCGTGACGGTGACGCTGAAGAAGGTCTCGTGCGGTACCGAACTCAACATCGAGCAGGCCGGCATACCCGACCTCATCCCGGTCGAGTCCTGCTATCTCGGCTGGCAGGAATCGCTGCGCAATCTGGCCAAGGTGGTCGAGCCCGAGATCAATCAGTAGCAACGACGCCAGGAATACTGACGGGCGCAGGGTCCACGGCGATTGACCCTGCGCCCGCCTTCCCCTATGTGCAGGCCTTGCAACCACACCGGTTACATGAACGACGCGGGGCGCCGGCGCTCTGCGTCTTGTGCTGCGCCGAAGCGCGGCCGCGCCCGAAGGAGACCCGCCCATGGTCGATAGGACCACTGCCCCCTGGACCACCGAAATTCCCACAGCGCTGCTGGTGCTGGCCGACGGCACGGTGATCGAGGGGCGAGGCCTGGGTGCGACCGGCTCGGCGGTGGCGGAAGTCTGCTTCAACACGGCCATGACCGGCTATGAGGAAATCCTGACCGATCCGTCCTACGCCGGCCAGATCGTCACCTTCACCTTTCCCCATATCGGCAACATCGGCACCAACGAGGAAGACATCGAGGACCTCAACCCGGCGGTGCGCGCCGGTGCGGTCGGCGCCGTCTTCAAGGCCGACGTCACCGACCCGTCGAACTACCGGGCCAAGGACCATCTCGACCGCTGGCTGAAGCGGCGCGGCATCGTCGCGCTCGCCGGCATCGACACCCGCGCGCTGACCGCGCTGATCCGCGAAAAGGGCCTCGCCAACGCCGTCATCGCCCATGCGCCGGACGGCAAGTTCGACATCGCGGACCTGAAGAGGCAGGCAGCAGCCTGGTCGGGCCTGGTCGGTCTCGACCTCGCCAAGGACGTCACCTCCGGCCAGTCGTCGGTGTGGAGGGAGACGCCATGGGTATGGAACGAGGGCTACGGCGAGCAGGAGAAACCCTCCATCCACGTCGTCGCCGTCGACTACGGCGTCAAGCGCAACATCCTGCGCCTGCTCGCAGGCCTCGGCGCCAAGGTCACCGTCGTCCCCGCCAAGACCGGCGCCGACGAAATCCTCGCCATGAAGCCGGACGGCATCTTCCTGTCAAACGGCCCCGGCGATCCCGCCGCGACGGGCGAATACGCCGTGCCCGTCATCAAGGACCTGCTCAAGACCGATATCCCGATCTTCGGCATCTGCCTCGGCCACCAGATGCTGGCGCTGGCCGTTGGCGGCAGGACCGAGAAGATGCACCAAGGCCACCACGGCGCCAACCACCCGGTCAAGGACCACACCACCGGCAAGGTCGAGATCGTGTCGATGAACCACGGCTTCGCGGTCGACTCGAAATCACTGCCGCAGGGCGTTGAGGAGACTCACGTTTCGCTGTTCGACGGCTCGAACTGCGGCATCACGCTGACCGGCCGGCCGGTCTTTTCCGTCCAGCACCACCCCGAGGCCTCGCCCGGCCCGCAGGATTCGCACTACCTGTTCCGCCGCTTCGCCAACCTCATCCGCGAGACGAAGGGCGAGCCGGCGCTGGCCGAGCGCTGAGATACGGCCCGGCCAGATCGAGCGAAGGCTGAGCTAGCTCTTCTTCTTCGTGATCAGCGTCAGCGTGCCGTCCTTGCTCATGGCGGTCGCCACGACCTGCTCGGACGTCGCGCCCTTGGCATCCAGCGCGGCCTTTGCCTCGGGCGTGGCGTCGATCGTCGAGTGCAATTCCTTCAGCGTGGCGTCGTTGCCTTGCGCCACGACCTGCTCGACCTGCTTTTGCGTCTCCTGCGGCAGTTCGCTGACATCGACCACGTTGAAACGCTGGATCTTCGGGGCGGCGTCCGGTTCGGCGGCCGGTGGCTGGGTTGGTGGCTGGGCCGGCGGCTGCGATGGCGTCGGCGTCGTCTGTGCATTCGCGGCACTCGCGCCGATGAAGGCAAGGCTCGCCGCCAGCATAAAAACTTTGCGCATGGGTTTCCCTTCCAGTTGGCCCCGCAGGAGGGCAACTGACAGGGACAATGAGTCCTCAGCCTGCCGGCCACCGGGTTATTTCGTGACCAATCCGTGGCAGCAATGTGGAGGCCGCGGCCAATCCGGCCGCGACCGTGATCTCAATGCCCGCCCGCGCCCGCCGCTTCCGGCGAATGCATGCGCTCGACCTCCCTCGGCGTCGGCTTCGCCACCTTGGTGACGAAGACCAGCAGCGCCAGCGCCAGGAAGACGCCGCCGACCAGATAGGGCGCGCCGGCAAAGACGACCGGCGCGTCCGGCCCGGTGAACCACGAGAAGATCGCCGTGTAGAGCAGCGGCGTGATGATCGAGGTGATCGAGAAGATCGAGGTCATCGCACCCTGTAGCTCGCCCTGCGCCGAAGGCGGCACCTTGGCGGCGGCGAGGCTGCGCAGCGGCGGATCGGCCAGCGCCTCCAGGCAGCCTGCGACGATCACCGCATAGATCATCCAGCCCTGCCAGGCGAAGGCATAGCCGAAGGCGCTGACGGCGGTGAAGGCGAGGCCGATGGCCGCCGTGCGCCATTCGCCGAGCTTGGGGATCACGCGCGGCAGCACGGTCGCCATGATGATGGCGCCGCACAGGCCGAAGGCGCCGAGCGAAAGGCCGATCTGCGTTTCGCTCCAGCCGTAGCGGTAGGTCGACACGAACGACCAGACGGCCGGGTACATCATGTGGCCGAGCGTCATCAGGAAGAAGGCCAGCCCGATCCAGCCGATGCCGTGATAGTTGCGCATCTGCAAAAGCGTTCCGACCGGGTTCGCCCGCTTCCACTCGAAACGGCGGCGATGCTTTTGGTCCAGCGTTTCCGGCAAAAGCACCAGCGCGATCAGGAAGTTCACGAAGGCGAGCGCGGCGGCGAAATAGAACGGCACGCGCGGCCCGAAGGTGCCCAGCAGGCCGCCCAGCACCGGGCCGATGACGAAGCCGACACCGAAGGCGATGCCGAGCAGGCCGAAATTCTTCGCCCGATTGTCGTCGTTCGAGATATCGGCGATGAAGGCCGAGGTGGTGGAATAGCTGGCGCCGGAAATGCCGGCCAGCACCCGGCCGATGAACAGCATCGGATAGGACCACGCCACCGCGCATATCAGGTTGTCGATGGAAAAGGTCAGCACCGAGGCGAGCAGCACCGGCCGGCGGCCGAAGCGGTCGGACAGGCCGCCGATCACCGGCGCGAAGAAGAATTGCATGGCGGCATAGACGAAGAACAGCCAGCCGCCCTCGATCGCGGCCTCGCTGACGCCGACGCCGGTCAGTTCCTGCAGATAGGCCGGCAGCACAGGCATGATGATGCCGAAGCCGATGACGTCGAGCAGCAGCGTGGTGAAGACGAGCGCAAGGCCCCGTTTGGCGGTCTTTTCATCGATCATGGCCGGTTTCCGTCTGCCTTGCCGCGGCGCATCAAACGGTGCCGGCGGGGCGCTGTTTATAGGCGAGCCGCCCTGCCGCAACAATCACCCATCGCAACGCCGGCCTCCATCCTGACACAAGCCGACATCGCGGAAAGCCGCAGCGTGGATGCCCCTCTCCCCGTCCTTACGGAGAGAGGAAAGCAACGTCGCTGCGACAACCCTCAGATGGGGTTGTTGAAGGTATCGCAATCCGAAAGCTTGCCGGACGAGAAGCCGCGCTTGAACCAGCGCACGCGCTGCTCCGAGGTGCCGTGGTTGAAGCTCTCGGGCACGACGTAGCCCTGCATCTTCTTCTGCAGCGTGTCGTCGCCGATCTGCTGGGCGGCGTTGAGCGCCTCTTCGAGGTCGCCCTTTTCCAGAATGCCCTTCTGCGCGGTGAAGTGGCCCCACACACCGGCGAAGCAGTCGGCCTGCAGCTCGACCTGCATCGACATGTGGTTGGCGTCCGCCTCGCTCATCGACTGCCGCATCTGGTTGAACTTCGGCAGGATGCCGGTGAGGTTCTGCACATGGTGACCAACCTCGTGCGCGATCACATAGGCCTCGGCGAAGTCGCCGGACGCGCCGAACTGCTGCGACAGCTGCTGGAAGAAATCGGTGTCGAGATAGACCTTGTGGTCGCCCGGGCAGTAGAACGGCCCGGCCGCCGACGTGGTGAAGCCGCAGGCCGAACGCACCTGCCCCGAGAACAGCAGGAGCGTCGGCTCCTCGTATTTCATGCCGTTGGCCTGGAAGATGCCGTTCCAGACGTCTTCCGTCTCGGCCAGCACCGTCGAGACGAACTGCTTCATCTCGTCGTTGGCAGGCGCACTGCCGCCCTGTCCGCTGTTGTCGGTGATCTGGCCGCTGCTGTCGGTGCCGTCCAGCAGCCCGCCACCGCCGCCCAGCACCTGCATGGGATCGATGCCGAGGAATTTCAGCCCGAAATAGAGCACCACGAGAATGACGATGGTGGATAGTCCGCCGCCGCCGGCACGGCCGCCGATGGGAATGCGGAACTGACCACCCGGCCCTCCCAGCCCGCCGCCGCCGAGCCCGCCGCCCGTACTGCTGCGGTCGTCCTCGACATTATCGCTCTGTCGCCGGCCTCTCCAAAGCATTGCAATTCCTCGTGGTAGGTCGTGCCCTTCACGCAACAATTATCGCAAGGGTTGCGCCAAGTCACAGGGATTTTTCGTTTCGAAGCTCCAATGCCTGCCGCCAGGCGCCGTCCCGGCAGGAACGGCGCGCCGGCGCTGGCGTCCGCAAGCGCCCTCGGCGAGATCCGGCTGGTCAATCCCTCTGCTTTGCTCCGGCGCTCTTGCCGTCCGAGCTTCTGGAGCGCTCGTCGAAGCGTTTCGCGCCCTTGGCCAGGTCCTTGCCCATGGCGCGCTCGGTCTTCTTCTCGTCCTTTGCTGCCGCCGCCTTCAATCCCGCGGCCGCCTTCTTGCCCTTTGTGGTCGGTGCTTGCTCGACGCCCATGCTTTCCTCCATCGAAGACCACGGCGACGATCGTCGCGGCGGCCATCAACGCGCCAGCGGGCCGTGTGTTCCGGCCCCGCGTTCCCATGGCGGGAATCAGCCGTCCTTCGTCATGGCGCGGCGGAACGCCTCCAGCGTCTCGGCGCTGACATGGTGCTCTATGCCCTCGGCGTCGATGCGCGCCGTCTCGGCGGAGACGCCGAGCGAGCGCAGAAAGGCCTCGACCGTCTGGTGCCGGATGCGGCTCTCCTCGGCCACCTTGCGGCCGGCCTCGGTGAGGAACACGCCGCGATAGGGTTTTCGCGACACCAGCCCGTCGGCGGCGAGCCGCGCCAGCATCTTGGCCACCGTCGGCTGCGCCACGCCGAGCCGCGCGGCGATGTCGACCTGGCGTGCCTCGTTGCCGTCCTCGATCAGGTCGGCGATCAGCTCGACATAGTCCTCGACCAGCGCCGAACGCCGCGCCTCGCGCGTCTGCCGAAAGCCCTCGGAATGCACCTCGGCATCGGGCAGCGGCTCGTCGCGCCGGACAAGTCTCGATCTGGCCGCCACGCGTTTCTCCCTGGTCCAGCGACGCCTTTCACTTTCATAGCACAGGCTTTGATTCTTCGGGAAAGTTTATCCTCGCGCCGTCGAACGCCATCGCCCGCTTCGGTCAAATCCCGCCGTAACGCCCGGCAAAACCCTTTCACATCAACAGTTTCCAGCCGCCGCTTGAATCGTTTTCCGACTTTCGGCTCTCCCATAAAAGAAGCATAGACAATGAAATATAGCCTATTGCATAATGATGAGCCTTTGCATAAATTGGCGTCGACAAGCCACGAGACGTGACCATGACCCCTCCGCCGTCCGAAGCCGAAGCCACCCTGCCTTCGCAAAGGCAATGGCGCTTCTTCCGCGATACCGGCGATTCCCGCCCCAGCCTGCCGGAGGTGAACGCCTCCGTGGCAGTGCCGAAAGGCGCCACATGGCTGCGCCGGCTGTTCGCCTTCGCCGGCCCCGGCTACATGGTCTCGGTCGGCTATATGGACCCCGGCAACTGGGCGACCGACCTCGCCGGCGGCGCACAGTTCGGCTACACGCTCCTGTTCGTCATCATGCTGTCGAACCTGATGGCGATCCTTTTGCAGGCGCTGTCGGCGCGGCTCGGCATCGCCACCGGCCGCGACCTCGCGCAGGCCTGCCGCGCCTACTATCCGCGTCCGGTCAATTTCGCGCTGTGGGTCGCCTGCGAACTGGCCATCATCGCCTGCGACCTCGCCGAGGTCATCGGCACGGCGATCGCCCTGCAACTGCTGCTCGGCATCCCGCTGATCGGCGGCGCGCTGCTCACCGCGCTCGACGCCTTCCTCGTGCTCCTGCTGATGAACAAGGGCTTCCGCTTCCTGGAGGCCTTCGTCGTCGCGCTGCTGATCGTCATCTTCGGCTGTTTCGCCGCGCAGATCATCGCGGCCCAGCCTTCGGTCAGCGGCATTCTCGGCGGCATGTTCGTCCCCTCGCCCGAGATCGTCGCCAATCCGGCGATGCTCTACATCGCCATGGGCATCATCGGCGCCACCGTCATGCCGCACAATCTCTACCTGCACTCCTC
>JBQCHN010000150.1:0-17307 GCA_051954615.1 Mesorhizobium sp. | reverse complement strand
ATGTAGGACAGGATCGCGCCCGACGAGCCCACCAGCGCGCCGGTGATGATGAGCGCGAGATTGCCGAGCGTGAAGCCGAGAGCGGCGGCGGCCCAGCCGGAATAGGAGTTCAGCATCGAGATGACGACGGGCATGTCGGCGCCGCCGATCGGCACGATGAGCAGCACACCGAGCACCAGCGAGGCCGCGACGATCAGCCAGAAGATGAACTTCGATTCGGTGCCGACCAGGAGCACGATCAGCACGACGAGCGCAGCGCCCAGCGCGAGGTTGATGAGATGGCGTGCCGGCAACATGATCGGCTTGCCCGACATGCGGCCGTCCAGCTTGAGGAAGGCGATGACGGAGCCGGTGAAGGTGATGGCGCCGATGGCGACGCCGAGCGACATTTCCACCAGCGCCTGCGCGTGGATGGCGCCCGCCTCGCCGATGCCGAAGCTTTCCGGCGCGTAGATGGCGCCGGCCGCCACCATGACGGCGGCGAGGCCGACGAGGGAGTGGAAGGCGGCGATCAGCTGCGGCATGGCCGTCATGGCGATGCGGCGGGCGATGAAGGCGCCGATGCCGCCGCCGATGGCGAGGCCCAGCACGATCAGGCCGAAACCGCCGGCCGAGGGCAGCGCCAAAGCCAGCGTGGTGACGATGGCGATCGCCATGCCGATCATGCCGTACAGGTTGCCCTGGCGGCTGGTCGTCGGATGCGACAGGCCGCGCAGCGCCAGGATGAACAGGATGCCGGAGACGAGATAGAGGAAGGAAGCGAGATTGACGTTCACGTCACTTTTCCTTCTTCTTGTACATGGCCAGCATGCGCTGGGTGACCAGGAAGCCGCCGAAGATGTTGACCGAGACAAGGCACAGCGCGACGAAGCCGAAGCCGGTTGCCGCCCCCGCCGCCGAGGCCCCGACTGCGAGCAGCGCGCCCACCACAATGACCGAGGAGATGGCGTTGGTGACGGCCATCAGCGGCGTGTGCAGGGCCGGCGTCACCGACCACACGACGTAGTAGCCGACGAAAATCGCCAGCACGAAGATGGCGAAGCGGAAGACGAAGGGATCGATGGCGCCGCCCGACAGCGTGTGCGCGGCTGCACCGGCCGCATCCGCCGCGCCGCCCGGCGCGTTGGCAAGGTCCTGCACGGCGAGCCGCACCGCGGCGCTCGCCTGGTCGAGCTGGTCGAGGGCTTTCTGAAGGGCGTCCATCACGCGGTCCCCTTACCGGTTGAAGACTTTTTCGCGGCCGCCGGCTTCTTGGCCGCGGCTTTCTTCGGCTTGGCGGAAGCGTCGGCCACCATGGTCTTGGCCGGAACGGCCGCCGGCTCCTGATAGGATTCGGCCGCCTTGGCGAAGTTCGGATGCACGACCTTGCCGGCATCGGTCAGCATGGTCGCCTTGACCAGTTCGTCGTCGCGGTTGATGGCGAGGCTTTTCGAGGCCTTGTCGATCATCGTCTCCAGGAACGCGAACAGGTTCTTGGCGTAGAGCAGCGAGGCCGACGCAGCGATGCGGCCCGGAACGTTCAGATGGCCGACGATCTTGACGCCGTTGGCGGTCGTGACGACCTTGCCGGCGACCGCGCCCTCGACGTTGCCGCCGCGCTCGACGGCGAGGTCGACGATCACCGAGCCCGGCTTCATCGAGGCGACCATGGCAGCCGAAACCAGCTTCGGAGCCGGACGGCCGGGGATCAGCGCCGTGGTGATGACGATGTCCTGCTTGGCGATGTGGTCGGCCGTGAGCGCAGCCTGCTTGGCCTGGTATTCCTTGGACATTTCCTTGGCGTAGCCGCCCGCCGTCTCGGCCGCCTTGAATTCCTCGTCCTCGACGGCGAGGAATTTCGCGCCGAGCGACTGCACCTGCTCCTTCACCGCCGGCCGGACGTCGGTCGCCGTGACGACGGCGCCGAGGCGGCGCGCCGTGGCAATCGCCTGAAGCCCGGCGACGCCAACACCCATGATGAAGGTTTTCGCCGCAGGAACCGTGCCGGCCGCCGTCATCATCATCGGCAGCGCGCGGTCGTATTCGGCGGCGGCGTCGATCACCGCCTGGTAGCCGGCGAGGTTGGCCTGCGAGGACAGCACGTCCATCACCTGCGCGCGGGTGATGCGCGGCATGAACTCCATGGCGAACGCCGTGATGCCGGCCTTGGCCATGGCGGCGATGGCGGCGTCGTTGCCGTAGGGATCCATGGTGGCCAGCACCGCGGCGCCCTTCTTATAGCCCTTCAGCTCTGCGTCGGTCGGGCGGCGCACCTTCAGCACCACGTCGGCCTTGCCGGCGTCGGCCGCCTTGCCGATAGAAGCGCCCGCCTTGGCGAACTCCTCGTCCGGGATGCGCGAAGCCGTGCCGGCGCCGGCCTCGACGATCACGTCGAAGCCGAGGGCGGCCAGCCGTTTCACCGTATCCGGCGAAGCCGCCACGCGGCCTTCCGTCGGGTCAACCTCACGAGGAATGAAAACCGTCTGTCCCACCGCGCAATCCTTTCGGCTGGAACTTCAATTTCGGCACGGTGCCACCCGCCAAGGCGACGGCATCCGGAAGACAGGACCGGCGACGGCCTAGCGCAGGAGGTAGCCGCCGACCGCGCAGATGATGACGAACAGGATCAGCGACGAGAAGAAGCCGGCGGCGGTGAAGAAACCGAACGCCATGGCGATCAAAATGGCCGCGCAGGCGAGCGCGCCGTATTTGGCCAGCGCCAGGAAGCCATGGTAGGTTCGATCGTGCTCGGCATAGTCCATATCGGCGCCAAGTTCGACCGGGCCGGCCGGCGTATGATCTGCCATGGAAATACCCCTCCTAAAACAGCTTTCTGCGCTGATAGCGAAAAGCCAAGCCGAGGGCAATGGTACTGTTGACGCAGTGCCATGCAAGTCAATCAAGGAAAACTTGAAAGCGCGGGCGAGGAAGATCGCAGGCGTCCGCGCCGTGGCGGCCGGCAGCTATCCGGCCAGGTGCGGGAACAGGCCGAGCAGGCCTGCGACGATGAGGTAGATCGCCACGATATAGTTCAACAGACGCGGCATGACGAGAATGAGCACGCCCGCCACCAGCGAGATCAGCGGCGTCAGGGCAATCGTCGATACGGTCATGGCAGAATCCTTCCGGTACTGCGGGCACGGCGGTGCGCCCGCAGCACCCTAAACGGCGCCGCGGGCGAAAAGCTCCATACGCGACGATGCGGTCAGGCCGCTTCGCGCAGATATTTGGCTGTCGGCACGATCGTCTGCGGCGTCAGCGGATTGATCGCCGGGTTGGAGAACATCAGCCTCTGTTCCGTCGGTGTCGACTTGAAGAAGGGGAAGCGGTCGAGCGTCAGCCGCAGGTTCTCGCCGCACGGGATCTCGAACAGGGCGCCCTGGACGAGCACGCCGGGGAACGCCTTGCCTTCGGCGATCTGCTTAGCGTTGAAGATGCGCGCATAGTAGGCCGCATGCTCGATCTTGACGGGTATCAGCACCGACGTCTGGCCGAAATAGCAGGACGCGACCATGCCCAGCCTGAGCGTCAGGAACGGCAACATGCCGGGCGCCGGCGCACTGTCGGGATCGGTGGCGAAGCGGGTCCCCTCGATGAAGGTCTCGCCGCGCTCGACCCTGTGCTTCAATATCTCCGGATAGCCGTCCATGGACGGCGAGTAGGGATGTTCGCGGGAGACGTAGTGCAGGCGCAGCGTGCTGACCAGCCGCTCGTAACAATAGACGCCGAAACGGTAAGAATTGGGAAGATTGTCCCAGCGGTCTTCAAACAAACCGCTGTCGTTGGGAGTGGCTATCCCGGCCCGCAGATAGGACTGATAGCGAAGACGATAGATTTCCTCGAGATCTTCGCCGCCGGTAACGAGCCTGTATTCGACATGTTCCAGAAGCTGCATGATCGAGCGGTTCAACGCCGAACCCGCATGCGCGCCGGTCTCCGGCGCAACGCCTTTACCGATACCGTCCATTTACTTGCCCTCGTAGTCCGCCCGCAGATGAGGCTACCCGAGTTGCAACGGGACACAAGCTGAAACTGCAATACAGTTCATTTACCGCTTATTAACCTTAATAGCCCGGCCGCATGCGAGCGGCCGCAGGCAAGGGCGGCGGGCGGCGGGTTTCAGGATCGGGCGGCGGCGGCGCCGAGCGCCTTGATCTGGCTCTGGAAGGGCCATGTCATGCTCGACATCGTCTCGATGCCGGAAGCGCTGAGCGCGGCGCCGAACAGGAAGCCCTGGACGAGATCCGGCTCGACCTGGCGGGCGAGGATCTTGAGCTGCTCGAACGTCTCGACGCCCTCGACCGTGACCGACAGGCCGAGCGGGCGCGACAGGTTGACGATGCCCTTCAACAATTCCAGCGAGCGTACGTTCTTGGTCACGTCCATGAGGAAGGAGCGATCGATCTTGATCTTGTCGAGAGGCAGCTTGTGCAGATAGCTGAGGCTCGAATAGCCGGTGCCGAAATCGTCGAGCGCGATGCGCACGCCGAGCGCACGGATTTCCTCAAGCAGTTCGCGCGTCGCCGACTTGTCGTCGAGCAGCGCCGTCTCGGTCACCTCGATCTCCAGGCGGCGAGGCTCCAGGCCGGACGCGGCCAGGACGTCGCGCACCTTCTGCACGACGGAACGACTGCGGAAATCATTGGCCGACAGGTTGACCGAAACGCTGGTATGGCTCGGCCATTTCGCACATTCCGTGCAGGCGGCCTCCAGCACGAAGGTGCTGATGTCGGCGATGATGCCCATCTCCTCGGCCAGCGGGATGAAGACGGCCGGCGAAACCGGGCCGAGATCGGGATGGTCCCAGCGGCAGAGCGCCTCGCAACTGGCGATGCGCATGGTGTCGAGCGCCACGATCGGCTGATAGACGACCCGCAGCGCCTTGGCGTCGACGGCGGCGCGCAGGTCGGCCTTCATCAGCTGCTTGTTGCGGAAGGCGGCGTCCATGGCGGCCTCGAACAGGCGCCAGCCGTTCTTGCCCAGTTCCTTGGCCTTGTAGAGGGCAAGGTCGGCCTTGACGATCATCTCGTCCACGTCGGTGCCGGCGACGCGCGAAATGACCGCGCCGCCGCTAGCCTGGATGCGCAGCGCATGGCCGGCGACGTCGACCTCGCCCTGCAGGCCCGCGAAGACCCGGTCGAGCAGCGCGGCCAGATGGCTTTCGTCCTCGACGCGGTCGAAGAAGAGGATGAACTCGTCGCCGCCGAAACGGCTGATGCGGATGCCTTCGGCCGCGAAGGCGGCGAGGCGTTCGGCCACCGCGTAGATCAGCCCGTCGCCCACCGGATGGCCGAGCGTGTCGTTGACGCTCTTGAAATCGTCGAGATCGATGATGGCGACGCCGCACAGCCGCTCGCGGTCGCCGGCCGCCATCGCTTCGCCCACCAGCTCGTGGAAATAGGCGCGGTTGGCCAGCCCGGTCAGGCTGTCGTAGCGCGCCATAGTGCGGATCTTCTCCTCCGCCTCGACGCGCGCCGTGACGTCCTCGAAGGTGATGACGCCGAGTTCCTGGTCGCCTTCACGGGCGGAGAACTCGTAATGCTGGCCGTTGGAGAAGGGCACCAGCACCTTGCGGTCCCGCCCCTCGCGCAAGGCGCGGGTAAGCTGCGCTTCGATGTAGCGGCAGTCCTTCGGCGCCAGCATGCCGCCGGCGACGCCGCGCAGCAGAAGCGAGTGGATGGAACGGCCGAGCAGGGCGTCGGGCGATTCCAGCGACACCAGGTGCGCGGCCTCGGCATTGGCGACCACGACCTTGCCTTCCGGACCCAGCATAATGAGGCCGTGCGACATGGTGTTGAGCGCCCGGTCGAACCGAAGCGCAAGCTTTCTTGCCTGCTTGTGGCCGATGACGGCCGAGAAAAGCACTTCGCGGACATGGTCGGCGCTGCCGATGATGATGAACGTCATCGGGAAGATCATCAGGCCGAGCGCGACCGAAGGCAGGTCGAGGCGCATCAGCAGCGCGAGCGAGGCCGGGCCGATGACCGCCATGGAAAGGAACACGACCATGCGCCTGGAGCCGTAGTTGCGGCCGACGACCGTGACCAGGCTTCCCAGTGTCAGCGACATCGCCGCCAGCTCGGCGTAGGGGTCGGGATAGACGTAGATCGAGACGAAGCACAGCGCGCCGAGGCCCAGGCCCTGCAGGCTACCCCTGAAGATATAGTGGTATTCCCAGCGCCGCGCCTCTTCGACGTCGGCGATCGTGCCGCCCGCCCGGTGAAAGCTGCGAATGCCGAAGTAGCGGAAAATGCTGACGAACAGCAGCACGAACGAAAAGGCGAGAAATACCCAGTTGCTCGTCCGCATGTACATCATGAATCCGAGGATCCAGTAGCACACGCCGCCGATGACAATCATGTGGGCGTTGTCGAACAACGCCCTCACAAACTGGATATAGACATCCGCCGGGATGTTCTCGGTCTTCGCTTTGCCCATTCATGGCGGCCCAATGGTAGAGCCTGTCATCCCATATCGGCCTTAAGAAAGGCTTAGATGTAGAGGATTTGCCTTCGTGAGCGGCCGCTGAATTACGAAAAACGGCGGAAAGGCTAACTTCGGTAAACAGTTGGTATCGCTATTCTGCCGCCCGCAGCGCGGGTTCGTCGACCGTGCGGTCGAGACGGACGAGCAGGCGCGCGCGCTCGCCGGCTGCCTTTTCGGCGGACGCCTGCCGCACATGGCCGTAGCCGCGCACCAGCGCCGGCACCGCGGCCAGTGCCGCCGCGGCCTCGACGCGGTTCGGCTCCAGCGAACGTCCGATCAGGTCAAGGTCCTGTTCGTACTCAGCCAGCAGCGCCCGTTCGGCCCGGCGTTCGACACTGTAGCCGAAGACGTCGAGGGCGGTGCCGCGCACGCCCTTCAGTGCCGACAGCAGCCGGAACCCCTTCATCATCCACGGCCCGAACGCCGATTTGCGCGGTCGGCCGTCGGCATCGCGGCGGCCGAGGATCGGCGGGGCGAGATGGAATTCCAGCCTGTCGTAACTCTGGAACTGGCTGGCCAGCTGGCGCTTGAAGCTGCCGTCCGTATAAAGGCGGGCGACCTCGTACTCATCCTTGACCGCCATCAGCTTGAACAGACTTTTCGCGGCCGCTTCTGTCACCGCGGTCGAACCGGGCACCGCCTTCTGCTCGGCGGCGCGAAGGGCAGCGATGCGGTCGGCGTAGCGGCGGGCGTAGGCGGCATTCTGGTAGCCGGTCAGGAATTCGACGCGGCGGGCGATCACCTCGTCCAGCGTTCTGGCGAACGTCACGGGTGCCGCGCTCGCGCGCTCGACCATGGCGCGCACATAGTCCGGCTGGTGCGCGGCGCGCCGGCCCCAGCGGAAGGCGGCGACGTTCATGGCAACCGCCTGGCCGTTCAGTGCGATCGCCTTCTCCACCGCTTCGGCCGACAGCGGCAGCCCGCCGTGCTGGAAGGCAAAGCCGAGCAGGAACATGTTGGCGCCGAGGGAATTGCCGAAGAGTGCCGTCGCGGCGCGCGTGGCATCGAAGAAATGCGCGCGGCTGTCGCCGGCGGCCGTGCGGATCGTCCGCTTCAGCCGTTCCGTCGGCAGCGAGAAATCGGCCGAGCGGGCGAATTCGCCCGGCATCACCTCGGCGGTGTTGACGAGGAACAGCGTGTGGTTCTCGCGCACCGCCGCCAGCACCTTCCTGGCACCGGAGACGACGAGGTCACAGCCGAGCACGAGGTCGGCCTTGCCGGCCGAGACGCGGATGGCGTGAATGTCGGCCGGCGTTTCGGCAATGCGGACATGACTGAACACCGAGCCGCCCTTCTGGGCGAGGCCGGCCATGTCGATCATGCCGCAGCCCTTGCCCTCCAGGTGGGCAGCCATACCGAGAATGGCGCCGATGGTGACGACGCCGGTGCCGCCGACGCCGTCGATGACGCCCGCCCAGCCGTCGCGGCCGAGCGCGAAGGGTGCGGGCTCAGGCACGCCGTCTAGCGGATCGGCGCTGCCGGCGATACCTTCCGCCTTCCTGATCCTGGCGCCATGCACGGTGACGAAGGAGGGGCAGAAGCCGTCCTGGCAGGAGAAATCCTTGTTGCAGGAGGACTGGTCGATGCGCCGCTTGCGGCCGAACTCGGTTTCCACCGGCTGGATCGACACGCAGTTCGACTTCACGCCGCAGTCGCCGCAGCCTTCGCACACCAGTTCGTTGATGAGGACGCGGCGGTCCGGATCGGGGAAGGTGCCGCGCTTGCGCCGCCGCCGCTTCTCGGCCGCGCAGGTCTGGTCGTAGAGCAGCACCGAGACGCCAGGAACCTCGCGCAATTCGCGCTGGATGCGGTCGAGATCCTCGCGATGGTCGATGCTGACGCCCGCCGGAAAGGTGAGCCGGCCGGCATATTTGCCAGGCTCGTCGGTGACGACGGCGATGCGCTCTACGCCCTCGGCCCGTATCTGCCGGGCGATCATGTCCACCGTCAGGCCGCCCTCGTGCGGCTGGCCGCCAGTCATGGCCACCGCGTCGTTGTAGAGGATCTTGTAGGTGATGTTGGCGCCGCTGGCCAAGGCGAAGCGGATCGCCAGCGAGCCGGAGTGGTTGTAGGTGCCGTCGCCGAGATTCTGGAAGATGTGTTCGCGCCTGGAGAACGGCGCCTGGCCGACCCATTGCGCGCCCTCGCCGCCCATGGCGGTGAAGCCGACGGTGGAGCGATCCATCCACAAGGCCATGAAATGGCAGCCGATGCCGGCGGCGGCGATCGAGCCTTCCGGCACGTTGGTGGAGGTGTTGTGCGGGCAGCCCGAGCAGAAATAGGGCGTGCGGGAACCGACGTCTTTCGTGTCGGCGAGCATCGCCTGGAACTGCTTCAGCCTCGCCACGCGCCCTGCGACCTCCTCGGAAGGTCCGATGGTGCGCAGGATGCGCTCGCCGAGCGCGATGGCGATGTCGTTGGGGTCGAGCGCCCCGGTCGCCGAAAACAGCCGGTCGCCGCGCTCGTCCGTCTTGCCGACGATAAGCGGCTGCATGGCGCTGCCGTAGAGGTGCTCGCGCAGTTGCACCTCGATCAGCGAGCGCTTCTCCTCGACGACGACGATGGCGTCGAGGCCGCGGGCGAAATCGGCGATGTGCTGGAAATCGAGCGGCCAGGGGCAGCCGACCTTGAACAGGCGCACGCCGATGCGGTTGGCGGCCGCTTCGTCGATGCCGATGTCGTCGAGCGCCTGACGCACGTCGAGATAGCTCTTGCCGACGGTGACGATGCCGAGCTTCGCGTCGCGCCCGCCGGAATAGACGATGCGGTTCAGCCCGTTGGCATGGATGAAGGCGCTGGCGGCGGCGCGCTTGGCTTCATGAAGGCGGGCCTCCTGGCCGAGCATGTCGAGCTCGTTGCGGATGTTGAGGCCGCCCGGCGGCATGTCGAACTCAGGCCGGACGATGGAAAGCCGTTCCAGCGAGGCGTCGACGCTGGCCGTCGATTCGATGTTGTCCTTGACGCACTTGATGGCGCCCCAGGTGCCGGCGAAGCGCGACAAGGCGAAGCCGTAAAGGCCGTAGTCGATGAGCTCCTGCACCCCGGCCGGATTGAGGATCGGGATCATCGCATCGACGAAGGCGAATTCGGTGGCGTGCGCGTTGGTCGAGGATTCGGCCATGTGGTCGTCACCCATCAGGGCGAGCACGCCGCCATTTCTCGACGAGCCGGCGAGATTGGCATGACGGAAGACGTCGCCGGAGCGGTCGACGCCAGGCCCCTTGCCGTACCAGACGGAGAAGACGCCGTCGTATTTTCCCTCGCCCAGCAGTTCGGCCTGCTGCGAGCCCCAGCAGGCGGTGGCGGCGAGCTCCTCGTTGAGGCCGGGCTGGAAGACGATGTCGGCGCCGACGAGCTGCTGGCGCGCGTGCCAGAGCTGCTGGTCCAGCCCGCCGAGCGGCGAGCCGCGATATCCGGAGACGAAGCCCGCCGTGTTCAGGCCCGCACGCCGGTCGCGCTCGCGCTGCACCAGAAGCATGCGAACCACGGCCTGCGCACCGGTTAGAAAGACGCGCTCCTTGGCAAGATCGAACTTGTCGTCGAGCGCGACGTCGTGCAGCGTCATCAACTGGTCCTCTGCGGAAGCGGCATCCGAAGCAGCCGCCTGCGTCGAGATCGACGGGCAGTCTTTCTTCCCTTGGCAGAGAGGTCAAATGAAATCGGCCGCGCCGGGATCAATCCACATCCGGTTTCCTCCGCCCGCCCCAGCCACGAACGGTGCGATTTTCAACCGGCCTTGGGGCAGACCGGCTTGCGGGCGTCCGGCAGCCTGCCATCGGGATGGCCGGCGAGCGCGGGATTGAGTTCGTAACGCGAGCCGGTGACCAGCGGCGCATCCGGCAGGTCGCTCTGGTCCTGGGAGGAGACCAGCGTCGTGTCGAGCTTCTGCAGCACCGTGCCGTCCTTGTCCTTGATGCGAATCGCGACGGCATAGGGCTTGTCCTTGACCACGCAGCTCAGCGGCGGGCTGGTCAGCGTGATGTGGCGCATCTTCGGCCAGATCTTCTGGGTGACGAGAAGCGGCGGGCCGCCGGCCGGATTCTCGAAATCGACCTCGGCCACCTGCCCCTCACCCATCGGCCGCAATGGATTGAGGGTGACGACATAGGTGGCGATGCCCAGCCGATAGTTGAACTCGAACAGACGGCCGGAAATCTCGAACGGCTTGTCGGCGCTGGATTCGCGGCAGGCGCCCAGCGCCAGCGCCGCCGCCAGAACGGCGGCCGCCATCACATCCCGGATGAGATAATTACGCATCCTCGTCCTCCAGTGCCGCCTTGCGGCGGCGATAATGGCGACTGGCCTTCTGCCGGTTGCCGCAGACGGCCATGTCGCACCATAGGCGGCTGGCGTTGCGGCTGCGGTCGAGGAACAGCCAGTTGCAGTTGCGGCAGAGCTTGAGCCGCGCCAGCGAGCCGCCGGAAAGCAGCGACAGCGCCGACACCGCCAGCGCCGCTTCCAGCGCGATGGGCGTATCGGCGTCGCCGAACGGCCTGCCCGGCGCTCCGAACGCCGCGTCGGCGCCGGCCAGCCCGTCGGCGCAGGCGCGCAGGAACGGCTCCATGTCGGCCGCCGCCACCGCCCCACCGGCCTTGACGGCGTTGCGATAGAGCCGGTCGGTCGTCTCGCGGATCGCCAGCACCACGGGCGCGATCCGATGCGGGTCGGCCACGGCAAGCCGACGGCCACCGAGCTCGTCGGCGCGGAAGGTGCCGGCCGCCTCGGCAAAGCGGGCGATCTCGGCGGGATCGTCGAAGCGGTCGAAGCTGCGCTCCGGATCGCCGCGCAGCACGACGGTGTTGGCCGCGTCGATCGCGAGTGCGCCGCCTTGGAAGCGATGCGGGGTCCAGGATACCGTCATGTCACCAATTCTAACCATCAAACGCCATTTGACAAGTTATATCACAAGAGGCACCCTGCCGCCGTCCGGATGAGCCGGAGGACCGGACGGCTATGCTCTATTTCATCCAGCAGGTGCTGAACGGGCTGCATTCGGGCGCGCTCTACGCGTTGCTCGCCTTCGGCTACGCGCTGACCAACGGCATCCTGCACCGCACCAACCTCGCCTATGGCGGCGTCTTCGCCTTCTGCGGGCAGACGATGATCCTGGCCGCCGTCTACGGCTGGCAGGTGCTGTGGCTGACGCTGCCGGCGACCGTCGCCTTCGGCGTCGCCATGGCCTTCGCCTATGCCGTGCTGCTTGGCCATGTGCTGTCGCGCGGCGTGTTCGAGCCGCTGGCCGACCGCTCGCCCAACACGATAGCCGCCGCGACGCTGGGCGTTCTTCTGGTGCTGAGCGAGCTTTCCCGCATCGCTGCCGACACCAAGGATTTCTGGTTGCCGCCGATGCTTGCCTGGCCCGTCACCTTCGCCGAAGGACCCGGCTTCCGGGCGACGCTGACGGTGGTCCAGCTCATCGACATCGCGCTGATCGCCGCCGCCATCGCGGCCGGCGGGTGGATGCTGGCGCGCTCCCGCTTCGGGCGCCGCTGGCGGGCCGTCTCCGACGATCCGCTGGCTGCCGCGCTGTGCGGCGTCGACCAGCGCGCCGTCTTCCGCAGCGCGGTGCTGGGCGGCGGCCTGGCGGCCGCGCTCGCCGGCATGCTGGCCGCCTTCTACTACGGCAACATCTCCTTCGGCACCGGCCTCGTCTACGGCCTCAAGGTGCTGTTCGTCACCGCCGTCGGCGGCTACCTGTCGCCGTCGCGCGCGGCGCTGGGCGGTGTCGCCTTCGGTATGGCCGAATCACTGTGGGCCGGCTATTTCCCGATCGAGTGGCGCGACGCCTGGATGTACCTGTTCCTCGTCGCCATGCTGGTGTTGATCGGCGCGGGCCGCGACAGCCGCCAGGCCGCCTGAGCCGCCCGTTTCCGGCGCATCGCGCGGCGGCAGCCGCCTATACCTCTCCCTGGCTTGCCCACAGGATGACGCCTATCGCTTCCGCCCGTGTTGACCGATGCGGCCACACGCGGCATAGGCTTGGGCCACGAAGGCGCATCGCGCGCAGAAAGCGACAGCGCCCGCCAGGGAGGAACATTTATGGACCTGCTTTATGCCGCAGCCCGCGTCATGACCGGGACGCCGGGCGGACGCGCGCTGCTCGTCATCTTTGCCGTCGTCCTGGCCGCCATCGTGCTGACGCTCCTGTTCGACCGCCGCATGCGCGTGCTGATCGGCATCTCGTCGATCATCGACGCGGTCAACGAGTTCATCGGCAAATGGATTTCCTGGCTGATCCTGGCCTCGATCCTGGTCAGTGCCGGCAACGCCACCATCCGCAAGATCTTCGACACCTCCTCCAACGCCTGGCTGGAGCTGCAATGGTACCTGTTCGGCGCCGCCTTCCTGGCGGCGGCCGCCTATACGCTCAAGCAGAACGAGCACATCCGCATCGACATCGTCTACGGCATGTGGCCGCGACGCGTGCAGCACTGGATCGACCTTGTCGGTCATGTCCTGTTCCTGATGCCGTTCGCGCTTTTGATGGTGTTCTACCTCATTCCCTATGTGTCGAGGTCATATGTCAGCGGCGAGCTTTCCACCAACGCGGGTGGCCTGATCATCTGGCCGGCCAAGGCGATGCTTCTGGTCGGCTTCTTCCTGCTGGCCTGGCAGGGCGTGTCGGAGATCATCAAGAAGATCGCCATCATGAACGGCAACATGGACGATCCGAACCCGTACGTCACACAGCATGAGCAGGCCCAGCTCGAAGGCGAAGCGCTGGTCGAGGAGCTCAAGCCGTGATCGAGTTCATCGCGCAGAACATGGCGCCGATCATGTTCGCCTCGCTGATCATCTTCCTCCTGATCGGCTACCCCGTCGCCTTCTCGCTCGCCGCCAACGGCCTTTTGTTCTTCGTCATCGGCGTCGAGCTGGCGCCCCTTTCGGCCGGCTCCATCAACCTGTCATGGCCGCTGCTCTACGCATTGCCCGACCGCTTCTACGGCGGCGTGATGGCCAACGACACACTGCTCGCCATTCCCTTCTTCACTTTCATGGGCATCGTGCTGGAACGCTCGGGCATGGCCGAGGACCTGCTCGACACGATCGGCCAGCTGTTCGGGCCGGTGCGCGGCGGTCTGGCCTATGCCGTGATCCTCGTCGGCGCGCTGCTCGCCGCCACCACCGGCGTCGTCGCCGCCTCGGTCATCGCCATGGGGCTGATCTCGCTGCCGATCATGCTGCGCTACGGCTACGACCGGCGGCTGGCCTCCGGCGTCATCGCCGCCTCCGGCACGCTGGCGCAGATCATTCCGCCCTCGCTGGTGCTGATCGTGCTGGCCGACCAGCTCGGCCGCTCGGTCGGCGACATGTATGCCGGCGCGCTGATCCCCGGCCTGGTGCTGACCGGCCTCTACATGAGCTATGTGCTGATCACCTCGATCGTCAGGCCGAGCTACGTGCCGGCCCTGCCGCCCGAGGCGCGCACGCTCGGCCACGGCATCACCTCGCTGCTCTTCGCACTGCTGGCGACCGTCGCCATCGCCTACGGCGCCTATCGCTACCTTGAGCCCACGCATGGCGAGAACGCCGACATCCTCGCCGCCTCGGTCGGCGTCATCGTCATCTACCTCGTCGCCATCCTCGACAAGGCGCTCAACCTCAACCTGATGTCGCGGCTGGCGCAGCAGGTCGTCATCGTGCTGATCCCGCCGCTGGCGCTGGTCTTCCTGGTGCTGGGCACTATCTTCCTCGGCATCGCCACGCCGACGGAGGGCGGTGCCATGGGCGCCGTCGGCGCGCTCGTCATGGCGGCGGCGAAGCGGAGGCTTTCGCTCGACGTCATCAAGCAGGCGCTCGCCTCGACGACAAGGCTATCGTCCTTCGTGCTGTTCATCCTGATCGGCTCGCGCGTCTTTTCGCTTACCTTCTACGGCGTCAACGGACACCTGTGGGTGGAGCACCTGCTGGTCTCGCTGCCGGGCGGCGAACTCGGCTTCCTCATCGTCGTCAACCTGCTGGTGTTCTTCCTCGCCTTCTTCCTCGATTTCTTCGAGCTTGCCTTCATCATCGTGCCGCTGCTGGCGCCGGCGGCAGAAAAGCTCGGCATCGACCTGATCTGGTTCGGCGTGCTGCTCGGCGTCAACATGCAGACGTCCTTCATGCATCCGCCCTTCGGCTTCGCGCTGTTCTACCTGCGCTCGGTGGCGGCGCGCGTGCCCTATCTCGACCGCATCACGGGCAAGCAGATCGCGCCGGTGACGACCGGCCAGATCTACTGGGGCGCGGTGCCCTTCGTGCTGATCCAGGTCCTGATGATCGCGCTGACGATCCTGTTCCCGCAAATGGTGATGCACTACAAGGGCAAGGTGGTCGATCCGGGCTCGATCGAGATCAAGATGCCGGAACTGCCGGGCCTGTCGCTGCCGCCGCTCGGCGCGCCCTCCGCCCCGCAAGGCGGCACCGCACCGGCGACGCCGGACCTCTCCCAGCCGCCGAATTTCGGCGGGACGCCAGCGCCGCAACCGGCCGCACCTGCGACACCCGATCTTTCGCAGCCGCCGAACTTCGGCAACGCCCCGGCGCAGCCGGCAGCGCCTGCCGCACCGGACCTGTCGAAGCCGCCCAGCTTCAACTGAGCGCGTTTCATTCGCGGCAGGAAACGCGATACGCAAAGAAAAACCCCGGAGCAACGCTCCGGGGTTTTTCGTGTCCGGACGACGCGGCGCGGCCTACAGCTTGCCGGCGCGCTGCTGGATCATCATGAAGGTATCGAAGTTGTACTCGGCCACCTGATCCCACAGATAGGCCTCCTTGCGGAAGGCGACGATGGATTCCCAGATCGTCTTGAAGTCGGCGTTCGAGGCCATCATCTCGTCATAGGTCTTGTTGGCGGCGTCGAAGCAGGCGGCCAGGATCTCCTGGCTGAAGGGACGAAGCTGCGCGCCGTTGGCGACCAGCGACTTGATCGCCTTCGTGTTCACGTAGTCGTACTTCTGCAGCATGTCGGCGTCTTCGGCCTGGCAGGCGGTGTGCAGGAGCGACTTGTAGGCCGCCGGCAGTGCCTCGTACTTGTCCTTCGAGAACAGGAAATGCACGGTCGGGCCGCCTTCCCAGAAGCCCGGATAGTAGTAGTAGGGCGCGACCTTGTAGAAGCCGAGCTTCTCGTCGTCATAAGGGCCGACCCATTCGGCGGCGTCGATGGTGCCCTTCTCAAGCGCGGGGTAGACGTCGCCGCCGGCGAGCTGCTGCGGCACCAGGCCGAGCTTTTCCATGACCTTGCCGGCAAAGCCGCCGATGCGCATCTTGAGGCCCTTGAGGTCCTCGACGGTGTTGATCTCCTTGCGGAACCAGCCGCCCATCTGGGTGCCGGTGTTGCCGCCCGGCAGGCCGAACAGGCCCTGCTTGGCGAGGAAGGTGTTGAACAGGTCGATGCCGCCGCCATGATACTGCCAGGCGTTGCGACCGCGCGCGTTGAGCGCGAAGGGCACGTCGGAGCCCAGCGCCCAGGTCGGATCCTTGCCCCAGAAATAGTAGCAGACGGTGTGGGCGGCCTCGACCGTGCCGGCGGTGACGGCGTCCGCCGCCTGCAGGCCGGGGACCAACTCGCCGGCAGCGAAGACCTGGATCTGGAAATTGCCGTCGGTGGCTTCCGACAGCATCTTCGACAGCACTTCGGCGCCGCCGTAGATGGTGTCGAGCGACTTCGGGAAGGAAGAAGTCATGCGCCAAGTGATCTTCGGGTTGGACTGGGCGATGGCCGGTGCGGCCAAAGCGGCGGTGGCTGCTGCCGCGCCGGCGCCGGTGGCGCCGGCCTTGCGGATGAATGAACGACGATCCATGAAAACTCCTCCCTTGCCTGATCGAAATATGAACTGGCTCGCCGGGAAAACGTCAGGTCCGGGAGCCGGTTTGCGGACAATACACGGCGAAGGCGACGTGTCCAGCACGGCCCGCCCACCGACGACCAGGCCGCCGCCGACCCCGACCGGCGCAACGCCTTGCGAGCGTGTTCCGGCACGGTCCGGAAGCCGCGAACGGCGGCGGGCTGGCGCAAGCTGCAGAGAGCCGTGGCAAATCGCCTTGCAATCGCCTATTTTGTAAGTGCAAACGCGTCGTTTTCGCTTCTCGGGAACCCAGATGCTCCAGCCGCTCGTCGCCGTCTCCACCGATGTCCGCCAGTTCGAGAACTACACTTGGCATGCCGCGCCGCAGCAGTATCTTGAAGCGGCGCTTTCCGGCGCCGGAGTGCTGCCGCTGCTGGTGCCCTCCTTCGGCGAGCGGCTCGACCTCGACGAACTGCTTTCGGCGGTGGACGGCGTGATGATGACGGGCTCGAAATCCAACGTCCACCCCTCGCTCTACGGCAAGGAAGCGACCGAGCGTGACGGGCCTTACGACGAGGCGCGGGACGCCACCACGCTGCCGCTGATCCGCAAGGCGGTGGAGCGCGGCGTGCCGCTGCTCGCCATCTGCCGCGGCATCCAGGAGATGAACGTGGCGCTGGGCGGCTCGCTCGCCAGCGAGATCCAGGAACGGCCAGGCTCCCTCGACCACCGTGCGCCGGTGAGCGACAACCAGGACGAACGCTTCGCCATCCACCAGACCGTGTCGATCAAGCCGGGAAGCTGCCTGGCGGGCGTCTTCGGCGCCGGCGACATCAAGGTCAATTCGGTACACCGGCAGGCGGTCGACCGGCTCGGGCCGAAGCTGCAGGTCGAGGCCGTTGCCGAGGACGGCACGGTCGAGGCCGTGTCGGCACGCGACGCGCGGGCCTTCGCCGTCGGCGTGCAGTGGCACCCCGAATACTGGGTGAAGTCGGACAGCGTCTCGCAGCGTATCTTCAAGGCCTTCGGCGACGCGGTGCGGGCGCATGCGGCCGCGCGGAACGCAACGCGGACG
>JBQCHN010000149.1:0-11143 GCA_051954615.1 Mesorhizobium sp. | reverse complement strand
CGCCGACTATCTGTTCACCACCTTCGTCGAGATCGAGGGCGGACGCGAGCCGATCGAGGATATCCGCAAGCGTGCCGCCGAACAGGGGCGCGACGTCGGCGTCTACACCACCTGCCATGTCGTGTGCCGTCCGAGCCAGGCCGAGGCGGAGGACTATTACGAACTCTATGCCCAGACCATGGCCGACCACGTCAGCGTAGATCGCTACATGGGGGCGAAGGAAAAGTTCTCCTCCTCACATGAGGCGGACGCCTACCGCCTGCATCGCAAGCGTTTCGCGGGCGGCGGCGGCACCTATCCGCTGATCGGCACACCGCGCCATATCGCCGACGAGATGATCCGCATGAGCGAGGTGGGTTTTGCAGGCACCACCGTCTCCTTCGTCAACTTCAAGAACGAGTTGCCCTATTTCATCGAAAACGTGCTGCCGCTGCTCCGCGAAGCCGGCCTCAGGGTGACCTGACATGACGGCGGCGGACGATACCTCGCTGCTGCACGGAGGCGACCCCTCGGCAGACCTGTCCTCCTTCCGCCAGGCGCTCGGGCAATTTGCGACCGGGGTGACGGTGGTTGCGGCCGATGGCGAAACAGGCCCCTTCGCCGTCACCGCCAACTCGTTCCAGTCCGTCTCGCTGGAGCCGCCGCTCATCCTGTGGTCGCTCAGGCGCCAGTCCAGCAAGATCGCGTCCTTTCTCCAGGCAGGCCATTTCGCTGTCAACGTGCTGGCGGCGGGCCAGACAGAGCTTGCCGGCCACTTCGCCCGCTCGGGCGGCGACAAGTTCGCCGCCTGCGAGTGGTCGCGAGGGCTCCATGGCGTACCGCTGCTTGCCGGTGTCGCGGCGCATTTCGAGTGCGCCAAGGTGGCCGAACACGACGGCGGCGATCACGTCGTCTTCATCGGCAAGGTCGAGCGCTACGCCTGCTTCGACCGCAGCGGACTGATCTTCGCGCAGGGCCGTTATGCGCTTGCCATCAGCCATCCCGGCCGCCCGTCCGATCTGCAGATCGACGGCCATCCGCGCGACGACTTCTTCCTGCCGCTGCTGGCCAGGGCCTATGCCTATCTCGCCGGCGCCTTTTCCGAGCACCACAGCGCCGAAGGCGTCACCACCGCCGAGTCGCGCGTGCTCGCTTTCCTGGCGACCGGGTCGGGCGCATCGGCCGAGGCGATAGCCGCGCGCACCTTCCTTGGTGAGAACACCGTGCAGGATGCGCTGGCAAAGCTGATCGCCGGCGGCCATGTCGCGCCGCGTCCGCCGGGCGCCCTCGTCATCACCGAGAGCGGGCTTGCCCTGCTCGGCCGCATCACTGCCCGCGCGCGAGCCTTCGAAGCCGAAAAACTGGCCGACCTGCCGCCCGAGGATGTGGCGGCGACCCGCCGCGTCTTGCGCGAACTTGCTGCGCGCGGCGGTGGCTGACGGTCCAGCCCATCGAATCTGTATACGGATATAAGGAAGAGAGCTCGCCGATTACCTTGATTTTGCGAGCAGGACCGCCGAAATTTTAGCCGCCTCGTGCGAATCCTGTATGGATGCGCTATTGGTCCTTGGATGCGAGACCCAATTTCGTATACTGAAGTCAGAATTATATGGGCTGGACGATGAGAACCGATTCGACCCTTTCCCCCACCGTGGACCGGTCCGAAAGCCTGCGCCACCAGATTTACAACGACCTGCGTGAGAAGCTCAGGCACGGCCAGATCGGTCCCGACGACCGGCTGATCGACGTCAAGATCGCCAAGTCGCTCGGCATATCGCGCATGCCGGTGCGCGAGGCGCTGCTGCAGCTCATCAGCGAGGGCCATCTGGTCGGCACCACGCGCGGCTTCGCCGTCCCGCAACTGACTCCGCAGGACATACGCGACATCTTCGAGGTCCGTAAGCTGCTGGAACCGCGGGCCGCGGCCAGTGCCGCGCGCGACATCGATGCCGGCGGTCTGGCGGCGCTGCGCGAGGCGCTCGATCGCGCCGTCGCCGCCGTCGCCGACAGCGATGTCGAGGAACTGGTCGCCGCCAACGTCGTCTTTCGCCGGACTTGGCTCGACGCCAACCGCAACAGGCGGCTGGCCGAGACGATCTCGCGCTTCGCCGACCAGGCCCACATCGTGCGCGACGAGACGCTCATGGACGCGGACACGCGCGTGATCGTCCGCGACGGATTGGCCGGCCTCTACGATGCCTTCAGCCGGCGCGACGCGCTTGCCGCGCAGGATCGCATGGCCGCCTTCATCGGCGAGGCCGAGAAAAGCTATTTCCACAGCCTGGAAGCCAAAGTGGGGGATAGCGGGCCGGGCGATGACGAAGCCGGCTCCGGAAAATCGTAAATGAACGAGGAAAGAATTTCCCGATGATGAAACTGGATGGCCCATTCCTTCGCGAGCGCCTGCGTGACGGCGGCGGGCTGGGCGTCTTCTGGTCTGTCCTCGGCTCGTCGGCGCTGGTCGAGGTGGCGGTCGAGGCCGCACCCGATGCCGTCGTCCTCGACGCCCAGCACGGATTGTGGGGCCGCCAGGCGATCGAGCATGTCGTCGGCACGGTCGGCTGGAAGAAGCCCGTGCTGGTGCGAACGGTGGACGGGACGTCACGGTCGCTGGGCGAAGCGCTCGACGCCGGCGCCGAAGGCGTCATCGCGCCGCTGGTCGAAACCGCCGGGCAGGCGGCGGCGATCGTCACGGCAGCCCGCTTCCCACCCGAGGGCGAGCGCTCGGGCGGCGGCGTGCGGCCGCTGAAGGGGAATTTCCCGACTTACTATGAACAGGCTCGCAGCCGCACCGTCGTCGGCGTCATGATCGAGACCGCGCGCGGGCTGGAGAACGCCGCAGAGATCGCCGCCGTGCCTGGGCTGGATTTCGTCCTCGTCGGCACCGGCGACCTCGCGCTCTCGCTCGGCATTGCGCCTTCCGATCCGAAGCATGAGGCGGCCTGCCGTGCCGTCTTCGACGCCTGCAGGAAGGCTGCGATACCCTGCGCGATCTTCACGCCGAATGCGACGGAGGCGGCGCGCCGCGTGGCGCAAGGCTATGCGCTGACCGTTGCTGCCAACGACATCGACCTCGTCGGCACCGGCTTGTCCGCCGCGATGGCCCGGTTCCGCGAACCACGGTCCGTCTGACGCTGCTGCGCGCTTGACCGCGATCAGCCGGCCGGAACCCGAACGCGCCCGACGGCCGGCGCCTTCGTGCGGGCGGCCTTCAGCCGGACCTTGAAGACGGCGCCGCCGTCGCGGCTGCCCTCTACCCAGATGCGGCCGCCATGCTGCGCTACGATGCGCTGCGAGATGGCGAGGCCGAGGCCGGCGCCCTGCGGCTTGTCGCTCATCGTGTCGCCCAACTGGCGGAAGCGCTCGAACACAACCTCCCGGTCCTCCGTGCGGATGCCGGGCCCGTTGTCGGTCACCGAAAGCTCCAGGTGCTCGCCGGCCCGCCTCAGCGCGAGCAGCGCCCTGCCGCGGCCGGGCGGCGAGAATTTGGCGGCGTTGCCGAGCAGGTTGATGACGACTTGCACCAGCCGGTCGTGGTCACCGACGACGAAGGCGGGATCGGCGTCGATCTCGATGGCGAGCTTGACGCGGCTCTGGGCGAAGACCTGCTGCATGGCGGCCGCGGATTCACGCACCACGGCGGCGAGGTCGACGGAGGCCCTGTCGGCCGGCATCGATCCCGTCGCCTCGATCTTCGACAGGTCGAGCAACTGGTTGATCAGCCGCGTCAGCCGTTCGGATTCGGTCACGACGATGCGCAGGAAATCCAGCCGCTCGTCCGTCGGCAGATCCGGATTGTCGCGCAGGATTTCCGAGAAGGCGCGGATCGACGCCAGTGGCGTCCTCAGTTCATGATTGACGGTGACGACGAAGTCGTCCTTGAGGCGGTCGAGCACCTGCAGCCTCGCGTTGGCGGCCTTCAGTTCCGTCGTCGCCGCCTCCAGAGCCTGCGATTTCTCCTCCAGTTGGCGGTTGGCCTCGATGACGCGCGACGTCTCGTCGAGGATGCGCATCATCTCGTCGACGCCGAGCGATTCTTCCTCGACGATGGAGCCGACCAGAACGCGCGCCGAAGCCGCGCCGATCACGCCCGCCAGCAGCCTTTCGTAGAACAGCACCGTTTCGGCGTCCGCCTGCACGGCGGTCGCCGGGTCGACGCCGCGCGTGCGGGCGAAGCTGGCATAGGCCGCCGCCGCCTTCTCGCGGCCGAGGAAGCGTGCGGTCAGCGACATCAGGTCGGGGACCAGCGCCGTGCGCCGCCAGAAGCGCGCTTCCTCGTCGGGATCGGCGACGCCGAGGAACATCGCCGCGCGCGCCCGCTCGACCGGGCTCTGGCGCACGAACAGCGAGACGAAGAAGAAGGCGCCGATATTGGCGAGCATCGTCCAGAAGGTGCTATGCGTCACCGGGTCCAGTCCCTCCAGCCCGAACAGCGCATAGGGCTTCAGCAGTTCGATGCCGAACAGACCGTGGGCGATGAATTCCTCGCCCAACGCGCCCGAGCGCGAGAAGGAGGGGATGAGCAGCGTATAGAACCAGACGAGGAAGCCGGTCGTGATGCCGGCGAAGGCGCCGGCCTTGGAGGCGCCGCGCCAGAACAGGCCGCCAAGGATGGCCGGGGCGAACTGCGCCACCGCCACGAACGACATCAGCCCGATCGAGACGAGGGCGAAAGGAGCACTGTCGTGGCGCATGTACAGATAGCCGAGCGCCATCACCACGATCATCACAAGGCGCCGTACCCACAACAGAAGCCGCGTCAGGTCCGGCTTGTGTTCGAGCCCGAGCGAGCGGATGCGCAGCAGTGCCGGCATCACCACGTCGTTGCACACCATCAGGCTCAGCGCCGTCGTCTCCACCACCACCATCGAGGCCGAGGCCGACAAGCCACCGAGGAAAGCGATCAGCGCCAGTTCCGGATGGCCCGCCGCCAGCGGCAGCGACAGCACCAGGTTGTCGGGGTCGGTGTCGGCCGGCAGCATGATGCGCCCGGCGATGGCGATTGGCAGGACGAACAGGTTGATGGCCAGCAGGTAGAGCGGGAACAGCCACAGGGCGCGGTCGAGATGGCGCTCGTCGGTGTTTTCGACCACCATCACCTGGAACTGCCGCGGCAGGCAGAAAATCGCCGCGAAGGCCAGGAACGTCATGGCGATCCAGTTATAGCCGTAGTTGGCGGGTGCCTCCTGGAAGACGGCCTGGATGTCGGGAATGGTCGCGGCTTGCGAGAACAGGTCGCCGAAGCCGTTGAACAGGCCGTAGCCGACGAACAGGCCGATGGCGGTGAGGCAGACCAGCTTGAGCAGCGATTCCAGCGCCACGGCCACGACCATGCCTGGATGATGCTCGTCGGGGCTGATCGAGCGGCTGCCGAACAGCATGGCGAAGATCGTCAGCACCACCGCCGCCCACAGGGCGCCGTCCGTCAGCATCGGCTCGCTCGCCGGCTGCGCTGGGCCGAAGCCGGCGCTCAGCGCCGAAAATCCGACGGAGATGGATTTGAGCTGCAGCGCGATATAGGGCACCAGCCCGATCACGGTGATGATGGTTACCAGAGCCGCCAGGCCGCCGCTCTTGCCAAAGCGGGCGCCGATCAGGTCGGCGATGGAGGTGATGCGGTTGGCGTGGCTGATGCGCAGCATACGGCGGATCATGATCGGGCCGAGGCAGAAGGCCAGCGTCGGTCCCAGGTAGATCGGCAGGAAATCGAGGCCGGTCTGCGAAGCCTTGCCGACACCGCCGTTGAAGGTCCAGGAACTGCAATAGACCGCCAGCGACAGCGTGTAGACGATGCTCGACCCGGTCAATCGCGAAACGCGGCCCGAGCCGCGCTCCACCAGCCAGGCCACGGCAAACAGCAGCAAAAGGTAGGCGACGGCGACCGCGACGAGGATCGACTGGCTCATCGCGAGGCACTGTCCTTGTCGCGCTCGTTTGCCTGGCCGGCGCTGCCTTCGCTGATCAGCCCGATGACGGTGATGAGCAGTCCCCACACGACGAAGAGATAGAGGTAGAGCGCCGGCCAGCCGAACAGCGTGCCGCCGACGAGGTTCAGGATGGGCGGATTGAGGAGGATCGTTCCGGCCGCGAACAATCCCACCATGCGGTCCCGCCTTGCCGTTCGACGCAGCATCGGTCCGGGTGCTCCCTAGGGATTGGCGGTGCCGGCGGCCGCGGGCACCGCATGCTGGCTAGTCGCCGGCCGCTCCTGCCCGCGCGCCAGCATGGCCCGAACGCAGGCGACGACCTCGGCGATCGCGAAGGGCTTGGAAATGTAGGCGTCGGCGCCGAGATCCATGCCGACGCGCTGGTCGGCCTCGCCGCCCTTGGCCGTCAGCATGACGATGCGGATGCCGTCATAGCGGCGGTCGGCGCGCAGCGTGCGGCAGATCTCGTAGCCGTTTCCCTTCGGCATCATCAGGTCGAGCAGCACGACGTCGGGGCGTTCGCTTTCGATTGCCGCCAGCGCCTGCTCGCCGTCGGCTGCGGTGCGCACGTCGTGGCCCTCGCGCTGCATCAGGAAACGCAACGCGCGCGATATGCTCGCATCGTCGTCGGCGATCAGCACCGAAGCCGTCATGTTTCCTCCTCCTGCGGGAGATTTCTCCCTTGTTGGGCCGACGGCGCGGCCAGGTAAGATTTGTAGACCTCTTGTTTTTGGCTCACAAGCCTCACACAATCACAGCCAGCAAAGGGGCTGATGGCATGGCAAACAGCGCAGCGGTCGCGGATTCGGCCGAAGGCGCCGCTTTCGGCGACGGCTTTGCCTTGGCCGCTGCCCAGGCGCGCATTCTCGTTGTCGAGGACGATCGCGACGTCGCCGGCCTGGTCGGGCGCGAACTGCGCGCACTCGGCCTCACCGTCGACGTCATCGGTTTCGCTGAGGATGCATTGCTCGCCGCCCGCGACACCGACTATGCGCTGATGGTCGTCGACCTCGGCCTGCCGGACCGCGACGGTCTGGACCTGGTGCGCGAAATGCGCAAGCGTGCCATCGCCACGCCGATCCTGATGATGACGGCGCGCAGCAAGGTCGAAGACAAGGTCAGCGGGCTGGCCAGCGGCGCCGACGATTATCTGGTGAAGCCCTTCGCCGTGCCGGAATTGAGGGCGCGCGTCACGGCGCTGCTGCGTCGCCCCTCGCCGCTGAAGGACAGCCGGCTCACCGTCGCCAACATCGTCGTCGATCGCGATGCACTGGAGGCAATCGTCGACGGCGCCAGCGTGCCGCTGACGCGCAAGCAGTTCCAACTGCTCGAACTGCTCGCCCGCCGCAAGAACCACATGACGCCGAAGCGGATGATCGAGGAGGCGCTTTACGGCTACAACGACGAGGTGTCCGGCAACGCCATCGAGGCGCATGTCTACAAGCTGCGCCAGACTTTGCGCGCCGCCGGCGCCGAGGCCGAGGTCGAGACCCGGCGCGGCATCGGCTACCGGCTGGTCGAGCGCCATCGCGCGGCCGTCCATGGCTGACGGACTGAGCGCCGCCGACCTCGCCCTTCTCGATCCGGACGGCACGTTCGCGCTCCGGCTGACCGAGGACCGCACCACCCTCGCCAGGCTCGCCGGCGCTCTCGATGCGATGGGACCGGCAGACGAGCAGACGGATTGCCTTGCGGCCATCGAACTCGTCGCGCACCGTCTTGCCGGTGCTGCCGGAACGTTCGGTCATGCGGCGGTGAGTTCCGCCGCGCTCGATCTGGAAGACCAGGTCATCGCCTTGCGCAAGGGCGCGGATAACCGGTCGGCCGTGGCAAGTGGACTGGCCATGCTTGTCGGCGCGCTTGATCGAGCCCTTGGTTCGGATCAAAGCGATTAAAAAATCAGTTTCAGATCAGCTTGGCGTCAGGTTTTGCTCAGCTTGCTGCCGTTTACTGCAAACCGGATTCGGTGGAGGAGCTGAGCCGGCAGTGTTTTCGCGTTGGGCGCGCCGTGCGTCCGGGCGCGACCATGGTCGGGCGAATCGTCCTTCCCTGACAATCCCCATGACCGATGGCGCGGGTGCCGGCGGTCAAGGTGGCCGGCGTGATGCCGGCGTCGAACAAGGGAGGAAGACGATGTCTCGGAATATGAAAGGCTGGACGCGCCGCGAAGCGCTGCTGGCAGGCGCCGGTGTCGGTGCCGCGATGTTGCCCTTTGCCATGCCGACCGTGGTGTGGGCCGACGACAAGCCGGCGATCGGCACCTGGCCGGCGGGCAGCGAGGGCGACACGGTCAACGTCGCCGCAGCCGTGCCGCTGACGGGCAGCTATGCGGTGCAGGGCGCGGACGAACTCAAGGGTTGGGAACTCGCCGTCGAGCATATCAACACCGGCCACGAGCTGATGAAGGCCATCGCGCCGAAGGTCGACAAGGGCCTGCTCGGCAAGCAGGTCAAGCTGCTCTCGGCCGACTCGGCCGCCAAGCCCAACAACGCGGTGCAGGCCGTACAGACCTTCATCAACGACAACAAGATCGTCCTGATGACCGGTTCGACCTCCTCGGCCGTGGCGGTTGCGCTCAACAAATTCGCCCAGCGCGAGAAGATTCTCTACGTGGCCGGCATTTCGGGCTCCAACGACACCACCGGCAAGGACTGCGTGCGCTACGGCTTCCGCCAGAACTTCTTCGGCCAGACCGCCGCGGCCGCGATCGGCCCCGTGCTGCTCAAGCAGTTCGGCAAGGGCAAGAAGGCGGCGTTCATGACGCCGGACTACACCTACGGCCATACCGTGACCAAGTCGGTCAACGACTACCTGACTGCCAATGGCGGCTGGGAGATGGTCACCAACCAGGTGTCGCCGCTCGGCACTCAGGACTACAGCCAGTATCTCACCAACATCGCCAATTCCGGCGCCGAGTTCCTCATCAACGTCAACTGGGGTCGCGACGCGGTGCTGTCGACGCAGCAGGCCAAGCAGTTCGGCCTCCTGCCCAAGATGACGCTCGTCATCCCCTACCAGATTCCGTTCCTGGCCAAGGAAGTGGGGCCGGACATCACCGAAGGCGTGTTCGCGGCAACCGATTTCTGGTGGACGCAGGAAGACCAGTATCCGCTGGCAAAGCAGTTCGTCGAAGCCTTCCAGGCCAAGTACGGCTACCGGCCGGAATGGGGCGCCGAGAACAGCTATGTCAGCTTCGCCCACTGGGCGCGCATGGTCTCCGAAGCGGGCAGCTTCTATCCGCCGGACGTCATCAAGCAGTACGAGAAGGGTGAGACCATTCCCTCGCTGCTCGGCGATGTCCACTACCGGCCCGAAGACCACCAGTGCATCCGCCCCGTCGTTATCGTCCGCGGCAAGGCCAAGAAGGACATGAAGAACGACGAGGATTTCTGGGAGGTTCTCGAAGTCGTTCCCGGTGAAGGCCTGATGCAGAAGCCCGACGAATTCGGTTGCCAGCTCGGCGACTATACTTGATCGTCGACATGGCCTTCTCCGCGGCTGGCCGCGGAGAAGGCGGTTCTTCCAGGGTCGTGACCGGCGCGGGCAAATGGTACCTTCGCCTCGTCACGGCTCGCCATAGCAACGTCGCCGGATATCCGGCCGCCCGCCACACCGGCGGGCGTGCCGGCATCCGGCAGGATCATCATCAATCTTGGAACGGGCAACAGCGTGATCAACTGGGCCAACTTCATATCGCAATGCTTCAACGGGCTGGTGACCGGCGCGCTTTTGGCACTGATCTCTTCCGGCCTGACGATCATCTACGGTACGCTCGGCGTGCTGAACCTCGCGCATGGCGCGATGTTCATGCTGGGCGGCTATGCCGGCTGGGTGACCTACACCTATACGGACTCCTTCCTCGCCGCGGTCGTCGCGGGGTCGCTGTTCGTCATGCTGGTGGGCGTGGTGATGGAGCGGCTCGTCATCCGCCATTTCTATACGCGGCCGCATGAGGACCAGCTTCTCGTCACCTTCGGCCTCGGCATCGTCTTCGTCGAGACGGTGCGCTTTTTCTTCGGCAGCCTGTCGCAGACAGTGCCGCCGCCCGGCCCGCTGGTCGGCATCACCGATCTCGGCTTCATGATCTACCCGACCTATCGCCTGGCGCTGCTCGGCATCGTCGCGGTGGCGCTGCTGGTGCTCTATTTCGTTCTCTACAAAACGCGCATCGGCATGATCGTGCGCGCCGGTATCGAAGACTCCGTGATGGTCGATTCGCTCGGTATCAACGTCTACAAGGTGTTCATGCTGGTGTTCGGCATCGGCGCCATGGCGGCCGGCTTCGCCGGCATCGTCAACGCGCCGGTCGTCTCCATCGCGCCCGACGTCGGCGAGGCGATCCTGGTGCAGACCTTCGTCGTCGTCGTCATCGGCGGCGTCGGCTCCTTCCCCGGCGCCGTCATCGGCGGCCTCATCGCCGGCGAGATCATCTCCATCACCACGATGTTCAACCCGGCCTATTCCCAGATCATGCTGTTCGTGGCGATGACGCTGGTGCTGGTGCTTCGCCCGCACGGGCTGCTCGGCCAGGCCGGCCGCGAGTAAGGGCGTTCCCCATGCAGATCAAACGCCCCTACCTCGTCGAGCTCTTCACCGCGCTGGCGCTGATCCTCGCGCCGTTCGTGCTGCCGCATCTCGGCTTCTCGCCCTCGACCATCAACCGCATCCTGATCTGGGGCCTGTTCGGCCTCGGCTTCGATATCCTGTTCGGCTACACAGGGTTGCTCTCCTTCGGCCAGTCGGCCTTCTATGGCACCGGCGGCATGTTCGCCGCCTACCTTCTGACCGAGGCCGGCTTCCCCTATGTCATGCTCTCCATCGTCATCGGAGCGGTCGTGGCGGGCGTGGTCGGTTATCTGGTCGGCCTGATCGCGCTCAAGCGCACGGGCATCTATTTCGCCATGATCACGGTGGCGATCGCGGAGGTCTTCTTCTTCGCCGAGTTCAACCCGCTGTCGGCCTATACCGGCGGCGAGAATGGCCTGCCCGGCGTGCCGACGCCGGTGTTCAACCTCGGCTTCACCGTGCTGAAGTTCGATACCGACTGGACGATGTATACCTTCCTGGCGTTCTGGTACTTCATCGGCATCGTCATAGCGCTGCGCATCGTGCGCTCGCCGGTCGGCGCGATCCTCTCGGCGATCCGCGACAACCCGTTGCGCGCCAGCGCGCTCGGCCACAACATCCACGGCTACAAGCTGACCGCCTTCGTCGTGGCGGCGATCTATGCCGGCTTC
>JBQCHN010000148.1:0-9355 GCA_051954615.1 Mesorhizobium sp. | reverse complement strand
CAACACCGGCCGCAACACCACCGTCGTGCGCTCGAACTATTTCTATCCCGAAAGTGCCGCGATCTACGGGCTGGCGCATTCGCTCTACAAGGGCCTGTCGGCGGACCTGAACTACAACATCATGCTGTCCCAGCGCGGCGTGCTGACCCTGGCGCACAGCGAGACGGGGCTGGAGACGGCGGCGCGCACGCTCAACGCCATCCAGGTCAACGGCATCGATTCCGAGCTGTTGTCGCTGGAGGAGGTGAAGCGGCTGGTGCCGATCTACAACTGGGGACCGGACGCCCGTTATCCTGTCTTCGGCGGCACCATCCAGAGAAGCGGCGGCACGGCCCGTCACGACGCGGTCGCCTGGGGCTATGCGCGCGCGGCCAGCCGTCTCGGCGTCGACATCATCCAGAATTGCGAAATCACCGATTTCATCGTCGAGGGCGGGCGTTGCCGCGGCGTGGTGACGACGCAGGGAACGATGCGGGCCGAGCATACCGGCATGGCGGTGGCCGGCCACTCCTCGGTGCTGGCGGCCAAGGCCGGCTTCCGGCTGCCGGTGAACTCCTATGCTCTGCAGGCCTGTGTGTCGGAGCCGGTCAAGCCGATCCTCGACACGGTTGTGATCTCGCCGGACACCGGCGTCTATGTCAGTCAGTCGGACAAGGGCGAGATGGTGATCGGCGGCGCACTCGACCGCATCCCCTCCTACGGCCAGCGCGGCAACCTGCCTATACTGGAAGGGGTGCTCGCCGGCATGCTCGACATGTTCCCGGTGCTCGGCCAGTTGAAGCTGATGCGGCAATGGGCCGGCATCGTCGACGTGGTGCCGGATTCCTCGCCCATCATCGGCGAGACGCCGCTGCCCGGCCTGTTCATCAACTGCGGCTGGGGCACCGGTGGCTTCAAGGCGATCCCCGCCGGCGGCACGCTGCTCGCCCATCTGCTCGCCACCGGCAAGCATCACGACATCAGCCGCCCCTTCGATCTCGACCGCTTCACCACCGGACGCCTGATCGACGAAGCCGCCGGCTCCGGCATCGCGCACTGACGGTTTCAGGACCTTCCCATGCAGCTCTTTCCCTGTCCCTTCTGCGGCCCGCGCGACGAGGCGGAATTCCACTACGGCGGCGAGGCCGGCAATCTGCGCCCCGACGGCCGCGAGGTGCCGGCGGAACGCTGGGCGGACTATCTCCACATGCGCGCCAACCCCAAGGGCGTAACCAAGGAAATCTGGGTGCACATGACCTGCGGCGAGTTCTTCGCCATGGAACGCGATAGCATCACCCACAAAGTCGCCGGCTCGGTCAGTCTCGGCGAAGCGGAGCAGCAGCCATGAGCGCCCGGCGGCTTTCCTCCGGCGGCAGCGAGATCGACCGTTCGCACCCACTGAAATTCACATTCGACGGGCGCACCGTGAAGGGTTTTGCCGGCGATACGATCGCCTCGGCGCTGCTGGCGTCCGGTCGGCGGATCGTCGGCCGCTCATTCAAGTATCATAGGCCGCGCGGCATCTGGGGCGCCGGCGTAGAGGAGCCGAACGCACTGCTCGACGTCGAGCGCGACGGCCGTCGCACGCCGAACGCGCGCGCCACATCGGAACCGGCGCGCGACGGGCTTGTCGCGCGCAGCGTCAATGCCGCGCCGAGCGCCGAGCAGGACCGCAACGCCTTCCTCGACCGCTTTTCGCGGTTCATCCCGGCGGCGTTCTACTACAAGACCTTCATGTGGCCGGACTGGCACCTGTTCGAGCCGCGCATCCGCGCCATGGCCGGCCTCGGCACGGTCGATCCGGGCTGGGTGCAAGGCCGGTCGGCTGACCAGCTCAACCATCATTGCGACGTGCTCGTCGTCGGCGCCGGGCCTGCCGGTCTCGCGGCAGCCGCGAGCGCGACGGTCGCAGGGTACAGCGTGCTTGTGGTGGACGACCAGAGCCGGTCGGGCGGCTCGTTGCGTCATCGCGCGGGCGAAATCGACGGCAGGCCTGGCGCGCAATGGGTGGCGGATACGGTTGCGGTTCTGGAGAAAGCCGGTGCCGTGCAGCTCGCCAACACCACGGCCTTCGGCATCTACGATCACAATCTGGTCGCGCTGAACCAGCGGCACGACGACGGCCGACCCGACACGCTGTGGCGAGTGCGGTCGAAGCGCATTGTGCTTGCCACCGGCGCCATAGAGCGACCGCTGCCCTTCGCCAACAACGACCTGCCGGGCATCCTGTCGGCCGACGCCGCTCTGCACTATCTGAAGCGCCATGGGGTGCTGGCGGGCGAGCGCATCGTCGTCGCTACCAACAACGACAGCGCCTATGAGGCGGCAAGTGCCCTGGCCGAAGCCGGCGCCGAGGTGACGCTGGTCGATATCCGGCCCGCCGCTTCCGCTGACGCCGGCAAGGCGCGGGTGCTTGGCGAGCGGGCCGTGGCGGCCGCGCAGGGCCGCAACGCGGTCGAGGGCGTGACGCTAGACGACGGCGCGCGGCTCTCTGCCGATTGCGTGCTGGTGTCCGGCGGCTGGACGCCGAGCGTGCATCTCTATTCGCAGGCCAAGGGCAAGCTCGCCTGGCGCGACGATCTTGCGGCCTTCGTGCCTGGAGCCGAGGTTGAGGGCATCGGAACGGCCGGCGCTCTGGCCGGCGAGGTTTCGTTGTCGAAGGTTCTGGAAAGCGGCGTCGCCGCGCTCGGCCCGCTTGCCGCGAAGAGCAAGGCATCGCCTGCTCCGAAAAGCACCGGCGTCGAGGCGAGCCTGAACACCAGCGCCGCATGGCCGAAGCCGAAAGCCATGGGGCGCGTCTGGATCGACTATCAGAACGATGTGACGGCCAAGGACGTCGAACTGGCGGCGCGCGAGAATTTCATCTCGGTCGAGCACCTGAAGCGCTACACGACGCTCGGCATGGCGACCGACCAGGGCAAGACCTCGAACCTCAACGGGCTGGCGCTGCTGGCCGAGGCGACCGGGCGCAGCATCCCTGACGTCGGCACCACCACTTACCGGCCGCCCTTCACGCCGGTGCCCTTCACCAGCCTTGTCGGCGCAAAACGCAAGTCGCTGCTAGCGCCGGTGCGTCGTCTGCCGCTGGACACCGTCCATCGCACGCAGGGCGCTTCCTTCCGCGAATATGGGGGTTGGTTGCGCCCGGCCTATTATGATGGGGCGGGAAGCGGTTCCGCCGCTGCGATCCAGAACGAGGCACGGCGCGCGCGGCAATCGGTGGCGCTGTTCGACGGCTCGACGCTCGGCAAGATCGAGGTGATTGGTCCGCGTGCCGCCGAGTTCGTCGATTTCATCTACTACAACACCATGTCGACGCTGAAGCCGGGCCGCTGCCGTTACGGCTTCATGCTGTCGGAGAACGGCGTGGTGTTCGACGACGGCATTTTGGTGCGCCTCGACGAGAACCGCTTCGTCGTCTCCTGCTCGTCCTCGCATGTCTCTGCCGTGCATGCGCGGCTGGAGGAATGGCGGCAGGACCGCTTCGGCCGCGACGCGGTCTACATCCACAACGCCACCGCGCAATACGCGACGCTCACTGTCTCCGGGCCGAACGCCAAGACGCTGGTCGAGGCGCTGGACCTTGGCGCGGCGCTGGACGATGCCGGCCTGCCGCACATGGCGATCACCCATGGCCGTTTCGGTGGTGAGGAAGTCCGCATCGCCCGCGTCTCCTTCACCGGCGACCGCAGCTATGAGGTGTCCATCCGCGCCGACCGCGCAGAAGCGCTGTGGGCGCGCATGCAGCAGGAAGGCCGGGCGCTGGAGGCGGTGACGATCGGGCTGGAGGCGCTGATGATCCTGCGCGCCGAGAAGGGCTACATCGTCATCGGCAAGGACACCGACGGCGCCACCATGCCGCACGATCTCGGCGTCGACGGGCCGCGCCAGAAGCGCGTCACCGAATTCGTCGGCCGCCGCTCGCTGTTTACCGAGGAAGGCACGCGCGCCGACCGCAAGCAGCTTGTCGGGCTGGCAGTCGCCGACGGCGAGGCGCCGCTCGGCACCGGTGCGCACGGCATCGAGCGGGCGGGCGAGGCCAAGCGCAGCCTCGGCTACGTCACCTCCAGCTATTTCAGCCCGACGCTCGGCCGGCCGATCGCGCTTGGGCTGATCGAGCAGGGCGCGTCCCGCCACGGCGAGGTGATCGACATCCAGCACCTGGGCATGGTGCGGCGCGCGACGGTCACCGCGCCCTGCGCGCTCGATCCTGCCGGAGACCGTCTCAATGGCTGAGCTTATTCCCAATTTCGCGGATCGCTGGCCGGCGGCTCCAGACTGGGCCACCGCCCGGATCGAAGGCGCGGGCCTCACCGTGCGCAGTGTCGCCGACCTCCACCAGCTTCTGGTCAGCGGCGACCTCGACGCGTGGAACCGGGCGTCCGGCCTGATAGGGCAGGGCGTTGGCGCGTTGGCGCTGGCCAAAGGGGCGGCATGGCAGGTCCGCGTTGCGCGCGACCGCCTGCTTGCCGTCTCGTCGAAGCCGTTCTCCGTCGAGCCGGGCTGGCATGGCGAAGGCTTCGCCGTGACGCGCATGGACGCCGCCCTGCATGTCTTTGAGGCCGAGGGGGAAGGCGTCGACAGCGTGATCGCCCGTGCTGCGACGCTGAGCCCGGAAACGACGTCTGCCTCGGCGGCCATGCTGTTCGCCGGCGTCAATGCGGTCGTCTATCGCCACGGCGCACGCAACCGGCTGCGCGTCCATGTCGACTGCGGACTTGCCGCCTACCTTTGGGAATGGTTCGGGCAATTGCCCGACCTCTAGCCGGCTCCTGCTCCAGCCGATTGTTGAAGCGCCCAAGGAAAAAGGCCGGCATTTGCCGGCCTTTTCGATGGAACGAACCCAAGGCACCAGTCAAGCCGGCCGAAGCGGGCTTCCGGCGCAGCGAACTGGTAAAGGCTTCAATTCATGTCGCGCGGGAATTCCTTGACCTCCTCGCGGTCGATGACCACTTCGTCGCCGGTATGGGCGATGAGTCGGGTTTCCATGCGCCAGACGTTCCGCAGGGCACGCACCGTCGCCGACACGGAAAGCCGGACGTTCCAGTCGCCCCGCACATAAGACTTCTCCCAGGTCACGGTGCCTAGCGCCGTGTTGGGATCGTCGGGGTGGACGACGAAGTCCTGCGTCTCCCTGGCCGACAGGATCATGCCGGTATGCGGGTGCCGCACGGTGCCGCTGTCGCTGGTCAGCAGGTATCTGGTCTCGCCGGTGATCTGGTTCGTCGTCACCTCGCGCCGGAAAGGTTCGCCGGCCTTGATGACCTCCTGTGCCATCGGCTGCGCGCTCTCCGGACCGCCGAACTCTGCGAGCGTGGCATCCGCCGGCTGCGGCTTGCGGACGGGCAGGACCAGCCTGCTTCCCGCGCAATGGATCGACAGCGTGGCCTTCTCGGGTCCCGGAAAGACGATCGGCCAATGGCCGGTGGCGATGGCGAGCCGGATGCGCTGGCCCTTCTCGAAGCGCTGCCCGCAACACCGCAGTTTCATGCGGATCGTCTCGGGCTTGCCGGGCGTCATCGGCTCAAGGTCGAGATCGTCGTGCCGGTGCGTGAGGTTCAGGATGCCGTAGCTGACGCGCGAAGCGGCGCCGTCCTCCAGCACGAGCGACAGGGTGGCGCAAAGGAGCGCGACCGGCTTGTCCGAAGCGAGCGTCACCTCGAATTCCGGAAAGCCGAGTATTTCGACCGCTTCCTCTAGCGGCTGGGTTTCGAACACAAGCGAGTTGCCGGCTTCCATGCGCTGGTCGATCGGCAGGGTGGGAACGACGCCGTAGCCGCACCATGAACCGGACGACAGACCGGCCGTTTCCGGCGAGGAGATCGTCAGTATGGCGTCGCTGCCCGCATCGGCGAGCCGGCCCGGCGACAGGGCAAGCGAGCGTTCGCCGACACCCGGTCCCGGCCATGACGCTTCAGCGACCCAGCGGCCGGGACGTTCGCTATAGAAGGCCGCTGGTGCCGCGGGCTCCTGCATCCAGGCTCGCAGCATCGGCTCATCGGCAATGCCTGTGTCGATGCCCTTAAGGTACTGGTCCCACCAGCGCAGGCATTCCTTCAGGAAGCCCATGCGCGGTCCGGGCATGGCGAAGTGCGGATATTTGTGACCCCACGGGCCGATCAGGCCCTTGCGTATGCCCGGCAGCTTCTCCAGCATCCGGAAGATCGGGTTCGGATAGCCGTCCGCCCAGCCGCCGACCGCATAGACCGGCACCTCGACATCGGAATAATCCTGGCAAATCGAGCCGTGCTTGTAGAAGTCGTCGCGGCGCTGGTGTTCGAACCAGTCCTGCATCCAGATGCCGTTGCCGTTGAGGCGGCCTTCCCACAACTCGCGCCAGTTCTCGCCGACGATCAGTGGGTCGGGCGGCGTCATGGCGATGGCCCATGCGGTGGTGCCCCACATCAGATTGTCGCACATCTGCGCGCCGCCCAGATAATGGACGTCGTCATTGTAGCGGTCGTCGGTGGAGCAGAGTGAGATCACGGCCTTCAGCGACGGCGGACGGCGGGCGGCGACCTGCAGTCCATTGAAGCCGCCCCAACTGATGCCGATCATGCCTACAGCGCCGGAGCACCAGGGTTGTGCGGCCAGCCATTCGATGACGGCGAGGCAATCGTCCTGCTCCTGCTTGAGGTATTCGCCCTTGCATATGCCTTCGCTGTCGCCGGTGCCGCGCATGTCGACGCGCACGCCGGCATAGCCGTGCCCGGCGAAATAGGGATGGGTCAGCGCATCGCGCTCCACCGTTCCGTCGCGCTTGCGATAGGGGAGGTATTCGAGAATGGCGGGGACGGGATCGGCTTCCGCGTCTTCCGGAAGCCAGATGCGGGCTGCGAGCCTGATGCCGTCCGGCATCGGAATCCACAGGTTCTCGATCTCGCGCACCTTGCGCGGGAAATCGGTGACCACGCGAATATCCTTCATTCTTTCACATCCTCTTAGTTGGCCGCGTTCGATGCGACGGCGGACAGACCGGTGTTGAGCGGGAAATGGCAGGTCAGCCTGCTCGACCCGATAACGGACGGCGCCGGCACGCTCGTCGCGCACAAATCCTGTGCGAACGGGCAGCGGGTGTGGAACTCGCAGCCCGCCGGCCGGTCCAGCAGCGACGGCACCTCGGCGGGCAGGGCGATACGGTTGTGGACCTTGTCCGGATCCGGCTCGGGATTGGCCGACAGAAGGGCGGCCGTGTAGGGGTGATGCGGCGCCTGGAAAATCGCTTCCGTCTCGCCTTCCTCGACGAAGCGCCCGAGATACATCACCGCCATGCGATCGGCGATCTGACGCACCACGTGCAGGTTATGCGTGATGATGAGCATCGACAGGCCCATGCGGTCGCGCAGGTCGTTGAGCAGGTTGAGCACCTCACCCTGCACGGATACGTCGAGCCCGGCGGTGGGCTCGTCCGCTATGATCAGGTCGGGATCGAGCGCGACGGCCCTGGCGACGCCGACACGGCGGGCCTGGCCGCCGGAAAGCTGGTGCGGATAGCGCTCCGCGAAATCTTTCGGCAGTCCCACGATTGCCAGCAGGCGCTCCACCTCGGCTTCGAGACTGCGGCCGGACAGGCCATGGATGGCGAAGGGTTCCGCCAGCAGCGAGCGCACGCTGAGCCGCGGCGAAAGCGAGCCGACCGGATCCTGGAACATCATCGACATCTTGCGGCGCAAAGGCTTCCAGTCCGCTTGCGGCAGGTCTTGCAATTCCCGGCCTTCGAAGCGGATCGATCCGCCGGCAACGGGCTGCAGGCCGTTGACCGCGCGCGCCAGCGTCGTCTTGCCGGACCCGGACTCGCCCACCAGAGCGAAGGTCTGTCCACGTTCCAGCGTGAATCCGACCCCGGCGACGGCTTCGATCTCGATCCGGTGGCCCGCCAGGGCGCTGATGACGCCGCCGATGCGGAAGCGTACGCGCAGGTCCGAAACGGAAAGCAGCGGTTCTGCCGTCATGCGATGGCCCCCGCGATTTCATCGAGATGCCAGCAACGGGCGGCGTGAGCCTCGCCGACGGTGACATCCGGAGGCATGGCCGAGCAGGTTTCGTCGGCGAACTCGCAGCGTGCCTGGAACACGCAACCCTGTGGGCGTTTGCGCAGGTCGGGCAACGTTCCCGGGATCGTCGGCAGCCGCGCCTCGCGCTGCGACAGCCTCGCCGGGTCGCAGGCGAGCAGCTTGCGCGTATAGGGATGCCTGGCGTTGTGGAAGATGTCGCGCGTCGAGCCGCGTTCGACGACCTCGCCGGCATACATGACGATCATCTCGTCGCAGAGCTCCGCGATCACGCCGAGATGGTGCGAGATGAAAAGCACCGAGCAGCCGATCTGCTGCTGCAATTCCTTCAGCAGTTCGATGATCGCCACTTCGAGCGTGGCGTCGAGCGCCGTCGTCGGTTCGTCCGCGATCAAAAGCGACGGTTCCATCAGTAGCGCCATCGCGATCGCGATACGTTGCTTCATGCCGCCGGAGAACTCGTGCGGAAACTGGGCGAGCCGTCGGTCCGGGTCGGGAATCCGCACCTTTCGCAGCATGGCGACGGAACGCTCGTCCTTTTCCTTGCGCGACAGGCCGGAGCGGTACTGGATATCGCGCATCTGCCGGCCGACCGAGAGGACGGGATTGAGTGCGCCCATCGGGTCCTGGAAGACCGTGGCGATCTTCAGGCCGCGCAGGGCGCGCATCCCGTTGCCGTCCAGTCGCGTGAGATCCTGCCCGTGCTCGAACAGGATATGGCCGGACGTCACGTCGCCATTGTCGGCGAGCAGGCCGAGAATGGCATTGATCAGGGTGGACTTTCCGCAGCCGGATTCGCCGACCACGCCGACGATCCTGTTCGCCGGTACGGTGAGGTTGACCTTCCTGAGCGCCTGGAGGGTGCCGCCCTCGGTGGCGAAGTCGACGCTCAGATCCTTGACGTCGAGGACCGTCATGCGCGCGCCTTCAGCCTGGGGTCGAACACGTCGCGCAGCGTCTCGCCGAGGAAGGTGAAGCCGAGCGTGGTGAGCACGATCGGCAAGCCGCCGGCAACCACGATCCAGTAGGAATCGCGGATGTTGACGAAGCCGTCGTTCAGGATCGAGCCCCAGCTCGGCAGCGGCGGCCGTACGCCAAGGCCCAGGAAGCTCAAGCCGGCCTCGATTGCAATGACGACGGGAATGTCCATCGAGGCCAGGATCAGGATCGGACCGATGACGTTGGGCATGATATGGACGGCGAGGATGCGCGCGGTGCCCGCTCCCATGGAGCGCGCGGCCATGACGTGTTCGGCCGATTTGAGCACCAGCGTCTGCGTGCGGATGATGCGGGCGTAGCCGGGCACGTTGACCAGAACGACGACCACCAGCACGGCAAGCAGCGACGGCCCCGTCAGCGTGACC
>JBQCHN010000147.1:0-2776 GCA_051954615.1 Mesorhizobium sp. | reverse complement strand
CCTGATGATCGCGCCGGCCGATCCCTATCTCGCCGCCTTCGCCGATGCCGGCTGCGACGGCATGACGGTGCATGCCGAGGCCGGCCCGCATCTCGACCGCTCGCTCCAGACGATCCGCAACCTCGGCAAGAAGGCCGGCGTATCGCTCAATCCGGGAACGCCGGAGAGCGCCGTCGAATACGTCCTCGACCGGCTCGACCTGATCCTCATCATGACCGTCAATCCGGGCTTCGGCGGCCAGGCCTTCATTCCCGCGATGATCGACAAGGTGAAGCGCGTCAAGGCAATGATCGGCGACCGGCCGATCCGCATCCAGATCGACGGCGGCGTGTCGCCTGAGACGGCGCCGCTTCTCAGCAGTGCCGGCGCCGATACCTTCGTCGCCGGGTCCGCCGTCTTCAAGGGCGGCACCGCAGCTGCCTATCGCGCCAACATGGATGCCATCCGCGCCGCCGCCGAGGCGGCCAGATAGGCAACCTCAGTCGAAGAAGATCCAGCTCGACAGGATGAAGGTCGGGATCAGCACCACACCCGACCACGCCATGTAGCCGAAGAAGCTTGGCATGTTCACGCCGCGCTGGCGGGCGATGGCGTAGACCATGAAGTTCGGCGCGTTGCCGATATAGGTGTTGGCGCCCATGAAGACGGCGCCGGCCGAGATCGCCGCCAGCGTCGTTGCCATGTCCGTCATCAGGTGTTGCGCATCGCCGCCTGCCAGCTCGAAGAAGACGAGATAGGTCGGCGCGTTGTCGAGGAAGGATGACAGCGCCCCCGTCAGCCAGAAGTAGGCGAGGTCGTTGGGTCCGCCCGAGGCGGTGGTCACCATCGCCACCAGCGGCCTGAGCGCTCCTTCATGCCCTGCTTGCAGGATCGCCACCACCGGCACGATGCACACGAAAATGGCGGCGAACAGCTTCGCCACCTCGGCGATCGGCCCCCAGTTGAAGCCGTTCGCCTCGCGGTATTCCTTGCGCGAGACGGCGAGCGAAGCGAGCGCCAGCAGCAGGATTAGCGCGTCGCGCACAAGATTCTGCAATTCCAGTGCGACGCCGTAGACCGAAACGCTGACGCCCGGCTTCCAGTATGCCGAAAGCAGGATGGCGGCGATGACGCCGGCCAGAAGCGGCAGGTTCGGCAGGCCGCGCACGCGCACCTTCGAATCCGGCGTCGGGTCCTTCACCTTCGGCCGGCCACCCTCGCGCCGGTGCAGAATCGTGTCGAGCACGAGGAACGCTGCCAGCACCACGCCGCCGACGAACAGCGTGTCCGGCAGGATGTGGACGGTGGTCCAGAAGAAATCGACGCCGCGCAGGAAGCCGACGAACAGCGGTGGGTCGCCAAGCGGCGTCAGCGAGCCGCCGATGTTGGAAACGAGGAAGATGAAGAACACCACGACATGCGCATTGAAGGGCCGGTTGTCGTTGGCGCGGATGATCGGCCTGATCAGGATCATCGAGGCGCCGGTGGTGCCCACCACCGAGGCCATCAGCGCGCCGATCAGCAAAAGCCCGGCATTGGTGAGCGGCGTGCCGTGGATGTTGCCGGCGACAAGGATGCCGCCGGCGATGGTGAACAGCGCGAACAGAAGGATGATGAAGGGCATGTATTCGGTGAGCAGCGCGTGCAGCACCGCTTCGGTCGCCAGATGCGGGCCGAAGGCGAAGGCCAGCGGCGCCACCACCAGCACGGCCCAGACGGCGGCGATCTTGCCGTAGTGATGCTCCCACACATGTGGAAAAAGCAGCGGTCCCGTTGCGATGGACAGGAGCAGTCCCGCGAACGGCAGCGCCCACCACAAAGACATGGTGGCGCCCGGCAGCGCTTCGGCCGCCCATGCCGGTTCGGCGGCGAGGCACAAAAGAACCGCAGCCGTCAGAATTCTTGCCAGATGCACTGCGTCCCCCAAAAAATCGGATTTCTTCAAGCCAGCCGCACTCCGGCCTCGCGCATGCGGTTCAGCATCGCCTCCACGGAGCCGTTCAGGTCGATGCCGCGGCAGGCGTCCAGCCGCACGGTTGCCTCGAAGCCTTGAGCGACGGCATCGAGCGCCGAATAGGCGACGCAGAAATCGGTCGCCAGCCCGGCGAAGGTGATGGCGCCGATGCCGCGCTCGCGCAAGTAGCCGGCAAGCCCGGTCGGCGTCTTGTGATCGTTCTCGAAGAAAGCCGAATAGCTGTCGATGGTGGCCCTGAAACCCTTGCGGATGACAAGCTCCGCCTTGGTCCAGGCGAGACCGGAATGGAAATCCGAGCCGGCGCTGCCCTGGATGCAGTGATCCGGCCACAGCGTCTGCGGCCCGTAGGGCATGTCGATGGTCTCGAAGGGCTGCCTGCCGGAGTGACTGGAAGCGAAGCTCGAATGGCCGGCCGGATGCCAGTCCTGCGTCATGACAACGTGGTCGGCATGGCGGATCAGGTCGTTGACCAGCGGCACGATCTCGTCTCCGCCGGCCACCGCCAGCGCGCCACCGGGGCAGAAATCGTTTTGCAGGTCGATGACGATCAGCGCTTCCCCGGCCAAGCCAGACTCCTGTCCCGTGTGGATGCCGGTCCAGCCGCCGGCGGCGGTCGAAACTTGACCAGATGGCGCGCCGCGTCAACCCGCCGAATCCGGAACGTGCTCGCGCGGGTTGTCTTTGACAATGGCGAGCGGCTTGATATCATTCGTATACAAATGAATTGCCGGCCACGTACCGGCAGCTCCTTGCGAGGGAAGGAGCGACGGGAAGGCAGAGCGTGACGCGTTACGCGAAACCCACCACTCTTAGTGAGGCGCT
>JBQCHN010000146.1:0-3721 GCA_051954615.1 Mesorhizobium sp. | reverse complement strand
GTCGGCACCTCCTTCGCTGCCTATGCCCATCTCGACGATCCGGTGATCGAGATAAACTTGACGCCGAACCGACCGGACGCCACCGGCGTGCACGGCATCGCCCGCGACCTCGCCGCCTCCGGCCTCGGCACGCTGAAGACCGCGCCGGTGGAAACCGTGCCGGGCAAGGGCTCCTGCCCGGTCGAGGTTACAATAGAGGCGCCGGACCTTTGCCACACCTTCGCGCTGCGGCGCGTAGTGGGCGTGAAGAACGGGCCGTCGCCGAAATGGATGCAGCAGCGGCTGATCGCCATCGGCCTTCGCCCCATCAACGCACTGGTCGACATGACCAACTACATCACCTTCGACCGCGGCCGGCCGCTGCATGTGTTCGACGCCAAGAAGGTCGCCGGCAACCTCGTCGTGCGGCGCGCGAACGCTGGCGACGAGGTGCTGGCGCTCGACGGCCGCACCTACAGGCTGACGCCCGCCATGTGCGTCATCGCCGACGACAACGGCGTGGAATCCATCGCCGGCGTCATGGGCGGCGAGCATTCCGGCTGCGACGAGACGACCACCGACGTGCTGATCGAGGCGGCGGTGTGGGAGCCGCTCGCCATCGCCCGCACCGGCCGCTCGCTCGGCATCGTCACCGACGCGCGCTATCGCAACGAGCGCGGCATCGACCCGGCCTTCAACCGGCCGGGCATCGAGCTTGCCACCCGCATGGTGATGGATTTGTGCGGTGGCGAGCCTTCCGAGGTATTCACCGCCGGACGGACGGAAATCGAGCGCAAGGTGGTTTCCTTCCCGCTGGCGGAAGTGAAACGGCTGACCGGCCTAGACGTGCCGCGTGCCGAAAGCCTCGATATCCTCAAGCGCCTCGGCTTCGAGCCGAAGGAGGACGGCAAGGAGGTGGTGGACGTCACCGTGCCGAGCTGGCGGCCGGACGTCGACGGCAAGGCCGACCTCGTGGAAGAAGTCATGCGCATCCACGGTGTTGACGAAATCCATCCGCGTCCGCTCGCGGGCCACGACGCGGTGAACGGCAGGATACTCACCACGTTGCAGGTGCGCACCCGCGCCGCCAAGCGGGCGCTCGCCGTGCGCGGCATGATGGAGGCCGTCAGCTGGTCGTTCATTCCGGCCAAACACGCCGAGTTGTTCGGCGGCGGCCAGCCGGCGCTGAAACTCGCCAATCCGATCGCCGCCGACATGTCGGACATGCGGCCTTCGCTGCTGCCCGGCCTGATCGCCGCCGCGCAGCGCAACGCCGACCGCGGCTATGGCGACGTAGCGCTGTTCGAAGTTTCGGGCACCTATGAAAGCGACACGCCCAAAGGTCAGCGGCGCGTTGCCGCCGGCGTTCGGCGCGGCACCGCCGGGCTGACCGGCGCCGGCCGCCATTGGGACGGCAACGCGGCTCCCGTCGGCGTATTCGACGCCAAGGCAGACGCCATCGCGGCGCTGGAAGCTTGCGGCGCGCCGGTGGACCGGTTGCAGATCGAGCCCGGCGCGCCGGACTGGTATCATCCCGGCCGTTCGGGTCTGATCAAGCTCGGGCCGAAGGTCGTGCTCGGCCACTTCGGCGAGTTCCATCCCAAGACGCTGGAAGCGCTGGACGTCGCCGGCCCGCTCTGCGGCTTCGAGGTCTATGTCGACGCCATTCCCGAACCGAAGGCCAAGCCGACCAAGACCAAGCCGAGGCTCGACTTGTCCGCCTTCCAGGCAGTCAAGCGCGACTTCGCTTTCGTGGTCGACCGCACGGTCGAGGCCGGCGCGCTGAGCAAGGCAGCAGCCGCCGCCGACAGGAAGCTGGTGACCGGCGTCAATGTCTTCGACGTGTTCCAGGGTGCGGCGCTGGGGCCGGACAAGAAGTCCATCGCCATCGAAGTGTCGATCCAGCCGCTCGAGCGCACGCTGACCGACGAGGATTTCGAGGCGCTGGCGAAGAAGATCGTCGACAACGTCGCCAAGCAGACCGGCGGCGTGCTACGGGCGTAGCCTTCCTCCCAAAGGGGCGACGCGCGCGGGATTCTGCGACATTTCGGTCCTCACCTTGTTCGCCGCTTGCGGGCGCGGCGAACACTTCATACATTGCGCGCGCGGGCCGGGCCCCTCTGACGTACGCGCCACCAAGCGTTCGTGATGTCGGACCGCTTTGATCGGGCCCGCTTGCGCACCATTCCGGAGCGGGTCATTGGAGAAAAGGATCCGATGCTCTCTGGAAAATCGCGCGCATTCGCCCTGCTGGGCGCCCTGATGGTCGCCTTCACAATGGTATCGACGGACTTCGCCGAAGCCCGTCGCGGCGGCAGCTTCGGCAGCCGCGGCTCACGCACCTTCCAGCAGGCGCCGGCGACACCCACGGCACCGAACGCGGCACGGCCTGTCGAGCGCTCGATGAGCCCGACGACCGCACCCAACGCCGCTACCCGCCAGCAGACGGGCGCAGCACAACAACGGCCCGGCCTGTTCGGCGGCCTGGGCGGCTCGTTGATGCGCAGCATGCTGATCGGTGGGCTTCTCGGCATGCTGCTCGGCTACGGCTTCGGCGGCATGGCCGGCATGCTTGGCTTCCTCGTCCAGCTTCTTCTGGTCGGTCTCGTCGTCATGCTGGCGCTGCGCTTTTTCCGTTCGCGCTCCACCCCGGCCACGGCGGGCGGCCCCGGCTTCAGGCAGCAGGAGCCCGGCAGCGGCAGCGCCGATATTTTCGGGCGAAACGCGCATGCCCGCGAGCAGGCCGACGAAAGGTCGGCAAGCCGGCCCGGACATGCCAGCGGTCGCGCCGGATCGTTCGCCATCCCCGGCTTCGGCGGCGCCGCCCCGCCTTCCTCGCAGGATATCGAACTCGGCCAAGCCGACCTCGATACGTTCGAGCGCCTGTTAGGCAAGGTGCAGGCAGCCTTCGCGGAAGAGGACCACACGGCGCTGCGGCGCCTGTGCACGCCCGAAATGGTCTCCTTCTTTTCCGAGGAACTCGCGGATAACGCCAAGAGCGGGGTGCGCAACGACGTCAGCGGCGTCAGGTTGCTGCAAGCCGATATCGCCGAAGCCTGGCACGAAGACGGCGAGGACTATGCCACGGCGGCCTTCCGCTACGAATCGGTCGACCTGATGCGCGACCGAGCCACCGGCAAGGTGCTGGAAGGCGACGAAACGGCGCCGAGCGAGACGACGGAATTGTGGACCTTCGTACGTCGCGACGGCAAGGAGTGGAAGCTCTCCGCCATCCAGGAAACGGATCGGCCCGACGCATAGGGCGACGTGGACGCCGTTTTCGTCGGACCCGCCGAGCGAATCGGATAGTCGGGCAGCTCCGAATCGCAGTCAAGAAAGCGATGGGCTCTCTCAGCCATTCCGGCCTGCCGTTCGAGGGGCAACGCGCTTCCTCGACATCGTGTATAACGATCCGCTAGGCAGCGAGCCTTTATGCCGAGCTACGGCGACGGCTACAGAACTGGCTGATCGTTTCGGCGCACCCACGAGGACAAAGCCGCGCAAGCGCGGCAAATTGGCCGGAGATCGAAATCGTGCCGTGGTAGGGGGTCTTGGCAGACGGGAAGAAATGCCACTGCGGCGGCGTTTCCCACCTGTGGCGTCCCTGTTCCGCAACACCACCACCCGCTACGGCTGGATCGCGATCCTGCTGCACTGGCTGATCGCCGTGCTGTTCATCGGCCAATTCGCGCTGGGGTTCGCGATGGTGCGCATCTCCAGCCAGCGCACGGCCTTCGAACTG
>JBQCHN010000145.1:0-3229 GCA_051954615.1 Mesorhizobium sp. | reverse complement strand
GGCGCCAAGACACTGGGCGACGCACCCGGCAGCTATGTCAAGGTGCGCGTGTAACACGCTGTAATGTGTGGTGAGTTGACGGCGTCCGCAAAGCGGGCGAAATGGTCACGGTCAAGCATGAAATTGACTCTATCCGCGTGTTGCTGACGTTTTTCGTCGAGGCTGGCGGATTTGATACAGATCTCGTTTCCGATCGCGGAAACACGACCTTGCGGAAGCGGCCGTGCAAACGGTGCGCCGTTGGTCATCCGAGGCGGATAGCGAGGGGGAAACGCATTGAATTCAACGGGATCGCGTCTCGCACGAGAAGGACGCCGCGCTGTCTTGGCGGCTCTTTTATCCGTGCTCGCCGCCTCCTGCACCGCCGTCAACGATCCGTCGCTATCGGTCGGAATGCCGGGCTACAATGCCACCGCCGGCGATATCGCGGCCGCGTCGGCGCAGCCGGAAGCAGGCGAATCGACGGTGTCGAGCGGCCCACAGGTGCTGATGAGCGCCGAAGGCGATACTGCCCTGCCCGAGCAGATCGCTTATTTCCCGACGCAGAAACCCGGCACGCCGGCTGAGCTTGCCATTCCCGCTCCAGTCGAGGCGCAATCCATCGCCGGCACGACGCCGCAACCGCTGGTGCCTCCAATGCAAAGCGCCGAAGAGACCAGCATTGCCGCGCAGAAAGTCGCCACCGGCGATGTTGAAGCATCTGCGACAAAGCAGGCCGAGCAGACGACCGCCGCGGCGGAAACGGCAACCGACAATGCGGTTTACGTCACAGCTGGCGAGATGCCCGCCGCCGAGCCGGTGAAGCCGAAGAAAACCTTCCTCGCCGCCTTCTTCGGATCGTCGCCGGCGAAGGCCAAAGCGGCCGCGGCGCCGACACCGATCGTTCCGGCACCGGCACGCCAGCCGCAGCCGATCATCGAGCCGGATGCAGCGCGCCAAGCGGTGACGCCGATCGTCCAGCTTGCCTCCACCGGCGGGGACACGCAGTCGCTTGTTTCTCTCGGTTCCGAAAACGCCCTGCCCGGCGTGCGCCAGACCGCGCTGTTCGAGATTCGGCGCCGCTCGGGCATCGACGACGACAGCGACGTCGATCTCAACGAAGACGAAGGCGGCCCCTACCAGGTGGCTTCCGCCGCCGGCATGGCGCGGCTTGCACCCAACGGCCTGCTCAAGCAGACCGAAAGCGTCGACGTCGCCTGCCTCAAGCCCTCGCTGGTCCGGGTGCTGAAGACCATCGAGGGGCATTACGGGCGCAAGATGATCGTCACCTCCGGCTATCGCGATCCCAATCGCAACCGCCGCGCGCGTGGCGCCAAGAATTCGTTGCATATGTACTGCGCGGCGGCCGACATCCAGATTCCCGGCGTCAGCAAGTGGGACCTGGCGAACTACGTGCGCTCGATGCCTGGCCGTGGCGGCGTCGGCACCTACTGCCACACCGAATCCGTACATGTCGACGTCGGCCCCGAGCGCGACTGGAACTGGCGCTGTCGTCGTCGCAAGTAACAGCGAAAAAGTTCGTCACAAGCGCGCTGCACGGGGTTGCCCGCCGCGTTCAACGCAACTATAAGCGCGCTTGGCTGCGCCCATCGTCTAGCGGTCAGGACACCGCCCTTTCACGGCGGTAACAGGGGTTCGATTCCCCTTGGGCGTACCAATTTCTTTCTTATGTTTCAGCTACTTAGCGAGCCAAAGAACTCGCACGATCAAATACAAGTCGAATATACGCCTTTGCACGGCTGTGAACGGTGGCAAACGAATCCCTGAAAATCGCCTAGAAACGAGGCGCGAATCCTTCAGACAGGACAATTCGCCCCCCACTCGCCTGCTCCGTAAGATCTATGGACGCTTGCGGCAGGTACGGCTATTCGCTGAATTTGATTGCCGCTCGGCCGCTCGTCAGATCAGCGACCATACCGGCCACCATGTCTGCATCCTCCTTCGGAACCGAGAGGATCAGTTCCGCCCCGGTATCGGTGAATGACTGAACGCGGACCTGCGCTCCCGGGAGCGCTTCAAGCCGAGCTTGCAAAAGCGCCAGATCGCCGAAGGCGCATGTGACTGTCGCCGCGACCGTATCAACAAGCGGTAGCTTTTCAGCTTCCCGCAAACACATGGCAGCTGTGCCACCATATGCCCGGATCAGCCCGCCGCTCCCGAGCAAGACACCGCCAAACCAACGCGCGACGACTACGGCGATACGATCCAGCGATTGCCCATCGATTGCCTGCAAGATCGGTTTGCCGGCCGTCCCGCCTGGCTCGCCATCGTCGCTGAACCTGTAGGCCTCTCCGATCCGCCACGCCCAGCAGTTATGGTTCGCGGTCTGATCCGAGTTCGCCGCGATGAAGGCCTTCGCCGTGGCTTCATCCGTAACCGGCCCTGCGACCGCGAGAAAGCGGCTCTTTTTGATCTCCTGCCGAGCCGTGGCGGTCGCCACCAGGGTGCTGTGATTGCTCATGCTGCGGCTATCGCTTCGCCATAGACATCACGAAGATCAGCACGACCATTGCAATCCCGCCAATGGCAAGCCCCAAGGCCGCGCCGTATACGCTCCCTCCGTCGCCGCCGACAATCGCACCGACGGCGGCACCAAGGATCATCAAAATAGCGGGAATCAAACAGCCGGCCATAGCCAAGTGTAGGTACGGAAGGCTGATAGTGCCATCCGATCGGCCTTTTCTTTGCCCCTTCACGGCGATAACAGGGGTTCGATTTCCCTTGGGCGTACCAGTTTCCATCAACAGCGACTATTGCAGATCAGGGCAGCGCAGGCGCGCGAACCCCGGCGCTGGTTCATGGCCACTGTCCTGAGCAAGGCGACGAAATCGTCAGCGATTCGATCGACGCCCTCTTACGCGCACGACATCCTTGACCGATTCCAGGCGACCATTGCTCGGCAAGTTAGGCCATGTCGCCTGCGCCCCTGCCCGATGATTCGCGCAAAGTGGGAACGAGGCGGCTGATGCCGCCACGGAAATCATCCTATCGACGATAGGCGGGCGCGGCGCGATACGGCCGGGGATCATGTCGATGGGATGCAGCAGGCTCCTGTGCGCTTGCGTACCATGGATCGAGCAGCGAACGGGCGTGGGCCGGCGCGCGAACAGCCGCAGGCGACGGCGAGGTCCGCAGCAGTTCGTGCAAGCGGGCCTGGGCCGGCGAGCGCCGTGCGGAATCCATCGGCCTCGTGGGCGGGCGGCGCGGCCCCTTCATATCGATGGCAATG
>JBQCHN010000144.1:0-2988 GCA_051954615.1 Mesorhizobium sp. | reverse complement strand
CCAGTCGGGCGCGGCGAGCGGGCACGGCTCGTGGTGAGGGCAGGGCGCCAGGATATGCGCGTCGGCGGCGATCAACTGCGCGCGCGCTTCCAGCATGCGTCGCCAGCCGGCCGGCGTGCCGGGTTCGACGATGAGCAGCGTGTCGGCGGTCAGCGCCCACAGCCGCTCGACCAGCTTTGGTAGGGCGGGCGGCGGCAGTTCGTCGAGCACATAGGCGATGGCGACGAGGTCCGCCGGCTGGATGCCAGCCGGAAAAAGCGTCGCGTCGCCGGAAAGCCAGTCGCAGCGGACGGGCAGGGCGGCGGCAAGCGATTGGCCGGCGGTCCGCACCGGGGCGCTGGCTTCCAGCAGCACGGCACGGCCGAGCGCCGGCCACGCATCGGCGGCGGCCCACAGCATGGTGCCGGGACCGGCGCCGACATCGAGCAGGGTTTGCGGCGAAAAATCCGGCCGGGCGGTTTCCAGCGCCTCGATCGCCGCGCGCACGGCGGCGTAGGTCGCCGGCAACCGTTGCGCCAGATAGGCTTTCACGGCGAGGTCGTCCGCCATGTGCAGGCGTCCGTCGCGCACTTCCGCGCGGTAACGGTCTGACAGCGCCTTGCCGGCAGTCCTCAGCGCGGCCAGCGGCGTGCCCTCCAGCATCGCGTCCACGCCTTGCCTGAGCGCTGCCGGCAATTCCACGGGTCAGGCTCCGCGCGGTGCCAGAAGGATGATCGAGGCTCCGGCAATGCAGACGGCGGCGCCGATCACGTCCCAGCGGTCCGGTCGCACGCCTTCGGCCAGCCAGAGCCAGGCCAGCGAGGCGGCGATGTAGATGCCGCCATAGGTGGCGTAGGACCGGCCGGCGGCGTCCGCCGGCGTCAGCGCCAGCAGCCAGGCGAAGATGAGCAGGGACAGCGCTCCAGGCACCAGCCAGGCGGCCGATTTGCCAAGCCGCCACCAAGCCCAGAACGAGAAGCAACCGGCGATTTCGGCAACAGCCGCCGCGATGTAGAGAAGATAGGCCATGAAACCCTGCCGGTATGACGGTCCCTTATTCGTCTCCCGGCAGGTAAAGGCAAGTGTCCATGCGGGGCCGCCGCTGCGGCGCCGAGCGCGGACCTCAGTCCTTGCCGGTCACCTTGCGGCGGCGGGGCTTTCCCGATGCCTTGGCGCCGGCCTTCGCCGCGGGTGCCGCCTTTTCGGGCGGCGTCGCGGCGGGCTCGACCGTGCTGTGGCCCATCTCGTGCATGGCGATCGCCTTCTCGCACTTGCCGATATAGTCGCGCGTCATCGGCAGCACGTCGTTGCGGCGGGTGAGCTGGATCTGGAAATTCACCAGGTCCTGCCAGCGGAACGAGGCCTCGGAGCCGGCGAGATAGAATTCCCACATGCGGCAGAAGCGTTCGTCGTAGATGGCCTTCACCTGCTCGCGCTTCGCCATGAAGCGCTCGCGCCAGGCCTTCAACGTCTCGGCATAGTGGAGCCTGAGGATCTCGACGTCCGTCACCATCAGGCCTGAGCGCTCGATATGCGGCATCACCTCCGACAGCGCGGGGATATAGCCGCCGGGGAAGATGTGCTTGCGGATGAAGGCGTTGGTCGTGGTCGGCGGCCCGACCCGGCCGATCGTGTGCACGAGCATCACCCCGTCGGGCTTGAGCAGCTGGGCGCACTTGTCGAAGTAGGTCTTGTAGTGGTTGACGCCGACATGCTCGAACATGCCGACCGAGACGATGCGGTCGAAACGCTCGGTCAGGTCGCGATAGTCGCGCAACTCGAAATGCACGCTGCTTTCGAGGCCTTCGGCATGGGCGCGATCGGTCGAAACCTGATGCTGTTCGGTCGACAGCGTGACGCCGAGCACATCGGTCTCGAAGGTGCGGGCGATGTAGAGCCCGAGCCCGCCCCAGCCGGAACCGATATCGAGCACCGTCTGGCCCGGCTTGATCTTCAGCTTGGCGGCGATGTGGCGCTTCTTGGCGAGTTGCGCCTCTTCCAGCGTCATGTCGGGACGCTCGTAATAGGCGCAGGAATATTGCATGTCGTCGTCGAGGAACAGTTTGTAGAGCTCACCCGACAGGTCGTAGTGGCGCTCGACATTGCGCTTCGAGCGCCGTTCCGTATTCCACTGCTGCAACGGCCGCGCCTTGAGGCGCATCGTATTGAGCAGCTTCCCCCAGCTCGAATCGATCCATGAAATGCCGATGTTGCGATAGATCAGGTGCAGGAAGGACAGCACGTCGCCTTCGGCGAAGTCGATCTGCTGTTCCATGTACATTTCCGGCAGCGCAAGCGAGGGATGCAGCATGATCGCCCGCTCTGCTTGGTGTGTATGGATGACGAGATGGACCTTCTCACCGTCGCCGTCGCCGAAGTGCCGGGTGGTGCCGCTCGGGCCGGTGATCGAAAGGTTGCCGATGCGCACGGTGCGCTCGACGATACGTTGCAAAAACAGGTTCATGACCGCGCCCTCGCGAGAAAAGGCAATGTGACAGCCCCGCTGCCACAATCCTGCCTCAAAACCTCAGGGCTTGAAAAGTTCCATGACCACAAAAAAAACCGGGCACGAAGGCCCGGTTCTTGGTCCAGATGTTCACATGTGAACAGAAGGGAATAGGGCGTCAGGGCAGTAAGGCAGTATGTGAGCAGGGCAGGCGACGTGTTCGTTTGCTGCCCTACTGCCTTATTGCCCTGTTCCCTTATTCCTCTTCGCCGCCCTCGAACTCGGCGTTCGGGTCGAAAAAGTTCTCCGGCCGGGCGGCGTCGTTGATGTCGTCGCCGTAGATGGCTTCGGCGGTGGTCAGCGTCTCGCCCTGCGCCTGGCGCTCGGCCTCGTCGGCGGAACGGGCGATGTTGAGCGTGACGGTCACCTCGACCTCCGGATGCAGCGCGATCGCCACGTTGGTCAGGCCGATGGTCTTGATCGGGTGGTTCAGCTCGACCTGGTTGCGGGCGACGCTGAAGCCGTCGGCGGTCAGGATGTCGGCGATGTCGCGGGTCGAAACC